>CAZNTU010000280.1:0-4228 GCA_964575975.1 uncultured Desulfobacteraceae bacterium
TCGGCGTGAACAGGCTGTTCGAGGAGGACATCAGGCCGAACAACAAATCCGGCGTCACCGGCGTGTTCTACACCGAATACTGGAAGAGGTACAAGGTCAGGGGCAGGTGGTACAGAAGCTTCAAACGGCACTGGGTGGCCGCCTGGTGCGAGGACAAGAAAAAGCTGCGCAAAAAGTTTCCCGTCGGCAAGTACGGTTACGAGGAGGCCCGCAGGCTGGCCGTGGAGCACCGGAAGAAAATGGAATCCGAGCTAAAGCGGCTGAAGTCGCCGTCCGGAAAATGACTGGAGCGGAAATGTGAAACTGTCATTGGGGATCAGAGAGTGTCCGGTTTCGCCGAGGCCTCCGCCCGGGGACCGGCGCCAAGCGCCCGCATGATCGCCCAGGTTTGCGCTCCGGAGGCGGAGACCTCCGCGCGGATCGCGGCGACCTCAAGGAGCGCCAGGTCGATTCATGAATACGCCTATAGGAACAATTGGCCTCCGAAAACGAATAATGGCATGGCCGGAGCGAGAATTGCCGGGGTGATCGAGTACGGGTCCGCTTTGAGATCCGGATGCATTCGGCGGGGAACGTGCGTTTTTTGCCCGAAGATGTTAACCTCGAAGTCGGATCAAAAATCGACCGGCTATTCAAACCAACGGACAATCGAGTCTGTGGCCAGGTCAGAAAAGACCGCGAAATTCCACGAAAGGATCGGAAGGGAAAAGAAACGAATGGGAAACATGTACGACGAAGCCAAAACCTGGAACGCGTTCGTCGGATGCGAGTTCGATTGTCTCTATTGCGTGCCTTCGTTCAAGGCGCAGGCCAGGCGGCAAAGGCGAAACTGCGGGCTGTGCTACGACTACGCGCCCCATTTCCACGAGGAGCGGCTGGGAAGAATCCCCAACTCCAGGATCGTTTTCGTTTGCGGCTGTTCGGACGTTTCCTTCGCGCCCGAGGACGCGCTCCGGAAAATAATCCGGACCGTAAGGGAGCGAGGGAAGCCGGATCAAATCTTCTATTTTCAAAGCAAGCGCCCGGAGTGCTTCGAACCGTACCTGGGGGAGCTTCCGGAAAACGCCGTGCTGGTGACGACCCTTGAGACGAACCGCGCCGAAGGATACCCGGCCGTAAGCAAGGCGCCAGCGCCGCCGGTCCGGTTCGATCAGTTCAAGGCGCTGGACTGGCCCCGGAAGGTATTGACCCTGGAGCCGCTCTTGAAGTTCGACTGCGGCGAGCTGGTGGAAATGGTGCGAGGGATCGATCCGGAATACGTTTGGCTGGGTCTCAACTCGAAGCGAAGGGCCGCCGCGTTGAAGGCGTTGCCGGAGCCTTCGGCCGAGGAATTCTGGAAGCTTCGCGAATCGTTGGCCTCGTTCGTGGATGTAAGGCTTAAAACGATACCGGAACTATAAACAGGGAAGAAGGGCGGGACTCCGATTGTTCCCGCCCGTCAATTCGAAACCAGGCACAATAATTTTTGGCGTTGGATTGGACGAACCGAACCGACCTGACCTTGGAAAAAGAGATCCGGAGCCGCTTCGAAGGATTTCGGATCGCGTGCGGTCCCCCTCCGGACCCGCCTTCAGTGTTATGATCGTTTAAAAATTTCTTTAAACGAAAAACGACCGACTTCTTCGATTCTTTTAAAAAATCCCGTTTTGACAACGATGGCGCCGTTCTCGATGCGGGCGGCCGCGCCTGAATCTCGCGCGTCCAAAAAAAATTTGCCTTTCGCCGTCCAGCCACTTGCCTTCGAAGCGGGTTCCGCCGCCAAATAGAATCTTGCCTTGTCCTTTGGGCTCGCTGCGCTTAAATCGACCGTAAAAGATTGTTCCGTCGTCCAGGGTCAGCCTGCCTTGCCCATGGAGCATGCCGTTGCCGAAGCGACCTTCGTAGATCCACGCGCCACGTCTCGTCAGGACGCCCTTCCCCTTCCATTTGCCAAAAAACCAGCCGCCATCGTACGCCAAGCCGTCAGAATGCGTTGCCGCGCCCCTTCCGTGCCGCTGGAAAAGGAATTTGCCGCCGTTGTACGATTTAACTTTGTTCTGAACGAGAGGCGGAGTTTTCGGTTTGCGTGCGCTTGAGCCAAAATTCGAGGTTCCGCCAGGGGCTTTGGGCTGCTTCGGCGGGTCCGTTTTCCAAATCCCGCCAAACAAGCAGTAAGGGCACGGGTCCGCAACCCATCTGTCTTCGGCCCCGTACTTGGCAATGTGCATGGTGGTTCCTTTGTTTGTGCCACCGCAGTGAGGACATGTTTCATAGCCCATGGTCAGTTTCCTTTCAAATTCGTAAAAGCCGGCGGTATTGTTCGCCGAAAATTGTCGTTTCACTGAACTATCGAAGGATTCTATCCGATTTTCAAAATCGTTTTTATAACTTCGAGTCGCCGGCGAAGACGATGCTGACTTCATGCGGCCTTCCGGACTTCACGAAACCAGCTATGAGCAAGAGCGTTCGAAACGAAACAAAAAAAAATTTTACATCTCTGCGGGCCGCTATCCCCGAACTTGGATTTTCGATAGAGGATCTCCCTACCGGGCTACAGCAGTGGGGGGTGGCGCTGTCCTTGCCCCAGACCGTTTCGGACTGGGATAGACGCGTCTGCGATGGCCGATGCCAGTGGTCCAGTGAAATCTTGGCGAGTGCAAGAACATCGACAGCCGGATAATCACGGAACCTGCCGCTTTGATAAAAAATGGATATGTGCAGGGCGCTGGAACAGGATTCATGGGTGATCGGAAAGGATTTAGCAAGCACGGTGCGCAATGTTGGGGGACTGAAACTCAGGCCTACGGATCGCATCCGGCCTTGATCTCGATTCTGTGTTCTCGCCTCATTCGTATCGCACGAAATCGCTACATTATGCCGGAAAAACATGCCGTAGTCGCTATTGTTCTAACATCAAAAGTTAAGCGGGGCGGATCGAAAATATCACGGCTGTGTGGCCTATCAAAGATGCAAACTCTGGGGACGAAAAAACGCATAAGTTCGGCCATTTTTTAAGAGAGATAGAGAAGCAGGTAAAATCCCGGCACCATCGAAACCTTATTTGTTTGAGGATCAAAAATTTTTTTGAATAAGAGCGATCTTGTACGATAACTGCGAGCAAAGATAGTCGGGATCGTCTGTTATCCGGGATTTTGTTGAAAAATGAATGCCGCAGGCAAAAAATGGTTATGAAGATGCCGTCCAATATATTGACAGGAACCGTCGATCGCTCGTTAGGTGGAAGCAGGCTGTGCCATAGGAAACATATCAGCGAGCATCTACCTAAGACCATCTTTTGCCTACGCAGAAATCATTCCGCTAATTGGTGATTTAAAGGAGACAAACGTGGAGACAAAGATGCCGTGGGAGATCTTAATCAAAGGCCCGTTGTTCGAAGCTGTCCAGTCGTTGCGATTGTTTAAGGATTCGAAAACATTTCCTGACATGATTCCCAAAAAATTGGACAACAACAAAAAAATTGAAAACTTTGTGGAAATCTGTCAGACAAATTTGCTTAACCCATTCAGCAACTTTCGAAAAGGATTGGAAGATCTTCATCCAAAATACGACTATGATAAATTTATACCTGTGACAGGTTTAGGAGAGGGGATTATCTCATTCCGTAGCCGTCTAAACGACTTTATTGACGAAAACTTCCAAGGTCGTTCCGAAGAGGCGACATCGACCAATGGTATACCGCAGGAACCCACGAGCAGCATGGAGTCCTACATCGACAGCGTCTGGGCCGTACTCAAGCGAGACAGAAGAAACCTCCCCGAGGAGATGTTCAATGGCACGCTGGTCAAGCTGGATTTCCCCTATGTGGTGGCGGGAGGAAGATTCGACGAGGTTTATTACTGGGATGCATATTTTACCGGAGAGGGGCTAGTCCTCTCGGGTTACTTGGACCTGTTCGATTGCATGGTCAAGAATTACGCGACATCCATCGATAAACACGGGTTCGTTCCAAACGGAAATCGCAGGTATTACGAGACTCGTTCGCAGCCTCCCTTCTTCTGTTCCATGGTCGATCTGCTGGTACGCATGAAAGGTCTCGAGTATGTGAAGAAGGCGCGTATTGAATATGAGCAGGGGAAAGAGATCGGCTACATCGACATGGTTGCGAAAGAGTACGAGTTCTGGTTGGGCGGGGAGGTGAAGACGAATGGCAATGCGAAGAATGAACGTAGCGTGAGTCTCGATGACGAACACGATAAAGAACTCGATGACGAACACGATAAAAAACTTG
>CAZNTU010000280.1:4328-6664 GCA_964575975.1 uncultured Desulfobacteraceae bacterium
GATGACGAACACGATAAAAAACTTGTTCTCAGCAGGTACTGGGACCACTACTGTGACCCAACGCTCTCACCAGATGTGCAGCCCAGGCCGGAGGCCTATCACGAAGACATCGCTAAATTTGCGCACACTAACAAGCACATGCCACAAGACGCTTCAATTTTCTTCCGTCATATCCGTGCCGCCGCAGAATCAGGATGGGACTTTTCCAGCAGGTGGTTCATGTGCGAACCCGAGAGGGAGGGCGGGGTCGAGAGAGGGATTGCCAAAATTCGTACGACGGAAATTCTGCCGGTGGACCTGAATGCCCTGTTGTTTGGCATGGAGAAGAAGTTATACAAGTGGACTGGCGAACCGAAATACAAGGAGGCTGCAAAGCGGCGCAAGGAAGCGATTATCAAATATTTCTGGAACGATGAACTGGGCTGGTTCTTCGACTATTGGTACGGTGATGGAAGCGAGAATTTTGAAGGTAGCCGGACGGATGTCTGGAGTCTTGCTGGAGCTTATCCCCTATTCACGGAACTCTTCGATCCCAATGAGCAGGATGAAATGGACAAGGTTGCCAAAATTGTCAGAGCGATCCGCGAGAAATTCTTAAGACCGGGCGGCGTTGTGACCACACTGCTGAAGACCGGCGAACAGTGGGACTGCCCGAACGGATGGGCACCATTGCAGTGGATCGTCGTGCGGGGCCTTCTAAATTACGGGGAGCGAGATCTCGCGTTCGATATCGCAAAGCGCTTCGTTGCCTGTGTGGGGAGGACTTACAAGAAAAGGGGCCATATCATGGAGAAATACAATGTTTGCGAACCAGATGTGATCGCCGGCGGGGGCGAGTATATCGTTCAACATGGCTTCGGCTGGACCAACGGCATTGTCAAGGCTCTCATCAACGAGTTCCGTGTTGATATGGAGAAAGATGATGAGCTAAGAGTTTATCTTGGATAATCGCTCTGGTTGGCACTGGCGGGAAGAGTTTCATTGGTCGAGGGGCAGGGGACGTTCACAGGAATTCTCGATTCGCAGTCGTAGACGAGGAGGGGATTTCCCGGAAGCGCCCGTAGTTGATCAAGCGAAGCTTCTCCTTTATCCGGTAGTGGGTCGAATAGGTTGACGGATCGGTTTTTTCCCTTTCTGCGAAAGTTCCGCATCCTTCTCCAACCGATACCCGTTAAAATGTCAATAATCGGCCGGAGTCAGTCTTCGACCGTTCCCCCGGAGCCGTGAATCCGCATCGAAATACAGGGCAATGTAGCGAATTCAATCGCTACAAAATATCCTAAAACGATGAATCAGCCTTGACCGTTAAAAGGAACAGACGCAAAAAAATGGCGGAGCTTCGCGAGAGACTCCGCCATTTTTATTCCTTGACCACCAGGTTATCTTCAGCCTGTGACTCGAAGCCTCGCCTTTATAGTTTTACCCTTCATCCCTGGACGTCGATCCCCAGATCGCATCCGAGGGCCTTGTCGGGATTCTCGCACTCGAAGTTCCTGTTGCGGGTGTCGGCGTGGCCTTCTTCCCGTTCCTGGTCGGTTTCGATGCCGAGGCTTTCGCCTGGGGACCGGCGCTAAGCGATCGCATGATCGCGCAATATTCGCTCCGGAGACTGAGGCCTCCGATTGTTCCCTCCGATTGAAGCGGACAAAAAGAGTCTCGGACATATATCCTTCCAGTCCACCACGTACCGAAAAGCTTAGGCGCCGCTATTTTAGCAATCGACTGAGGCGATATGTACTTGTTCGGTGGCCTGCAACGCCGCTCCTTCTCCGTCTCTGATGAAAATCTCTACGTTCACCGCGTGACTTGCGATATCAAAAATCCGTTCCAGCCTACGGTCGCGAAAAGATCGGTAGCTCGCAACGTCCCATGCAAGGAGAGACGGGTTCTGGGAAACGTCCCTCAACAGAAGGTGCTTCTCTATCTGGATCTGCGCATTCCTCAACCGCTGAAAGTAGGAAGAGGGCTGTTCGCCCCGTTTTCGTATATTGTCCGTGGCGCCGACGAATCTATAGTTGCCAAGATGGTTGATCTCGCCCGTCGGCAAGCCGAAGTGAGTACGCAGCCCATGCTGAGGGTAGATGTGGTCTATGTGCGGAGAGTTGTCCTTGAAACGGACATCGAAGGGTCCCGTGCCAAACTGTTGCACGTAAACGAGCTGGAGCAGTATATAGCGGAGGCGCGTCTCCGCCACGTGATCCCTTGTCAGCTCGACGTAGTAGTTGTTGCGACCGAAAAATTCCTTCACAGCCTCGATGGGGAATCCGGTTTGCAGCCGGCCGCCTACGATACGGTGCATCATATTCAAAATATTGTCGGTCCGTGCGCGGTACCAG
>CAZNTU010000281.1:0-6641 GCA_964575975.1 uncultured Desulfobacteraceae bacterium
TTAGTCCATTTCCTCCATTTCCGCCTTCCAACTGCATTGTATGCAGCCCTTGACCGAAGTGTAGGCAGGGCAGCCGTCCGCATAGAAGTCCAACGCCCTCTGTGCTTTTTCGCGGGTTCCGGGCGGGATTTTGAAACGGTAGGCAAGGCGAATTTCCGTGATTCTGATAACGCCGTCCACGTCCTCGATGATTCCTTCCACGTTGGCGACTAGGTTTTCGGCCGAGGGAATTCCGCGCGCGTCCAGCGCGCCGGCAAACGTCCCGGTAAGTCACCCGGCCACTCCGGCTATGATATAGTCCAATGTCGCGGGATATTCCTCCCCCTTGAATATCTTGCCGTACTTGTCCTGGTAAAAGTCCTTGATCCCCCCGTGAATCCCGAAATGAACGGGTTCCCCGAAGTTTTCGATGCGGGCCGTCCTGTGCGGCCCCTTGAGTTTCTCGATCCTGATCCTGCTCGTATGAACCACGCCCATATGCCCCTCCTTTTTTTCAATGTTCGCCTTGTTTCGATATTCTCCCGATGTTATTGATCCCACGTCGGGTTCGATTTCCATAATAAGCACTGCGGCGGACGTTAAGCAAGCGCATGGGACGTCATCCCCGAAGATTGCTTTTTTCATTTCCGAACAGTATGGCAGACAGGTGGTATTTCAAAGCCTGTTTTATTTTCATTGACAAAAGGAGAGTTTCTGTCTTAAAGGATCTCCATAACATCTTCTCTTGCTGATATTGAACGGGACTTGATTTGACTTCGTGGATTTAAGAGTACCGATCGGGCTCCATAGGTTTTTCTGTAGATATCGATTATAATGTAAATAGCGCCTAAACGGAAAAGGTTTAGTGAAGCCACATCTCGTCGTCAAGTTGAAGTCGCCTCTTGCTGGAAGCGTATTTCCATACTGGGCGGATGCCGCGCAGGGAAGAGCCGTATTGCCTCGTAGGTTTG
The DNA here is from genome assembly GCA_964575975.1 of uncultured Desulfobacteraceae bacterium. Lineage (GTDB taxonomy): Bacteria > Desulfobacterota > Desulfobacteria > Desulfobacterales > SKZT01. The sequence goes on from CAZNTU010000281.1 coordinate 951, forward strand.
TCCCTGAGATCGACCGGTTGATAGACCGGTATGGATTCGGGTCTATGATCGCGTCCGAATACCGTCCCGGCGGCGCTTCGTGGAACCAGGAGGAAATCGCGAGCGGCCTGGACCGGATCTACCGCGTCATTCTAAGAAACAATCCCGATATCCCCGCGGACCTTGTCGAACAGATCCGCCTCGTGCCCTTTGTCGAACAGGTCCGGATGGTCGAACCGGTTTCCATCGCCCTGCCGCCCCCCTCGGACCGCGCCATGCAGATGGGACAAGCCACTGACATGGACTCGAGACGGGCGATTTATCTCCCCGAAGCCCATCAAATCACCAAAGGCGATCCGGAAATCCGCATCGCGGTTCTAGATACGGGCATCGACACAAGCCATCCGGAGCTGACGCCCGTTCTGGAACGAGGTTACGATTTTGTCGATATCATCGACGGCGCCGACACTTTCGTGGGCGATTTTCTCGACGCCGACCCCGATCCTCTGGACGACGTGGGACACGGAACCCACGTGGCCGGAATCATAGGCGCACAGGGCAGGTCGGTTCCGGCAGGCGTCGCCCCCCGCTGCAGAATCATCCCCGTCCGGGTCTTGGCCGCGATGAAACAGGGGGAACGGAGAATCGGCGCGGGCTTGGTCGAAAACATCGACGCCGGCGTCAAATGGGCGGTGGACCAGGGCGCGGACGTCATCAACATGAGCCTGGGAGTCCGGCAGTCGCAGGGGGGGCCGCCGCATCGGGAAGTCGTCGAATACGCGAAGCGCAAAGGGGTGACCGTGGTTGCCGCCTCCGGCAACGACGGCACGGATGCTTCCTATTATCCAGGGGCGTTCCAAAGCGTCGTCACCGTGGGAGCATGGGACGACCGGCGGTCGGAGGTGGCCGCGTTTTCCACCTGGGGACGCCAGGTCTCGTTCGTCGCGCCGGGAATCGACATATACAGCACCCACATCGACGGCGGATACGCCTTTTCCAGCGGAACTTCCCACGCCGCCCCCTTTGTCGCGGGCGCGATCGCGTTGCTGAAATCCTTTGCGAAATCGATGGGGCATCGATTGACCGACAACCAGGTCAAGCATGTCCTTAAACATACTTCGGACAAGACAGGAACGGCTTTCAAGGATATGCATTCGGGATACGGAATCGTGAACATCCGGGATGCTTTGCAGTTCGCTCGATATAAACTCATGAACCAGGGGAGTTAGCACTATGGCCGAAATCCAAACTACTCGGAACGGGGCCGGCGAATCAGTCGAAAACACGTCGGCGATCAAGGGCGCAAGTACGGTAAAACTGGTAAAATCCCAGACCAGCTCGGTCGATATCCGTATGCCCAGTGAAAAAACATTGGACCCGCTGGTGATGGAAATCATCCGGGAAGACATGGAAAACGCGAAGGAACAACGGTCGGATTTTCTCGATTATCTCTGGAAAAGCAATTCCGAATCCAACTACATGAGTGTCACCCGTTTGCTCAACAGGGACGGAAACCTGACCGATGCGGAGCGAATCGTCCATAGCCTTTACGGATACGAAATCGCGAAGGAGACTATAGAGGAGCTTGAAAAGGGAAAACCGAGAGACGAATCGTTGAACAACCTCGCGGAAACGGTCGGGGGAGGATTAGGCCAGATATCGACCGGCAACCAGGAATTGAAAGCGGCCGTCGATTCGGGATTGATCGCCCTCCAAGAGACGCTGTCCGCCGGCTTTTCGAAATCGGAGACTTCCTCGACAGAGCTTTGCGCCCGGATCGAAGCGGGGTTCAAAACGCTCGACGAGTCGATTCTCCGGATGGAAAAAAACATGGCCGCCAGCGCGGGAAAGGTGTCCGAGTCGTTGCAAGGAATCGGGCGGTCGCTGTCCCAACTGGTCGAAACCATGGAGAAAAACACGGGAACCATGGCGCGAATCATGGAAGAGGGGATCAAGCGGCTTGCGGGCGATTCGACGGCCGATTCCGCGGACGAGGCGAAACCGTCGCACAAGAAAAAATAATATCCGGATTTTCGAGTCGGTTTGAAAATTTCAGGTGGAGGACAAATACGCATGATTACAGCTTTCGATACCATTGGCGTGAAGAACGCGATTCTTACCAAAGAGCGCCCCAAATTAAGGGATTTCTACGAAAATATCGTGGACAAGGTCAGTTTGAAAAACCATCTGGCCATGACCGACTTCGTCAAAGGAAAAGTCGTCGACGCGATCATCGAGCAGGGCGGGATTTCCCTTCGGGCAGGCGAGCTTGAAAACGAAGTGGTCAAAATATTCAAGAAAGTAGCCAAAGAGGGCAATCTTTACGAATATGTCCGGACCTTTGTCGACAAAGGCGAAATCGAGAAAACCCGGTTTACGGATGCGATCGTCAAGGGGATGGTCAAATTTCTTCTGGACCGGGGAATTGTCTTTTCGGGCGACGCGGTCACAGTAAAGAACAATATCGCCGCTGGCATGTACGACGAGCACTTTGCCGCCGCCTACAATCACGCGGTCCTGTCCGCATCCGACGAGCTGGACCCCCTCGACAACACGAAAGGGAGCCAGGTTTCCGATCCCCAGCTCTGGGATTTCACCATTCGGACCTTCGACCAGCTTGAAGACAAAGGGGTCGTGCCCGCCAACATTCTGGCCGCGGGCGCCGTGGATTACGTCTATGAACTGGGAGAGCGGCTCGGCGTGTTCCGGCTTGTGGACGCATTGGTATTGAACTGGTCCAGCGGCGTGATCGACGTGGTCGAAGGCGCCGCCGCCGGGAAATTGTACGCGTACTGGAAAAAACGGGACGACCGGTGCGATCCGGAAGAGCGGGGGATGCTCTATCGCCGGGTGTTGGACAGAGGGGACGCGGAAGTCCTTTCCAGGATGGTGATCAACGAACACTTCCCGAAGCTCTGGAACAATCTTATGACGGAAGTTGTCGAGTATATCGATAAAACCGAAAGACTCGAAGTGGGTTCCTCGGAAACCTCGCCTGTCAGCAAGCGGGGGATCTATCAGGCCACGCGCGAACTTCAATACAACCTCACCGAATACTGCACCGGAATGGCGCATATGAAAGTCCGGGAAATTTACGCCCAGCTGATGGACACCTTCGATATTCTGGACGATCCGGACATACTATCCCACTTTGGAGGCAGCAGAAGAAAGAGTCTCTGGACCGTGATCGAACAATTGTCGAAAACCGAATTCAACATGGCGCCCAACGTGGCCGCCCACAGGACCCTGGCCGTCGAAGGCAACCGGATATTCCAATGGGTAGCCAACTTCAACGAGGGCGCTGTCAACCACGACCAGTTCCTGGAATTCCTCAACTCGGCGGAATCCTATATTCTTTCAGCGGCGGCAGTGGAAGAGAGCAGGGAACCGAGACCGGACTACGGAGACGAAGAAACGGACGATTTCGAGAGCGACGACATGAACGACCGGTGGGACGACTTTTAATCCAGAAACGCCGGCGTTATCGTCCAAGCGTTCCGAAGAGCGCCGATTCACACGATATTCGAATACGACCGAAGGAGAAAACGATGCAACGCGCTGATACAATCAAAGAACTGGCTCGCGCCTATGCCCGGGAAACCCTCGCGAACTCTCCGAGCTTTCACCGGCTGAACGTGGAAGAGCAGAGGGAGCTGTACAAAGACATATACCGGTCCAAGATCGACGAACTCGCACGTTCCCAAGGCTTTTCCGCAGGGGTGACGGGAACGGCCATGGCCGGGAAAGCGCCCGAAAAAGCAAGCGACAGTATCGACGACAGACGGCATGAAAACCGGAGAATCGAGCAGGCCGGGGAATTGGCCGGAGAGTTTATCGACGAGGTGGATTTTCCCGGATTCGTCAGGGATTTGCTGAAAGGGGTGTTCGACGCCAATCTGGATGTGACGATCAAGCAGATGGAGTCGTATCAGACGCTCTTGAAGACCGCCACCCAGTCCATATCCAAATTCGTCAACTCCATCGACGACACGGCGGCGTTCGGATACCTGGCGGAGAATCAAGGCGACGATTTCGGTCTCGACTTCAGCGACACCGAAACGGACGCCAATGGTCAGCCCCAGGCGGTTTTAACAGACAAGGACGGCAACAAGCTCGATTTGGGGGACAATGAAATCAAGGCCAGAATCATGGACGCGAAAATCGCCATGGCCAAAGAGCAGCGGGCCTTGCTCCGGGAAACGATTCTCATGGGGATCACCCGCCTGGTAGTGGAAAAAGGGGAAGTCAAGGCATCCGTCCTGTTCGATATCAAGGCCAGCGAAAAGATCGACAAGGCGGACAAGGCGGCGCTGAAGGAAGCCGTGTCGACCTCCGGTTCCATTTCCGCCTCAGGGGGTCTTCTGGGAAAAATCTTCGGCGGGCCTTCGGGCGGCGGTACCCGATCAAGCCAGAAGAGCAAGATCAGCGTGTCTTCCGCCAAGAGCGCGGCATCCACGGACCTGGCCGCAAAGATCACGGGGTCGGTCGATATCCAGTTCAAGTCGGACTATTTCAAGCTGGACAATTTCGCATCCATGTATGGTCCGATAACCGACAGCGACCGCCAGCAGGCAGGCAGCCAGCAAGCGGCGCCCGCCCAGCAGCTCGTTCCGCCACAGGGAGCGCGATAGCGAGAAAGGCTCATGGCGCTGGCGTTGGCGACATTCGAAGGCCGCGAAGACGCGGGATATCGCTGCCGGATAGAATTGGGGTCGAACCGGATGTTCACCTGGTCGGTGGGACCCAAGGAAGTCGTCCGCAAGCAAGGGATTCCCGTCGTCAAGGACCCGGTTTACACGGCTCCGTTGCAGGGACCGGTCCACGAGGAGGCAAGAGGCGTCGTCTCCCTGGTCGTCCCCTCGGACATTGTCGACCGGGAAAACCATTACCTCCAAGTATTCTCCTTCCGGAACGCCAGGAGAGAGGGGCCCGCCATCTCGCCCATCGTGTCTCTGCCGTTCTTTTTGAGAGACGAAAGCGTGCCCGGGATCAATTTCAGCAAGGAGCAAGGTATGACCAGCAAACAGTTCAAGCATACAGATACGGTTCCCATGCGGATCAGGGAGATTCCGTACAGCCGGGGGATGTTCTTCGGCGCCTTGGCCGGACTCGTCCCCCAGATCGCGCCGATGATCGGAAACCTTCTGGGAGGACTCTCCGGCGGAGGATCCGCCGGGTCGCGTCCCGCCGGAGGGAGTTCCCCCGGTCTTCAAAACATCGTTCAACTGTTGTCGGACCCGGCTGTTCTAAGACAGATCACCGCCCTGATTCAGCAGATCGCCGGCGCGCCTCGGGCGGCGACTCCCGCCGCTCCGGCGGCCGCGACGCCCCAGGCCCAGCCTGCGGCCGCCCGGCCCGCCGCTGCGCAACCGGCTGTCCAGCAGGCGCTGAGCCGCCCCGGTCAAAGAAAAAAAAGATATCTGACCGCGTTGTCGCTCCCTTCCCGGCAGTATAGCGAGGCCAAAGTCGCGCCGGCCCTTCTGGCGGCTCTGCCGGCCCTGATGCCCCTCTTGCAGCAGGTGCTTTCCCCCGAGACCGTTCAATCGGTCGTCAACGCGCCCAACCAGCACATGCAGACCGCCATCAACGGCCTGAAGGATCTGGCCCAGATAGGCATCCAGTCCCACGAGCAGGATCTGAGGCACTTGAGGGAGTTGAACCCCGGGGTGCGGGACGACCAGCTGCACGAGCTTCTAATGAGCATGAGCCTTT
>CAZNTU010000282.1:0-6591 GCA_964575975.1 uncultured Desulfobacteraceae bacterium
AACAAAATCCGTATGAATTTTCAACACTGAAAACCCGACATTTTCATCACCCCAGTCCGAATCTGTTCCGCGGTCTCGACGGCGTTTCCGAGCTGGTTCCCGACTCCGTAAAAATACCTTCGGAGAAAAGGGAATCGCTTGTGCCTTTTCTTCGGCGCGTTAAAAAGACAGTACGGCGAACCCAGGGCCCTCGTCCACGACATGGCCCGGGGAATACTCGCAGCAGTCGAAGAAGTGTTTCCCGGAACGCCCGATTATACTTGCCACTTTCATTCTTTGCGCGACGTCGGCAAGGATTTGCTGCTGGAAGAATGCACGGAGCTTCGAAAGCGTCTTTCGAAATTCAAGGCAAGGACTTTGCTGAGGCAAAGAACGAAACATTTGGAGAAAAAACTCGACCCGGAATCCGGAGGCCCGAACGATTTCGCGGAAAGCCTCGAATCCGGAAGCAGCGGGGCGACCGGAACGCGACAGGTTCGCTTGATGGCCGCGTACACTTTGATCCACTGGGCTTTGGACCACCGCAGTCAATCGAACGGATTCGGATTTCCCTTTGATCGTCCGCGTATCGACTTTTTTCGTCGAATTCAAAAAGCCAACGTCGCCGTCGAAGGTTTGGCCCGCGTTCTCCGGAGCAAAAGCGCAAAAGACCCAAAGCCCCTTGAAAGCGTCTTGAAGATTACGGGGGAAATCGCGCGGGACCCCGTACTCGAGAGCCTTGCCGAAATTTTTAAAAGCAAGGCGAAGATTTTCGATCGTTTGCGCTTCGCGATGCGGATCGCTCTTCCGGAAAATGGCCGGGGAATCAACGACGACGGAAAGGACGAGGATATGGAAAGTATAGAGTCGAGGGCGGCTGCCTTTAGAAATTGGCTGGTCGAAGACCCGGAGAGGCGAAAAACATACTCCAAAATGCTGAAGCAACTCGACAAATATTGGGAAAAACTTTTCGCGGACCCCTTGCCGGTGGAAACCGCCGAAGGCGCTGTCTATGTTCAGCCCCAAAGAACCAATAACGTTCTGGAGCGTTTTTTTCGCGGTGAAAAACAGCTGGGCCGCAAGAAAACCGGAACGGCTTCCTTGAATAAATTGATAAAGTCAACCCTTGCGGGTACTCCTCTGGTTCGCAACCTGAAAAACGAAGATTACTTGGATATAATCCTCGGCGACTGCTCGAGTCTGGCGGAAAGATTGGAACCCCGAGGTCGAGGAAAAATTGAGCCCGGCAGGCATCAAAGTGGTTGCATTGGAATGTTTCAGGCCGGAGCCCCTTGCCCATGATGTAACGATCGTCGGAAAAATGCTCGGCCGGGAGGATAAAGCGGCGAAGTTCTTCGATTTCTTCCCGAGCCGTCTTGATGTTGTGAAGGGTGAAGGAGTAACGATTCAGACCCTCCATAGGAAAAACCGAAGCTATTTTCACAGAATCCCCATGAATAGGGGTTCTTCATAAAAAATAGTCCCGTATTGCTATGGGGGGTCTGAATCGTTACTGTGAAGGAACGGGTTTCGAGCATACCGGCCGACAAGAGGAAGAAGGTATACCACGAATGGGGCGACGACTACAGCAGTTCCGGTCCGGGTTCCAGTTGGGACGAAGCAATCGTCATGGCCGGAGGGGCGAACATTTTTTCCGATTCCCATATGGCATATCCCACGGTCAGCCCCGAATCGATTCTGATGCGAGACCCCCAGGTAGTGATCAAAACTCTGTCTTATGGCAAAAGAGGCGCCTTTGCCGCAACCGATACGGAGAAACTGATCGAGAAGGTTCGAAAATCCTTGTCGAGCCGAGCGGAATGGAGGAATCTGTATGCGGCGAAGAACAATCAGGTTTATGTGGTCTCCTCGGAACTTGGCTATGGTGCGATGAGGGTAGTAGCGATCTGCTATCTGGCCAAGATTTTCTATCCCGATCTGTTCACCGACCTGGACCCCGAAGCGATGCTCGGGGAGTATCTGGAAAAATTCCAGGGGCTGCATGGGCGAAATGGCTATGAAATATGGTAAATCATCGCGTACCCGGTTGCCTGCAACTCTTTTCCGGGAATCTTATAAATATACGCCCGTCGAAACTTCTGCAAAAAACCCTGTGGGCGCTGGTACGATTTCCAGCGCAAAGCTTGACGAGGACTTCTTCGGTCATGAGCGGTTATGGGATTTTCTTGACAGGGCCTTGACATCCGGTCTTAATTTGGTACTGTATACGGACTGGAGGTGAGAAATATGCATATTGTTGACGACATAAAACCCGTTACTTATTTGAAATCGAGGGCTGCGGAGTTGTTGAAACAAATCAACACAACCCGCCGCCCCGTGATTATCACGCAGAATGGCGAGCCCAGGGCCGTTCTTCAGGACCCGAAAAGCTATGAAGACATGCGAAACGCGATCGGCTTGCTAAAGCTGGTTTCGCAAGGCGAAAGCGACGTGCGAAACGGGAGGACGAAGTCCCAGGAGAAAGTTTTCGAAGACATCGAAAATTCGTTGAAGGCAATGCTTGAATGAGTTGGAAATACAATGTCGTTTGGGCCGGCGTCGCGGAGAAGGACCTGCAAAGTATCGTTGGATACATTGCCGAGGATAGTCCTCGAAGAGCCTTGGAAATATTGAACGGAATCGGACAAAAAGCTTTGGACTTGTATATCTTGCCGGAAAGAGGCCGGATCGTACCGGAGCTTCAAGAACAGGGAATCCTGCAATATCGGGAATTGATTGTCGCGCCATGGCGACTGATATACAGGATATCCGAACGGGATGTATTTGTTTTGTCCGTTATCGATTCTCGCCGGAATGTCGAAGATATTTTGTTCAAACGATTTATCGAAAAACAATAATTCGGCGACCGAAAGGCCATGACGGAGGTGGTCCGGTGGCCATGGCTCTCGGATCGGGGTTGACGGAAAAGGATATAGGGGGGATGGAATCCGATCCTGGACAAGCTGTCTCCCGCCGGAACAACCTCCATGTTGCAGGACGGGGAGGGAGGGCGCGGGCGGACGGGTGGCAATTGAAAAGCCCGTTGTATCTTAGTTGACAAAAAGCGAGTTCCTATCTTATTAACTTAATATTCTTGACACGACAAATTGTTTCCGCTATTGAACGAGCTTGAAAAAAGTTTCGGCTTTCGACTCCGTCGATTTTCCGGAGAAGGCTGTTGCAGCGAGTTATGCCATAGGTCTTAGACCACCCAGGCTCGCCTTTGGGCGTTTTTTCCACTTGGAGGGACTATGGCGGCGATACTGTTGATGATCGACAATTACGATTCTTTCACTTTCAACCTTGTGCAGATGTTTCGCCAGTACACGCTCGACGTGCGGGTCGTTCGAAACGACCGCATCGATGTGGAAGGCGCAAGGGGTCTGAAGCCCGATTACATCGTCATCAGTCCGGGACCCAAAGACCCGGCGCATGCGGGCATCTCCATGCCGCTGATCGCCTCGATGCACAGGACGACGCCGATCTTGGGAGTCTGCCTGGGCATGCAGTGCATCAACGAAGTGTTCGGGGGAAAAACGGTAAGATCGCCCAGGCCTTTGCATGGTAAGACAAGTCCGGTGTTCCATGAAGGGCGGGGCGTATTCGCCGGTCTGCCCTCGCCATTTGCCGCCGCTCGCTACCATTCTTTGGCCACGGCTCCCGACGAGCGCTCCCTTGTCCGCGATTTGACGATCACGGCACGCACCGACGAAAAACTCATCATGGGATTGTCCCATCGGCGGCATCCTCTACACGGGGTCCAATTTCACCCCGAGAGTTTTCTGACCCAGTACGGCTTCGACATCGTGGAAAACTTTCTGAAACTGGGCCCGCTGGAGAATCCCCATGAAAAACGGAAATAGCGATACCATGCAAGACACTGTCCGATCCCTTTGCGGCCAAATTACCGACCTGCGCACGGCGCCTCTCGATCCGCGGACCGACATGCCGGGCTTGGCGGCCCGGTTCGCGCGCCTGGACGGAACGGTCCTGTTGCTCAGCGGCGGAGAATCCGATTGCGCCCGCTATCATATCCTGGGTGCCCTGCCTTGGATGACCCTGCGGGCGAAGCGGGGCGAAACTCTCCTGTCGGCAGGAGACCGGAGCCGATTGTTGCGCGCCGACCCTTTCGACGTCCTTCAAGCCTGCGTTCGTGGCTTGTCCTTGCCGAAAGAGCTTCGGTCGCCGCCCTTGAGCGCCGGCCTGCTTGGCTATCTGGCCTACGATCTGAAGGACTGCCTAGAGATCTTGCCGCGCACCAGCATAGACGAAACCGGCTTGCCGTCGATGCTTTTCTACGCGCCGTCGATGCTGGTGATCCAGGACAGAAGGGAACAATCCACTCGCCTCCTAATCCCGGTAAGAAACGGCGACCGACGCGAAGCGGAACAGGTCCTTCGACGATTCGACACGATCGCCGGGAGCGATCCTGCGGAAGATACCAGCCGGCCGCTCCGTTCCCGAAACCCGGTCTCCAATTTCGCCCGGCCGGAATACGAAGACGCCGTCCGCAAGGTGATCGACTACATCGCCGCAGGCGACGCCTACCAGGTCAATCTTTCCCAACGTTTCGAAATTGCCTTTGACGGCGACGCCTTTTCCTTGTTCCGCGATTTGTTCCATCGCAACCCCGCCCCGTTTTTCGCCTTTATCCAAGCGGGCGACCACCAGATCGTATCCACCTCCCCGGAACGATTCCTTCTGCAAATCGGACAGAGAGTGGAAACTCGTCCCATCAAAGGCACGCGCCCCCGCATGTCGGATCTCGCCGAAGACGCCGCCATGCGTCGGGAGCTTTCCGAAAGCGCCAAGGACGACGCCGAACTTTCCATGATCGTGGACCTTTTGCGCAACGACATTGGCAAGGTGTGCCGCGCCGGTTCGGTGCGGGTCGCCGAACACAAACGGATGGAGGCCTATGAGAACGTCTACCACTTGGTCTCCATCGTCGAGGGCGAGCTGGACCGGGAAAAGGATTCGGTGGATCTGATCAAGGCCGCCTTCCCGGGAGGCTCTATCACGGGATGTCCCAAGGTGCGCGCCATGGAGATCATCGACGAACTGGAAACCTGCCGCCGTCACGTCTATTGCGGCAGCATCGGATATATCGGTTTCCACGACGTCATGGACCTTTCCATCGCAATTCGAACGGCTGTCGTTTTCGGCCGTACCGTGCGCTATTCCGTGGGCGGTGGAATCGTTTTCGATTCGGACCCTGAAGCCGAGTACGAAGAGACTCTGCACAAAGGCCGGACCTTGATGGCCGCCTGCAGCAACGCCGATCGAACCGTCCGTTCGCCGGTAGCGTGGTTAAACGGCCGTCTGGTTCCGGCCGAGACTGCGGCGATTCCGGCGGACAGCATGGGTCTGCAATACGGGTTCGGCTTTTTCGAGACCGTTCGGGCCGACGACGGCAAGGCTCCGCTTCTGCGATACCACGCGGATCGTTTCGAGAAGACATGGAACGTCCTCATGCCGGACGCTCCGCCCGATTTGACCTGGGAGGTCGTCTTAGACCAAGTCCTCGCCGCCAACCGCCTGCGGCAAGGGTGCGCCACCGTGAAGATTCTTGCGGCCCGCGGAAGCCGCACATCGCCGCCCTGGAACCACGATCTGCTGGTAACGGCACGCCCGTATACGCACAGGCTTGCGGACAAAGAGAGACAGGGACTCACCCTTGTCTCCTATCCCCAGGCTCGCCAGAATCCCTTGGCCGCCTTCAAGACGCTAAATTACCTTTACTATTTTCGAGCGGGACAGTGGGCGCGCGGTCAAGGCTTCGACGAAGCGCTGATTCTCAACCCCGACGGATCGATATCCGAAACAAACACCGCCAATCTGCTGCTGATAAACGGCCGCCGAGCGATTCGACCCCTCTCCGCAGCCGTACTCCCCGGCGTCATGGCCGAGGCAGTCTGCCGGCAACTTGCCGCTTGGGGCTACGAAATTTTCCAAAAAGAGACGCGACCTTCGGAATTGCTCGACGCCGACCAAGTCCTGGCCACCAATGCTCTGATGGGCGCCGTACCCGTGATCGACGTGGACGGCCGCGAAAGGCCGGCGGGCGACGACCTTTGGCATCGCTTGAACGACGTTATCATTCCCGGATGGAGATACAATCGGGGAATTCTCAATTTTTCAGACTCGTCATTCGATTGACCATTTTCCAAACTTTTTCATCATCCCAGTTGACACCGGTCGCATGAATGATCCCGATAAGCCCTCACAAGTATGAATGACAACAGATTCACATTCGACCTTTCGCCGGCTTTGGGTGGCCGGCCTTTTCGTTTTCCGCACCGGCCTGGTCGGCGGCGACGGCTCCGTGCGACCCCACAGTGTTTTCAGTCGTCACCAGCGCCAGGGACATGTCGCCGCCGGCCAGACCGGTCCAAGCCACAATCATGCCCGCGCACGGCAGCACTCCGGTCAGGATCAGACCCACGGCAAAATCGGGATGCCCCCCAAGAAACAACTTGGCCAGAGCCGTCGCCAGCAGCGACAGCAGGTAATTCAACACCATGGCCATGGCGAAACCTCCTGGCATGTTCGGCGAATACGAAGGCTGTTCCGGTGAGGCCCCCGACGCCACGTTCGTCATAACCTGCGGCT
>CAZNTU010000283.1:0-6543 GCA_964575975.1 uncultured Desulfobacteraceae bacterium
ATATTCCACCCGCAGAATGCCTTCCATTTGCTCCCTGGAAAGCTCATCGAGGTATTCGCGGCTGGTAACCAGTTCGGCCAGGCGGTCGTTCTGGAAGGCCTTGTCCTGACGGTATCGATCGACGATGTTCTTGAAATAAAGGTCGATTTCCATTTTGATTCCATCCGCGGGAAGGCTTCCGATCAGTAGGAAAGCTTGGGAAAGCTCGGGCGGCGGCGGCAGGTCGGGATGTTCCAAGACCGTCTTGAACGCGCTTTCGAACCGTTTGATGCCCGCGTTGATATGGCGCGTGGACACCATGTTCATGCCCCCCGCCCCGGCGCTCAGCCATTTGAACATAGCGCACTTCACCTTCGAGGGCTCTTTCGGGTCCTGCTCGACAAAGACGGTCACCGCAAAAGACTCGTACATGTAAGGAGTCACCCATCCCATCCCGGCTTTGTTAACCCCGTTCTCGTCCGTATAGAGGTATGTCCAGTCGCTGTCCCCGCCCAAGGCGAACGCCTTTTTGCCGGGGGCCTTTTCCTTTTGTCTGGAAACGGAGAAAAAGACGTGCCGATTTCCGTGACGGCCAAGGACCATGATCTTGTCCAGGTCGTACCCGTAATAGGTCCCCGAAAAGACGTCAGGGGTAGTCTCCTCGTGCTCGACTCCGCGCAGCGTTTGCGTTTTTCCGTCGATAGACGGATATTTCCACGACCAGGAGGCGGTTTCCCCCTCCAAATCTTTCCAGAAAGATACGCGAATCGAACTGGGAATCACCGCCTCGGAAGGAATCTTCGGGGAATATGCGTACTCCACGATCCTCGCGAGGCTTTGATCCACCGAAAACTCGTGATAGGCGGATTCTGGCCCGAAATTGTCCTCCGAATAGTACATTGCGGGCCACGGCTTGCTGTTCGACAAGACGAAATCCACAATCGCCGCAGTTTTGTCTACATCTATGCCCGGATGTCCTTCTTTCCCGAGAAATCCGAGAATATAACCGAGTCCCTCGGTAACCGCTTTCGGAACCTGGATCTTTTCCGATTCGGGTCCGGCGACCGAAACGGACGAAAAAACTGTCGAAACGACAAAAAACGAGAGCGCGAACACCACAATCGTTACACCGAGCCCGCGCCCCGGCCCGCGAACACATCCTGCACTGTCCATACGCATATCCACACCTTTGATCTATCCGTGTTCATTCGTGCTTTATCTACGGTTTCGCACGAAACGAATTTCTTGACATTATATTTTTTCCTTTCTTCGTTTCAAGGTTTTTTTGCTTTCAGCCTCCCCGACGCTCGAAGCTGAAAGCTTAAAACCGCAAACAGCAAGCAACCCGACGCTCGAAACCTGACGCCCGCCGCCCACTCAGTTTTCACTTGACATATGCCCGATCTTTCTTTAACAGCATGCACTGCAACCGCAAAACGAATTTGCGAACATTTCAAGAATCGTACGCAAGACAACCAAACGGATATTCGGAATTTGCAAGCCACGAAGGCTCTGTCGGATAAGCCGCGCCGAAAGGGATTCGTGGCTTGTTGTTTTTGTAGAAGGCAGGCGACCGTAAAGAGAGTCGCATAGACCGGAAATCGAATTTCATTCATGATTCTGCCGACAAGAGACCACCAAAGATCATCAAGGAGAAAGGACAATGAAACGCTCGGGATTGGTTTGTTTTTTAGCGGCGGCTATGGCTTTGTTTTGCGCGCGCTTCGCTGACGCCCAGGACGAAAAATCCGTCTACAAGCTGGACGATGTGGTGATCACGGCGACGAAGACTCCGATCACTCTGGGAAACACGACCCAGAAGGTGGATATCGTCGACGAGGAGGAGATAAGGGATCGCGTGGTCGGGAACAACAACATCGCGGAGATTCTTTCTTACGAGCCGGGGAATTTCGCGAGCGTCCTTTCCAGGAACGACGCCAACTGGGGCTCGTCGGGAGGGCTTCCCCACAAGTACAAGTCCTACATGCTCGACGGCCTTCCCGTCGATTCGTTCGTGGACCCGCAGAGCCTCGACATTTTCGCCCTTCAAAGGATAGAGGAGCAGCGGGGACCGGCCTCGGTGCTCTACCCCAACTACCTTTCCATGGATTTCGCCGGCAACCAGTCTGCGCTGTCGGGAACCACCAACCTCATTCTCAGGGATTACATTCCCGAGCAAAAATCCGAAATCCAGGCGTACTACGGTTCGTACGACACGTACGGCGCCCGTTTTTTCCACCAAGGGCGAGCGGACAACTTCCATTACTTTTTCGGCGGTTTCCACGAGGATTCCGACTACACCGACTACGGAACCGACGACTCCTGGCTCGACATGATCGACGACCCCGAATACCGAAAGACCAAACTGTACGCGCGAGGCAGCTACTTCGTGAACGACGATACCAGGCACAAGGTTTCCTTTTTCGCGCACCGCGCGTGGCACGACGGGGACGCGGGCCGTCCCAACAGGGATTACGACCACGAATACACGACCGCCCAGGCCGACTATGGCGTTCCCTTTTCGGACGTTCTTTCCGGGACGGTCAAGCTGGGCTACAGGAAATACGAGAGAACTTGGGAGGAGGACAACTTTCCGGACTTGAGCCTCCGCTCCGAAAACGGCGTGGACCAGGAAATCGTACCGGCCGACGTTTCGTTTTCGTTCCTTCACATGGGGGACAGCCAGTTGACGTTCGGGGTAGATTATCAGCACGCCACCTACGCGACGTATTCGGAAACGAACGTAAAGGCCAAAGGCAACGACGCCGAAGCCTGTCAATACGGCATCTACATTCAGGAGGAACTCGTTTTCGACGACCTGATCGTCCGCTTGGGCGGCCGTTTCGATCACGTGAAGCACGATATCGACCTTTTGGGCGGCAACCCTCCGGGCGAGGACGGAAATTCCTGGGACGAGTTCCTGTGGAGCGCCGGCGTTCGCTATTCCTTTACCAAGGCCTTCTCCATGTACGCGAACGTCGGAACGAGTTTCCTGGCGCCGTCGCTCAAATCCGTCGGGGGAACGATCAGCCTGAACGACAAGGGAGTGCCGGGAGTCGACGGCCATTTGCCCAATCCCGGGCTGGAACCGGAGGACGGCGTCGGCGCGGACGTCGGTTTCGACTTCCATGTCACGCCCAAGCTTTATCTGGGGGCGAGAGGCTTCTACAACAACATCGACGACCAGATCGTCCAGGTGGTGGTGAGCGAAAATCCGTCGCAGTCCCAGGACATCAACGCGGGGGAGACCGAGTCCTACGGGCTGGAGGCCGAGATTCTGCACAGGCCCCTCGAGTGGATGGAGTGGTTCGCCAACTACACCTACACGGACTCGGAGGTCAAGAGCGACGTCGATCCCGACCAGGACGGCGCCGAAATCCCGTTCGTCCCCGAGCACATGGGAAATGTCGGCGCGCGCTTCCTGTTGCCCTACGACATCACGGCCAACGTGTACCTTCAAATGGTCGGAAAAATCTACGACTCCACGAGCAAGTCCGGCAGAAATTCGTTCAGCGCCTACGAGCTGTTGAACGCCAAGGTCGAAAAACTCCTGGTGAAAAAAGAAAACATGACCATGAGCGTCTTCGCCGACCTGTACAACATATTCGACAACGAATACGAAATGCCGTGGCAGTTTCAAGCCCCGGGCTTCTCGGCCACGGGGGGCCTGAGAATGGTGTTCTAAGCATTTATCTCGAGGAGCCGGTCGCAACCCGCCATTTTTCTGGTCGGTATCGACGATCGGAAAACATCCGCGCAACTCGAAAATACAAGCTTGTAAAAAAGAGTAATGACAAATAAAATTCTTCCGATCCAAATGGTTTTTTGGTTTCTGACGACTTTATTTTTCGGAGTTTCCAATTTCGCTTCCCCTGCTTTCGCGGATTCGACGACCGCGACGGCCGTCGATTTCCGATACAAGGAAATCGCGCTTCCTCGCCCCGCCGAGCGGATCGTGTGCCTGATCGAGAGCGCGCTCAGCAGCTTCTATATGCTGGGCGCCGAGCAAAGGGTGGTGGGAATCTCCACGAACGTCTACGAAGGAAATGCCTTCCACTACTACGCGGCCATGGACGAGAGAGTCGAAAAGCGGGTTCTGCCCGCGCCGGGAAACTGGGATTTCGTGAACATCGAAATGGTAGTGGGGCTCCGTCCCGACTTGGTCGTCGTCTGGTCGCACCAAAAGGAATCCGTCGCGTCGTTGGAGGAAAAGGGAATCCCCGTCTACGGTGTTTTCATCCGGAGTTTCGCCGACGTTCAAAAGGAAATCCGGGATTTGGGACGGCTGACCGGAACGAGCCAAAGGGCGGAGGAACTCGTCGCCATTGCCGCAAGCGAAATGGACGCCGTTCGAACCAGGAATTCGGCGGTCGCCCCCGAAAAACGGGCCAAGGTATACTTCATGTGGGCCCAGGGCGAGCTGGAAACCAGCGGAAAAAACAGCACCGTCCAGGAACTGATCGAATCGGCCGGCGCCGAAAACGCGGCCGGACATGTCGACCAGGAGCACTTGGTGGTCAATATGGAAAACGTTCTGTCGTGGAATCCCGACGTGATCGTCATGTGGAACGACGACCGGCGGGATCCCTCCGACATTTTGGAAAAGCCCGTTTGGAGATCCGTCTCGGCCGTAAGAAATCGGCGCGTCCACGAATTTCCCGACGTGTTCTCGTGCGACCTGTGGACCCTCAAGTATATCCATCCCGTGCGCCTGACGGCCCGATGGTGCTACCCGGAACAATTCAAGGACGACGATTTGGCAGGCGAAAAGGCGAGGCTTTTCGAAAAGCTGTACGGCGACAAGCTCGATTTGGACAAAGTCGCCAAGCTGCGATTGCGATAGGGGTTCTTCGAGAAACAGGAAACGGGAAACAATCGATTTGAAAAAAACGAAATTGTTCCATTTGTTATTGGCACTGCCGGTTCCCGTGTTCGTTCTTTCCTTGTTCGTGGGCCCGTCGGGGGCCGCGTCCCCGGCAGACGTTCTTTCGTGGATCTCCAGCCGGTTGTTCGGTTTCGTCGATAAAGGCGCGAACCACGACTTGATCGGCACCATTCTGATCGACGTCCGTCTCCCCCGTGTCCTGCTCACATTTCTGGTGGGCGGATGCCTCGCCTCGGCGGGCAATTCCCTACAGGCCCTTTTCCGAAACCCGCTGGTGTCTCCCTATATTCTGGGACTTTCCTCCGGGGCGGCTTTCGGCGCGGCGCTGGCCATGACGACCGCCTGGATGCCCCTTCAGCCCGCAGCGTTCGCGTTCGGCATTCTCGCCGTGGGAATCGCCTATTTTCTGGCCCGCTCCGGAAAAAGCGTTTCCGTCGTTTCCCTGATTCTCTCCGGAGTAATCGTCTCCGGGATATTCACGTCGCTTCTGACCATCGTGCAGTTCTTGACAGACCCGTTCAAGCTTCAAACCATCGTCCATTGGACCATGGGAAACCTGCACAACGCCAGCTGGAGCAAGCTGCGGTCGGCCTCCCCGTTTTGTTTGACGGGCGTCGCATGGCTGTTTCTTTTCCGATGGCGCATGAACGTGCTGGCCATGGGCGACGAGGAAACCCGCGCGGTGGGATTGAACCCGGAACGGGAAAAGATTCTGATTCTCATCCCGGCCACGCTGGCGGCGTCGGCCTCCATCGCGGTGGCCGGCGTGATCGGCCTGGTCGGCCTTGTGGTCCCCCACATGGTGCGCATGATGATCGGCCCGGACAACACCCGCACGCTTCCCGCCTCGTTCGCGTTCGGCGGCTCGTTTCTTCTTGTCGTAGACAGTTTTTCCCGCGCCGTCGCCTCCTTCGAAATTCCCATCGGCGTCTTTACCACGCTCATGGGAGGTCCCTTTTTCATCTTTCTGCTCAAAAAAGCCAAGATCGGATGGGAAGTCTGATGACCGCCATCGAAATCAAAAACCTGAGCTTTTCATACGGAGACCGCCCGATCCTGGAAAATATCACCGTGAACATCGATAGCGGCAAGTTCACGGTGATACTGGGCAAAAACGGCTGCGGCAAATCGACCCTGTTCAAAGTCATAACCGGAATCGAGACATATGCGAAAGGTACGGTGATCGTATCGGGCGATGACATCTCTGGTCTGTCGTCCCGCGCACGGGCGAAAAAGATTGGCTATCTCTCCCAGCACCATCGTCCCGTTTTCCCGTTTTCCGTCATGGACGTGGTCCTGACCGGAAGGACCAGCCACGTGGCTCTGACGCCCAAAAAAGAAGACCGGCGAATCGCCGAGGAGGCCATCGAGCGCATTGGAATCGGCAGTCTGAAAGACCGCGCCTTCACCGAACTTTCCGGCGGGGAGCAGCAGATGGCCATGATCGCGCGGGTGCTGGCCCAAGGACCCGAAATCGTCCTTCTGGACGAGCCCACGTCCCACTTGGATATTTTCAACCAAGCCAAAATCCTGAAACTCGTTCGGGAACTCGCGAATTCGGGACTCACCGTCGCGGCGGTCCTGCACGACCCCAACAGCGCCTTCGTTTTCGGCGACGAATTCGTCTTTATGAGGGAAGGGCGAATCCTTGCCCTCCCCCCGGACCGGAAGCCCTGGGA
>CAZNTU010000284.1:0-6488 GCA_964575975.1 uncultured Desulfobacteraceae bacterium
GGGGGAATTGCGACCCGACCGCGCAAGGTCGAAATATTTCAATTGGTTGCGGCTTGTGTTTACGATGTCAAGATAACCGCTAACGGCTAACCGCTAACCGCTAACCGCTTTCATAGAATCCGCCTGATTCGGGCCATGGCCTTTTCCACGTTTTCATGGCTGTTGAAAGCGCTTATCCGGATATATCCTTCTCCGCACTTTCCGAATCCCGCCCCGGGCGTGCAGACCACTCCGGCCTCGTTGAGGAGCAGGTCGAAGAATTCCCAGGAGCCGCGTTTTCCGTCGATCCAAATGTAGGGCGAATTGTCTCCCCCCACGCATTCGTAGCCAAGCGAGGTCATCTCCTTTCGAATCGTCCGGGCGTTTTCCAGGTAATAATCCACGAGTTCCTTTTTCTGGATCTTTCCGGCTTCGCTGTAGACGGCCTCGGCCGCTTTCTGGACCGGATATGAGACGCCGTTGAACTTGGTGGCGTGACGACGGTTCCAGAGCGGATGCAGGAAATGCTTTTCGCCTTTTCGGTCGAAGGCGCGGCATTTTTTCGGGACTACCGTGAACGCGCATCGGGTACCGGTGAAGCCGGCGGTTTTCGAAAAGCTGCGAAATTCGATCGCCACTTCCTCGGCGCCCTCGATTTCGTAGATGGTCCTTGGAAGCGACTCGTCCCGGACGAACGCCTCGTAGGCGGCGTCGTACAAAATCAATGCGTTGTTTCCCTTTGCGTAATCGACCCAGGCGGCGAGTTTTTCCCTTCCAATCACGGCGCCGGTGGGATTGTTCGGATAGCACAGGTAGATCAGCTCCGCCGGCTCGCTTGGGAGTTCCGGCACGAACCCGTTCTCGCGCGTGCCCTCCAGGTAGAGGATTCCCTCGTATCGTCCGTCCTTGAACTCCCCGGTTCGTCCGGCCATGACGTTCGTGTCGAGATAAACGGGATACACCGGGTCGGGTATCGCGATTTTCGTGTCCGCGGAAAAGATTTCCTGGATGTTTCCCGTGTCGCACTTTGCGCCGTCGGAGACGAAAATCTCGTCGGGTTCTATTGCGGCCCCCCTGGATCGATAGTCCTCTCGGGAAACGCATTCCCTCAGGAAGGCGTATCCCTGCTCCGGGCCGTATCCCTTGAACGACGCATCGGAGGCCATTTCGTCCACGGCGGCGTGGAAAGCGTCGATGCACGCTTTCGGAAGCGCTCTGGTCACGTCACCGATCCCCAGCTTGATCACTTCCTTGCCCGGGTTGGCCGCCTGAAAAGCGGAGACCCTTCTCGCAATGTCGGCGAACAGATAGGATGCCTTCAGCTTAAGATAATTTTCGTTGATCTTGATCATGATGAACGTACCTTTTCGTTGTCGAGTTTAGAGATTTTTTTATTCGCGGGAGTATAGAAAACGGATCGAACAGTGTCAATCGGTAAAAATGGCAAGATTTCGTCGCGGTCGCACAAATAGCTTGCAATTTCTCCGTATCTTTAAGATAAAAACCGATCTGATATGCATAGGTTGAAAAAAGGAGAATATAACAGTCCATGAAACGCGTGGTGATCATCCCCGCCAGGTATCAGTCGAGCAGGTTCGAGGGCAAGCCTCTGGCCGAAATTTGCGGCAAGCCCATGATTCGAAGAGTCTACGAGAACGCGAAAAAGGCTTCGGAAATTACGGATGTGGCGGTGGCCACGGACGACCGGCGCATCGCCTGCACCGTGGAATCGTTCGGGGGGAAAGTAGTCATGACCTCCGACAAGAACCGTTCCGGGACTGACAGGGTAGGGGAGGCCGCCGAGTTGATGGGGCTTTCCGCCGGGGATATCGTGGTGAACGTCCAAGGCGACCAGCCCATGATCGACTCCAGGTGCCTCGACGACGTCGTCGAGCCATTCAAGGCCGACCCTTCGGTCGCCATGAGCACCCTTGCTTTCAAGATCGTCAGGAAGGAAGAGATAACAAATCCGAAGGATGTGAAGGTCACCTTCGACAAGAACGGTTTCGCCCTCTATTTTTCCAGGTCCCCCATCCCTTTCGGACGAGATCCCGATACGGTTTTCGATACCTACAAGCACCTCGGGGTGTACGCCTACACGCGGGAGTATCTCGATATTTTCAGAAATCTTCCCGAAGGCGACCTGGAAAAGATCGAAAAGCTGGAACAGCTCCGCGCCTTGGAGCACGGCCATAGGATCAAGGTGGTCGTCACCGCCTACGATTCTCCCGAGGTGGACCTTCCGGAGGATATCCGGAGGGTGGAGCGGCTTATTGCAGATTCTTCTCGATGATTCCCCCCTGCCGGGCGGGTCCCGGAGCTGGAGGCGGTTCGGCTTTCGCCGTCTTTTCGAGCTTTCTCTCGAGATCCCTCACGCGGCTTTCCATTTTCATGACCGCCTCGTCAAGCGCGACTTTCAATTTCAGACGCGCCTTTTCGACCTCCAGCGGAAGTGCATCTTCGCTGACGAAACCTGTCCCCGCCGCGAAATCCTTGTACTGGGAACGAAACTGGGCGACGACGTCGGAAAGATCCTTGGTCGCCTGGATTGACTGGTCCAAGCGGTTTTTCTCCTTTGCGAGATATTCCGTGAGGGACTTCAGTTCGTTTTTGACATTCTCGTCCATCTGCTCCAGTTGGGACGAAACTTTCCGAACGTCGTTCCGCAAGGACGCCGCGGACTCGTCGAACGCGGCGATCCGGCTGTCGAGTTCTTTCTTGTCGACGGCATTTTCCCGCAACGATTCGATGTCGCCGGCGTTTTTCGCGATCGCCTTTTCGATTTTCTTTTCGACCGCGTCCAGATTTTGCTTCACGGCATTGTTGGCTTTCTCCAAAGACCGGGTGGCGTTTTCCATGGACAGGAAAATTTCCTCCATGGGGACTATCTTTTTCGTGAAGGAATCCTCGAGTTCTTTCAAGGACTTTTCCCTCTCGATGAAATCCTCCTCCAGGCCGGCGAACCGCACCGACAAAGAGGAAAATTTCGATTCAAGCTCTTCGGAAAGCTTCCTCAGTTCTTCGACGCCGGTGTCCTGCATCGTATAGACGCGATTCTTTATATCCAGATAGGCGAACGTGAAAATCACGCCGATCAGCACCGGAAGCAAAATCGAGATCAGGGTGATTCTCGTGCCGAGCTTGTCCACGCGCTGTTCGAGCATTTCCTCGCGAATCTCCGCTTCCGTGCTCTCCGTTTCGTTTCCCGTCCGGCCGATCTTGAATCCGTCGGAATGATGCTCAATCATTTAATCCTATTCCCATTCGATAGTTGCGGGGGGTTTCGAACTGATGTCGTAGACGACTCTGTTCACCCCTCTCACTTCGTTGATGATCCGGTTGGAGATTTTCGCGAGCAGCCTGTGCGGCAGTCGCGCCCAGTCCGCAGTCATGGCGTCGATGGATTTCACGGCCCGGATTGCGGCGATGTTCTCGTAGGTCCGCTGGTCTCCCATGATCCCCACGCTTTTCAGCGGCAGCAAAACGGCGAACGACTGCCAGAGTTTCTTGTAGTACCCGGCCTGCCGGATTTCGTCGAGCAGGATCGCGTCCA
Source organism: uncultured Desulfobacteraceae bacterium (assembly GCA_964575975.1). Classification (GTDB taxonomy): domain Bacteria; phylum Desulfobacterota; class Desulfobacteria; order Desulfobacterales; family SKZT01. Next base: position 3,533 of record CAZNTU010000284.1, read on the forward strand.
CTTCCCTCAGAATCGAAAGGCGTTTGGGGGTTATCTCTCCGATGATCCGGATGGCGAGACCCGGACCCGGAAATGGCTGGCGCCAAGTCAGATCGTCGGGAAGCCCTATCGTTTTCCCCAGACGCCGGACCTCGTCCTTGAACAAATACCGCAACGGCTCCACCAGCTTGAGTTTCATGCGCTTGGGAAGTCCTCCCACGTTGTGGTGGGACTTGATCACCACCGATGGACCGCCGAAAGCCGACACCGATTCGATAACGTCGGGATAGAGAGTCCCCTGGGCCAGGAATTTCGCGCCCTCGATCTTTTTCGCCTCGTCCTCGAAGACGTCCATGAACACCTTGCCGATGATCTTCCGTTTCCGTTCCGGGTCCACGACTCCTTTTAGAGCCTCCAGGAAGAGCTTTCCCGCGTCCACGAAACGGATATTGATTTTCAGATGCTGTTTCAGCACGACCTGGAGCTTTTTGGCCTCGTCCTTTCGCAGCAGTCCGTTGTCCACGAAAATACAGGTCAGATTTTCGCCGATGGCCTTGTGTATCAGGAGAGCCGTGACCGAAGAGTCCACGCCGCCGCTCAGTCCCAGGATCGCCTTGTCGTCCCCGACTTTTTCCCGGATTTCCTCGATGGCTTGCTTCGCAAAGGCTTTCATGGTCCAGGAACCCTTGCATCCGCAAATGTCGTAGAGAAAATTCCGGAGTATGTCCTTTCCTTTGGGCGTGTGGTGTACTTCGGGATGAAACTGGAGACCGTACAGCCGTTTCTCCTTGTGGACGCAGGAGGCGACCTCCGTGTTTTCCGTGGAGGCCGTGATTTCGAATCCGGGCGGAAGCTTCTCGATGGAGTCGCCGTGGCTCATCCAGCATTGGGAGATCTTGTCGATTTTGTGGTAGAGACCTTCGCGATCCCGGATGTTCAACGGTGCGAATCCGTATTCCCTCTTTTCCGCCCTTTTGACGGAACCGCCCAAAGAATGGACCATGAATTGCATTCCGTAGCATATGCCCAGTACCGGAATGCCGAGATTGAATATCTCCGGGTCGGCCTTGGGGCTGTTCTCCTCGTAGACGCTGGCCGGGCCGCCGGAAAGAATGATGCCCTCGGGGTTCAAGGCCTTGACAGTCTCCGCGTCGATGCGCGGAGGTTCGATCTGGCAATATACGCGGCATTCCCTCACTCTCCGCGCAATGAGCTGGTTGTATTGGGAGCCAAAGTCGATTATCAGTATCATTTTCGTCCTTTTCTCGAAGTTTTGTATATGCACGCTGTTTTCGATAGTTGGGTTTCGTCGTCGCCGTTCGTCGCGCCGTCTTAAACGATTGCGAAATTAAGGTGAATATGTTAGACCTTGCGGAAAATGTCAAACCCTATTTTGAAGCTGGAGGGTTTCGAACTCGAAACTCGCGCCTGTCAATTTTGCTGAAAAACGGACGGAAAAAAACGGATTTGCAATGGAAAAAACGATAATTCAGATATACGAAATTCAGACGCCTTCGGAGGCGGAAGCCGTCGTTTCCCTCGGCGCCGATCACGTGGGAAGCGTGATCGTTTCCGAAGAAAACTGGAAACTGGCTTCGGTGCGGGAAACGATAAGGGTCGCCGAGGAACTCGGCGCCGTCTGCAGCCTGATACCTCTCTACAACGATGTGGATTCGGTGTTCAGGACGTTGGACTATTACCGTCCGGACATAGTCCATTTTTGCGAGGCGTTGGTTGTCCAAGACGGACGGGGCGTTTATATTCATGATCGCGAGATGCTGGATCGCCTCGTCGCATTGCAGGAAAAGACGAGGGAAAGCTATCCCGAGATCAAAATCATGAGGGCCGTCCCCATCGCCCGGAACGGGTTGGCCGACAAGATCGATTCGCTGGGTTTGGCGAAAATTTTCGAACCCGTAAGCGACTTTTTTCTGACGGACACGATTCTGGTTTCTTCGAAATCGAGCGACGATCAGCCGCAGGCGGGATTCGTCGGGATTACCGGCAAGACCTGCGACTGGGACGTGGCTCGAAAACTCGTGGAACAAAGCCGAATACCCGTCGTCCTGGCGGGAGGGATATCGCCCGAAAACGCGCGCGAAAGCGTTTTGCACGTTCGCCCGGCCGGAATCGACAGCTGCACGTGTACGAACCAAACCGACGAGACCGGCGCTCCAATCCGGTTCAAAAAGGACATGGAAAAAGTCGGACTTTTAATTGAAGCGGTGCGAAACGCGGACCTGGAATTGAAAGCGCGAAGCATACACTGAATTTTTTACGTCAATTTTATGGAAAGTATATAGAAAGGAAATTTGTCATGTACGAAGCAGGCGACTTAAGGAAAGGCTTGAAGTTCGAAATAGACGGAGAGCCTTACGTGATTGTCCAATTCCAGTTCGTAAAGCCCGGCAAGGGGCAGGCCCTTTACAAATGCCGGCTCAAAAACATGGTGACCGGCGCGCAGTTCGACAGGACGTTCCGGTCGGGGGACAAGTTCAACGAGGCCAACCTCGAAGAGCACGAGATGGAGTATCTTTACCACGACGGAGAGCGCTACTGCTTCATGAACACCAGCAGTTACGAGCAGGAGTTTCTCACCGAGGAACAAGTGTCCGAGGCCAAGGGTTTTCTCAAGGAAAACACGGTTTGCAGCATGTTGTTTTTCGACCGCAAGCCGATCGGAGTTTCTCTGCCCAATTTCGTCGATCTGAGAATCACGGAGGCCGAGCCTTGGGCCAAGGGCGACACCGCCTCTGGAAGCACCAAGCCGGTCAAGCTTGAAACCGGCGTGGTGGTCCAGGTCCCGCCCTTTGTCGAAGAGGGGGAACTCATCAGAATAGATACCCGGACCGGCCAGTATGTGGAGCGAGTGAAGGGGTAAAGGGGGGGGATTGGTTGATTGGTTATTGGTTGATTGGTTATCTTGACATCGTAAACATAAGCCGCAACCAATTGAAATATTTCGACCTTGCGCGGT
>CAZNTU010000285.1:0-6349 GCA_964575975.1 uncultured Desulfobacteraceae bacterium
CTCCGACCACCATAACGGAACCGATTACGTCTTTGGCCATAGGAAATTGTCTCCTCGAAATATATGAATTTTTGTCGTTTGCAATTTTTCCAATCCCCAATCCGTTGTTTCCGGTAGCGCCGCCTACCGCCTAACAGCTAACATCTAACTGCTATCGGCTAACTGCTATCGGCTATCAAGGAAGATTGACTTCCAGAAGATCCGGCCCCAGGTAGGCGCGCTCGTTTTCGGCCAAAATACCCAAGGCCAAGGCTACCAGGGTCCACATGTGAATTGTCTTGTACTTTCCCCCGTAATGTTCCGCCAAGTCGTGAATTTGGGCGTGGCAATTGTGGCATGGGGTTATTACGTAGTCCGCGCCGGTCTGGATAATCTGATCGAACTTGATTTTTCCGTATTTTCTTCTTTCCTCGAAATATCCCGACTGAAGATATCCTCCGCCACCCCCGCAACAGTAATTGTTGGATTTGTTGGGATACATGTCCTCGAAATTTTCCTCGCCCGCGCACGCCTTTACCACATAGCGAAGTTCGTCGGCCAAGGGATCGCCGAAACTTTTTCGAATCTGGTTGCACGGGTCCTGGACGGTGAATTTGATTTTCAGGTCCTTGTTCCACGAAGGATCGGGCTTCAATTTGCCCTCCCTGATCCACTTGGCGTAGTAGGCGACCATGGGAGCGATTTCGATATCGGTTTCCACGTTGAAGCGTTTCTGGCCTCCCCATACGGAGTAGGTGGAATGGCCGCATTCGGTGTTGAGATACACCTTGCAGCCCAGGTTTTCCGCCGTTTTGATCGTCGAGCGGGCGATATGTTTCCAGTTTTCGTCGTCGGCCAGGAACATGCAGTAGTTTTCGCCGCCCCAGGCGCTGCAACTGTAAGTCCAGTCCGCCCCCGCCAGATGGAGGATTTTCCAAAGGGGGACCATTTCATCGGGTTCGGTTACGGGCTCTCGGGAATTCTGGCTTAGGAAAAAATGCGCTCCCTGTTTGTCGATGGGGGCTTGAAGGTCCTCCCAGCCGGGCTGTGTCTCGCGGACCTCTTCCAGGACATCCTGAACCACGAAACGGAAATCCTCGGGCGGCGTTCCCATGGCGCTGCAACTTTCGTTTCTCAACGCCATGTCGCACGACCCGAGAATGCCCTTGGGACGCTCCTCGCGTGGCCACAGCTTCCTGCCCTCGTATACGAGCATAGGAATGTTGATGTCCATGGGGCAGACGTACTTGCAGCGGAAACAGATGCTGCACATCCAGACCCACGGATGCTTCGTCAGTTCGTCGTCCAGCCCCAGCGCCGCCATGCGCAGAAACTTCCTGGGATCCATGTCCTCGAGTCCCGTCGCGGGACACCCGGACGAACACGCCCCGCAGGTCAGACAAAGATCCAGGTTGCCTCCGTTCGGGAGTATCTCCTTGACCTTGTCCAGAAAAACGCTTCGCTTCCCCTTTGTGATTTTGATCGTGTCCTGTGCCATAGACAGTCTTCTCCTTGTTCAATTTTTGGATGATAAATCGTCGTCTCCGGCGCTTTAGAGCGCGAGCGCGCGCCGGAAAACCTTTTGTTTTCATATTCGCCGCAGGAGCGGGCAAAAACAGGCGCACGGATACAGTCGAAGGAGAAGTCCCTAGAAGGAAACGAAAAATCGAGAAACGGATCCGATGGGATTGCACCGTCTTGGACCCTTTTGGAAGTCAGAGGAGGGACGAATTTCCGGCATTTCCATGCGCCACCGAACCCGGGCGGCGGATGTCAGTTGCTAACTCAGGTAAAGCCGAAAAAACGCGTCATGAAAAACCTTTCTCTCCCATTGGAGAATTTGTCCGCAAAAGAGAATCTTCTATTAGAATCCCGAAAAAATGTCAATTCGGAAATATCGATAGCCGAAATCCGGCTCATTGAAATTGTAAATCGTTTCCCCGTTCACTCTATTTCGTTTACGGGCAGTATTTGCATTCCGTGGCGTACGGTAAGGACGGAAACTTGATTCTTTTCAATTTTGTATATTATTCGGTAATTTCCGTACAGTAATTCTCTGAATTCGATTCTGTCGATTTCCGGTACCACTCTCCCTATTTCAGGAGCGTCCTTTAACTGCTCGACTTTCGCGAAAACTTTTTCGATCCAATTCCTCGCCGCTATCGGTTTGTCTCTGGCGATGTATTCCGCTGTTTCCGAAACCCGATCCAAAGCAAGAGGCGACCAAATTATTTTCATTTCATCAGTCGCTCCAGCACCATTGCCTTGGCTTTTTCATGCTCGACGCCCAACCCGTTTTCGATTTGATTCATGCCGATTTGCACATCCACCAGAATTTCGGCTTTTTCTTGTAAAGCCTCGTACTCTTGAACATCCAAAAGAACCGCGACGCCTTTTCCATGCTGGGTAATTACCAAGGGCCTTTTTGTATCGCGAACTTGTTTAATAAAGCTGGCCATGCTGGTTCTTACCTCCGAAAGCGGCTTGATATCCTGATCGATTTTCAGCCGTTGCATATTGCACCTCCTATTGTTTGATTTACGGTACAATATAACGTACGTGTTTATATGAAACAAGTTTTTCTTTGCGGCCCAAGCCGTTTAGGACCGTTCGAAGCGCGGACGAGTCAACTGGCGGACCAAGTGACTTACATCATCTCGTCAAGCAGTTTCCACGGCAGAACCAGTGTCATCGGATGTCCGGGCAGCTCTTCAAAATCGTATCGCTGGTAAAATGTCTTTGCCCTCGGTGTTGCGCAGTCCAGCAAAACTGCGACAAAAGGCATCAACCGGCCCGTTGCATGACAGTCGGATAGAGCTTGGGCGAGGAGACGTTTGCCCAATCCCCGGCCTTGGTACTGTTCATCCACGCCCAACCAGGCAAGGGTAATGATGGGCAGCAGGGTACCCGGTAGCTTGCGTGCCATTTCTCGTGGGAGTTCGTCAAAATTCACCTGTCCCATTGCCAGTGTATAGTAGCCAGCAATCGTATCCGGCTCTTCCGCCAGGACCCGGGTGATGGACATACGCTTGTTTTGGGCTTGGCGCGCGCATTTTTTCAGCCACTCGTCAACGACGTCCGCACCGCTATGGAAGGCGGTGCGCTTATGGCTCTTTTCAAGTCGTTCAATGGAAAAACCTTTTGGCCAGCGAACGGATGTCAATCATCCCCCCGCATGATTTTACCGAGTTCGCGTTGCGCTTTGGATGGTTGTACCGGAGCTTCCAGGGCCAACCAGAATCGTTCCTGTTCATCCGCAGTCATTTGCAGAACATTGTTTTTGGCCAGAGCGACTTCCTTTTTTGCCGCAGGAACCAGCACTATCCGAATATAATCGGACAATCCCACGCGACGCAGCTTTGCCGCCTCCTCCACAGCCCGTTTGCTTTGCGGGTCCAATCGGGCTTGGAGTGTTGTTGTTGTCGTCGTGTTTGCCATAATTCACCTCTTTGGAAAATGTATTGCAATTTGCATGCATCGATAGTCTGATAAGACAGGAACATGCTATTTGTCAACAAATTTATAGAACAAGCGTATTCGGTGACGCCGATCATGTATCTCCGCCGGAAGACTCGGATCGATTCGCCGAGGACCGCGCAAGGCGCGGACACGTCAACTGGCTGACTGAGTAACGGGACAGGCCTCCACGCATGCCCTGCACCCCGTGCAAAGTTCGACTTTGACGCCTCTTGCGCGCTTTTTAACCTTGGCCTTGAAATTTCCTGGTTCTCCCGAGACTTCGAGCAGTTCGGAATAGGTCAGCAGTTCGATGTTGGGATGGCGGCCGGCGTAGACCAGGTACGGGGACAGAATGCACATGGAGCAGTCGATGGTGGGAAAGGTCTTGTCGAGCTGTCCCATTACACCGCCGATCGCTGGCGTCTTCTCCACGAGATACACGTAGAACCCGGAATCTGCCAAATCCAATGCGGACTGAATCCCGGACACTCCACCTCCGACGATCATGACGGCGCCGGATACTTTTTTCTCTTCCATTTTTTCCTCCTATGTAAATCGCGTAAGGTTGTTGTTTTTTTGTCGTTCAGTGTGTTAGTGGTTCAGTTGTTTATCTTGCCAAAATCTCCCCCCCCCTCTCCTTTTTGAATAGGACAAATGGGACCGATGGGACTGATATGACCCCATCTCCCAGTCCCCATCCCAAAAAAGGTTCAGACAACGAAACGTCGATTTCCATCCCGCCGAGTAAACCCGATTTCGTCCAGGTAATCGAAAATGATCGAGCCTTTGGTTCGTCCGAAGCCGAGGATGGTCTTGCAGTCCGCGAGAGTAAACTCGCCGGAGCGGCTGATCGAGTCCTTGACGCGCGCCTTCACTTGCTCCAGGGCTTGGGAGGTCAACAGGCGTCCGTCGCCCAGGCGAATCAGCCGTTTCCTTTTCACGAGGTATCCCGCCACTTGCTGGATTTCGCCTTTTGGAAACGGTCTTTCCGAGGATTCCTGGAACTGGCCCTCGCTGAACGGGGAAAGGCCCTTGCCTTTGCCGTATTCCATAAGACGTTCGGCAATGATCGCCCTCGACTGGGACAGCTGCGGGTCGATTCCGGGAAATCTGTATTCGGACTCTTCCTTGAAAACCTTTCTCTCGTCCTGCAGGCTTTCGAGGATTTTGTGAAAGAGGAGTTTGTCCATTTTTGGCGACAGTCTTGTTCGAAGCTCTTCCGGATTGAAGGTTTCTTTCTGAAGGTCCTTTTCGAGGAGGGATTCGGCGGCTGCCAAAGTTTCTTCTTTCAAGCGGATGAAGCGGTCGGAGGCGCAATAGGCTCGCTCTCCGATTCGCAAGGCTTTTCCCCGGTTTTCGTTATCCCGGAGAGCGTCCTCGAATTTTTGGACGGAGCGTCCCGAGTACTTCGCCATTTCTTCGGGGACGGAGGGGCGGTACGGAAACAACCTCATGTAGGCGAGGGCCGCTTCGGGGAGATCTTCCTTGGCGAGGGCCTTCAAGTACGCGACCGTATCCTTCGCCCTGCCGCCGCGAAACTTGAAAAGGGAGGCTTCCAGCACGGTTCCCCCTCCGAGCACTTTTTTTTCGCAGTGGGGCGTGACGACGAACCGGTCGCCAGGCAGGGCCGGAATTTCTTCAGACAGACGGAGCTGGGCCAGGCCTTCTTCGCCTGGTTCTATCGCTTCCTTTTCCATTAGGACGACTTGTGCGAATGAGACTCGGGTTCCGATGTAGAGAAGGACTTTGCGGTGATTGGCGAGGAGGGCGCCGGCGTCCTTGGAAATCCGCAGGGTCGCGTTCAGAAAGCGGCTGGGATTGAGACTTTCCGGGGCGGCGAGCATCATGCCCCGTTTGACGGATTTTTGCGAGGTCTTGGGGATGTTGATCCCGACTTGTTGGCCCGCTGCGGCCGTTTGAACTTTTCCCCGGTGGATTTCGAGGCTTCGCGCCCTGCTTTTCAAATTGCCGGGCAAAAGTTCGAGGGCGTCGCCCTCGCGCACTTGTCCCGACTTGACGGTCCCGCAGACCACGGTTCCGTGGCCGGAGAAGCCGCAAATCCGGTCGATCCACAGCCGAAATGGTCCGTCCTTGGGTTTCGCGGCGATTCGCCGGGCGACGGTTTCCAATTGAAGAAGGATTTTCCCGAGGGATTTTTCGTCGCCTGCGGAATAAGGCAGGATGGGTTGGTTTTCCAGAAATGTACCCGCCACGGTTTCCCGGATTTCCAACTGGGCGAGTTCGACGGTCTCCTCGTCCACGAGGTCGCATTTGCTCAAGACCGTGAACCCGTGTTCGACCCCCAGGAACTCGAGGATTCGCAGATGCTCGACTGTCCGGGGCATGACTCCGTCGTCCGCGGCGATCACCAGCAGCGCCGTTTCGACGCCGCAAAGACCCCGGATCGTGTTTTTCAGGTAGCGCTCGTGGCCGGGAACGTCGACGAGCGTTATTGCGAGATCGTCCTCGAATCCCAAGGGGACGACCGAGGATTCCACGGTCCTGCCGCGCGACTTTTCGGATTTTTCGCCGCTACCCCCCGGTCCCGCCAAAAAGCCGACCAGCGTGGTCTTCCCGTGCCCCACGTGTCCGGCTGTTCCAACTATGATATGTTTCGTCATACGAACCCGCCCGTTTTATGAATTTGCGAATGCTTTCGAGAAAAGAAGCCTGTCCGCGATCCCACCGCCATCCATGGCGGATTGCGGGCGAGGTTCAGGTGAAGCCGAACGAGAGCCGGGCGGGTTTGTCCAATTTCGGTTGATCGGGCGTCATATCGTCTTGATCAGATGTTGATTACCCTGTCGGCCAATTGCATCGCGGTGACGATATCCAGCATGTTGGTCGTCTCGCCGACCCGCTTTTTTTCCAACAGGCCGAAATGGTCCAGGCAGGTGCCGCAGACCAGGAT
>CAZNTU010000286.1:0-6331 GCA_964575975.1 uncultured Desulfobacteraceae bacterium
GCGAGACCCAGATCGCAAGGGCCGAGAAGGAAACCATGATCGTCATCAAAGAAGCATAAAACCAAATTTCAAGGAGGTATCGATATGGCACTAGAAGACAAATGGTTGATAGCGGTACTCATATTCTGTATTCTTTGGGTAGGTTCGTTCAGCTGGGGTCTGTTCGGATAATCCGATCCTGACCTGAGAAAAAGCCGGGGGACGCCAAGCGCCTCCCGGCTTTTTTGTTCGCCCGAACCTTGACTTTTCGTCTTAAATATCCGAAAATTCGGAATCTCGAAATCGACGGGGCATTCGCGGTTCTTGCGAAAAGCGCTCCAGCGAAACGATTGTCGAAAAATTTGAAAGAGAACAAAAATAAAGGACAAACAAAATGACAAAACTGCCGCCTAAAGAAGTCCAATGCGACTGCGGCCACAAGTTCGTATCGGACAGGCCGAGATATTGGTGCGAAAAATGCGCGAAACCCGTATTCTATTATCCGAAGGACAAACGCAAGGAAAAATGGAACACCTATTACCTATGGGGGGTCATATTCGCCGTAATGACCTTTTTGACATACATATTTCTGGAACTTATCGTGAAGCCGTTTTCGTCGGTCTGAACGCCGGAAAGCCGTCGATTTGAACACAACCGCGAGCCGTTCCCCGAACCCGCCGGCATAGACGTAAATCGAGGGGGGAACCCATGAATCCCAACAACAAATATTGGTTGTTCGTCGCCGTTTCCTTCGGTATAGCCCTTCTTTTGCTGGCGAGTCTGGCCTTTTTCCTGTGGCAGCAACTTTCCCCCTCCGAAAAAATTCTCCTGACAGGCATACTGAAGGAGGATTTCGTTTACATTTTCGGCGTCGCCTTCATTCTGATCGCAGGATTCGGATTCATTCTGGACGCCGTTTTCAACAACTACGTCATCCCCATAAACAAGCTCACCGAGGAAGTGACCATCATAAACTCCGTAAACCCCTCCCACAGAATACGCGTCGAGGGGAGCAAGGAGATCGTTCGTCTTGCCGAAGCCGTAAACCAAGGCGCCGACAGAATCGAAGAGGCCAAGGCGAACGTGCAGCAAAAAATCCAACTGGCCAAGGCCGACCTCGAGGAAGAAAAAAACCTGCTGGCGGCCTTCATGGGGGAACTTCCCGAAGGCGTCCTGATCTGCAACGCCGACGGACGCATCCTGTTCTACAACAAACGGGCGAAGGAATTTTTGGAAGGCCAGGCCGAAAACGGCCCGGGAGCAAACAAGTCCAGCGGCTTCATCGGATTGGGCCGCTCCGTGTTCGGCATTATCGACAAAAGCGTCATCGTCCACGCGCTCGACGAAATCGGGGAAAAACTCAAACGCGAAGAACCGAACATCGCCGTTTATTTCGTGATCGTGGGCAAGGAAGGCAACCTGCTGCGGGTCGAGGCCGTTCCCATCCTGAACCGACAAAGACAGTTCACCGGCTTCATCATGATTTTCTACGACATTACCCAGCAACTTCAAGTCGACAGCCGGGTCGATTTCCTGCTGAAAAACCTCTCCAGGAACATCAGGGCTTCGGTGGCGAGCATACGCGCCGCCATCGAGGCGATACTCGACTATCCCAACATGGAAAACGAGCAGCTGAACAAGTTCAACAACATCATCCACAAGGAATCCATCGCCCTGGGGAAAATTCTCGACAACGCCGCCATCGACTATTCGAGCCACGTGAAGACGGAATGGCCCCTGGTCAAAATGCCCGCCGCGGATCTGGTCGAAACCATCCGCAAAAGAGCGGCCAAATCCATCGGCATCGACATCGGCCTCGAAATGGACGGCAACCGGGACTGGGTCAGCGTCGACAGCTACTCCGCAATCATGGCCATTCTTTTCGTGCTGAACCAGCTGAAAACGGAAATGGGAGGACAAAACTTCTCCTGCACGCTGGGAAGAAAGGGGAGATTCGTCAACATCGACATCCTGTGGGAAGGCGGGTCCATAAAAATGGAAACCCTGAAGAAATGGGACGAGCAACCGCTGATGATCGAACAGGAAGGACTGCCTCTCACTCTCAAGGAAGTGATAAGGCACCACGAGGCCGAAATCTGGTCCTACTCCTGCCGGGACGCCGAAAACAAAAGCTACCTGAGATTCTGCCTTCCCGCCGTGGAATCCGCCGAGCCGGACGCCATTCGCACTATGACCATCGTGCCCGACAGCAGACCCGAATTCTACGACTTCGACCTTTTCAACCAGCCGGGGCAAACCCCCGAACTCGACGACCAGCCTCTCTCCTCGTTGACCTATACGGTTTTCGATACGGAGACCACCGGCCTGGATACGCGGGGAGGCGACGAGATCATAGCCGTCGGGGCGGTCAGAATCGTCAACGGTCGCATACTGCACGAGGAAGTCTTCGACCAGCTGGTAGACCCGAAAAGGCACGTTCCGATCGAGTCCACGAAAATCCACGGCATTCATCCGGAAATGCTGATCGGCCAGCCCGTCATCGACCAGGTACTGCCCCTGTTCCGCGGTTTCGCCGAAGAAACAATCCTTGTGGCGCACAACGCGGCTTTCGACATGCGAATGCTCGAACTCAAGGAAAAGCAAACCGGCGTCAAATTCATCAATCCCGTTCTGGATACGCTTCTTCTGGCGGCCGTGGTGCATCCGGCCCAGGAAAACCAGAACCTCGAGGCTATCGCAAATCGGCTGGGAATCAGCATTCTGGGAAGGCACACCGCCCTGGGAGACGCCCTTGCCACCGCCGAGGTGTTCTTGAAGTTCATACCGCTCCTGGCCCGGCAAGGAATCCATACCCTGAAGGAGGCGCGCCTGGCATCCAAAAAAACAATGTACGCCAGACTGAAATACTGAAAAACAACCAAAATTCCAGGAGTTACCATGAGCGATCAGGCCTACGAATTCTTGTCCGAGGTTGCTCCATTCTCGGCGATTCCCGCTGCGGAATTGAAAGAACAATCCCGGAAAATCTGGATCGAAAAAAAGTCGAAAGGCGCCGTGCTGCGCGTGCAGGGCAAATCGCAGGTCGATTATCTGCTCGTCGTGAAAAGCGGCCTGCTCGAGGCCTATCACGAAGTCGGGGGCAAAAAGACCTTCGCCGACCGCCTGAATCGAGGCGACATTTGCGGAGGGGTTTCGCTCCTGATGAACACGGGCGTTTCCTTCAGAACCGTGTCCGCCATAACCGACGCGACTTGTTACGTCATGCCCAAAAACACGTTTTTCGAAATCTGCGACCGCCACGATTCCGTCAGGGAATATTTTATCGACATCTACAACCGCAGGATGATAGACGAATCCTACGTGAACACCCTGGCGACCGGCCAGGCTTTCCAGTTTTTGTCCGGCGTGGTTCCGTTCTCCTTCCTCCCCGACGACGAGATCGAGAAGACGGCCGCCAATCTCTCCATCGTCCATTACCCCAAGGGTTCCATCGCGTGCGTCCAAGGCCGAACGAGACTGGAGTATCTTTACATCATCCAGAAAGGCGCGGCCGAACGGTACTACGAGGAAAACGACCAAAAGAAACTCCGGGGCCTGCTGCAGGAGGGCGATATATACGGAGGCGTAACCCTCCTCGTCAACGACGGCATCGCCGTGCATACGCTGAAATGCACGGAGGACTGCTATTTCTACATCCTGCCGGCCAAAAACTTTCTCGCGCTTTGCTCGACCTACGAATCCTTCTCCGAATATTTCACCGACACGTTCGGAAAACGCATGCTGAACCGCTCGTACGCCGCCATCGTTTCGAAGACCATCCACCCGCGCGGCGAAGACCAGCAGTTTTTCAACCAACCCGTGGAGAACGTCTTCAAACCCGATCTTGTTTCCTGCGCTTCCAACGTCTCCATACGGGAAGCAGCCTCCGTCATGAGCAGGCACAGGTGCGGCTCCATTTTCGTGAAATCGTCCTGGAAGGAATTCGTCGGATTCGTCACGGACACCGACCTCAGGAAAAAAGTCGTGGCCGAAGGCCGCGATATTTCCAGCCCTGTTTCCGAAATCATGCAAACGCCCGTAAGCTTCATTCCGAAAGACGCCCTGATTTTCGAAGCCATGATGAAAATGACCCAGAAAGGCATAAAGCACCTCGCCGTGACAGACTCCGGGGGCAACGTCGTCGGGGTGGTCACGAACCGGGATCTCATCAATGCCCAAGAACAATCCCCGTTCTTTCTGGTGCGGGAAATATCCGAGGCTTCGACGCTGGAATCCATCGCCGACAAGCGAAAACACCTTCCGGGGGTCGTCAAGACGCTCATCAACAACGGCGCGAAGGCGAAAAACGTCACCCGTCTGATCACGACCATATCCGACACGATCCTGAACAAGCTGATCGGGCTCGCCCTCGAAGAACTGGGTCCGGCGCCGGCGGATTTCGTCTGGATGATCATGGGGAGCGAGGGAAGAAAAGAACAAACCCTGAAAACGGACCAGGACAACGCCATCGTCTATCGAGACGTCACGGCCGAATCCGAAGAGCACGTGCGGCGGTACTTCATGCAATTCGCCGAAATGGTGTGCGACTGGCTGAACAAGGCCGGCTACGACTTCTGCGAAGGCGGCAATATGGCCAAAAACCCCAAGTGGACCCAACCGCTCTCCGTATGGAAAGAATATTTCTCGTCCTGGATTCACGCCGGGGGTCCGGAGGAGCTGCTCAAATCCAGTATCTTCTTCGATTTCAGGGGAGCGTACGGCGATTTGAAACTCATCGAGGAACTGCGACGCCACCTTTTCTCCTCCCTGGGAGGCTGGGCGGGCTTTTTTAGAAACCTCGCGGAAAACGCCCTGTACTTCAAACCGCCCATCGGCTTTTTCAGAAATTTCGTGGTCGCCTCCAAGGGCGAACACCGCCATACCTTCGACATCAAAGGCGCCATGCAACCTATCGTGGACTTCGCCCGAATATACGCCTTGAAGCGCAAGATCGACGAAACCAACACCCAAGACCGCCTGCACAGGCTCTACCTGAACAAATTCCTGCCCTGGTCCGACTACAACGAGCTGGACCAGGCGTACAGCTTCATGATGCAGCTGAGATTCGCGAGACAGATTTCCGCCGTCATGGACGAAAACGCGAAACCCGACAATTACGTCAATCCGAAGAAACTTTCCCGCATTGAACAGACCATGTTGAAGGAAATATTCAAAAGAATCGAGAATCTCCAAGCCAAACTCGGATTCGAATTCACGGGAATAGGGTAGGGGACAAAGAATACTTATATTGACGACCATGAACATCGAAACAATATACATAGACCGTTCCGCGGAACATTATCCGTTGGTGGAAACCATTTGTTCCCGGCTGAAACGTCCCGTCCGCAGAGTCGACGACGCCAGGGAAGTCCACGAACGCCTCGACGCCGACAAAGATCCCGTGGGCGCGGGAAAAAGGCTCCTTTTTCTGACGCGAAACAAAGGAGCCTTTCTCAAGGACTGCCCCGGCACCCGGAATTATATATGCTGCGGCTATCGAATTCTCCACATCGGCACTTTCTGCACCATGGATTGTTCCTACTGCATTCTGCAGTCCTATTTTCACCCGCCCCTGCTTCAACTTTTCGTCAACCAAGACGACCTGCGAAGGGAACTTTCCGAAGCCCTCTCCGAGAACAAAACCATGAGAATCGGCACCGGAGAATTCACCGACAGCATGATCTGGGAATTCTGGACGGACCTCTCCCGATTCCTCGTTCCCGTCTTCGCGGGGCAAAACCGTTCCGTTCTGGAGCTGAAGACGAAAACCACGGCCATCGACAAACTGCAAGGTCTCGAACACAACAGGAAAACGATCGTTGCCTGGTCCCTGAACACGCCGAAGGCCATCAAGGAACAGGAACGCGACACGGCGTCGCTCGCGGCCCGGTTGAGGGCCGCGGAAAAATGCCAGGAATGGGGATATCCGCTCGCGTTCCACTTCGATCCCATGGTAATCTATCCCGGATGCGAAAAAGACTACGAGAACGTCCTGGAAAAACTTTTCGCGCGGATTCTGCCAGAAAGCATCGCATGGATCAGTCTCGGAACCTTTCGTTTCCCGCAGTCGCTCAAACCGGTCGTCGAACGGCGCTTCCCCGAAAGCAAAATACTGTACGGGGAATTCGTCAAGGGCATGGACGGAAAGGCAAGATATTTCATGCCTTTGCGAATCAAGCTGTACAAAGTCATGGCGGATTGGATGAAAAGGAACGCGCCGGACGTTCTCGTCTATTTTTGCATGGAGGACGAAACCGTTTGGAAAAAGACCTTCGGATTCGTCCCGGAAGAAAAGGGCGGACTTCCGGCCATGTTGGACGGAAGCGCCGCCGAAAAATGCAACCTGTCGGTT
>CAZNTU010000287.1:0-6326 GCA_964575975.1 uncultured Desulfobacteraceae bacterium
ACCCGCATACACGTGACCCGAGCCTCCATCGACCGCGCCAGGGCAGCCAACCAAGGCAGCGCCGATTCGGCAAGCGAAGAACCGTCAAGCGGTGCGAGCAAATGGTTAAACATAGTCCTCCTCCATATAGGCCGTGGCCAAGCCTCTCTGCGGCCCGTCCTTTGCCGACGGCCCGGTCTGTTGGATACCTTTCCGTTTGGTTTTCAACTCGATATGGTCTGTTTCCTTTTCCTTTCATTCTCCTTGTCGGAAAACTTGGGTACGCGAATTCGACCCGTCCAGCCTCCTTGGGGAATGGAACCAAGGCCGGAGCGAATTTTCATCTTCACATCATAGGAGCTTCGCGGCGCGTTTGGAATAATGGCAATCGGGTATTTCTCCGACTTTTTTGCGGTAACGACCGGCTGGCCCAACCGGCATCGGCCTGTTGCAAATCGTTATCGAAGCGCGGAAACGCATTGATGCTTGACGGCTGGAATATAAAATTTTATATGAAATTGTTATGAAACCGATAATTTTTCATGGTTCATAGAGAAAGGATTTGGCGGTCTTTCCCCACGAAGGTAACGATTCACCCCCCCCAAATAGAAATATTTCGAACAAATTGAAAATAGCTGCCGCTCCGGAAGCCCGGGCGCTCACGTTGTCGTTCGCACCCAATACAAACCATCTTGACATGTGCATACGTATGTGCATATCGTGAATGCGCTATGTTTGAACGGGATACCAAGAAGGCGGAGAAGAACAAATCCAAACACGGCATTTCCTTGCCGACAAATTCGCCGTTTTCGAAGATCCAAATGCCGTAACTCTTGACGATGTTAGATGCGACGAGTCGCGCCGACGTCCGGTAGCGCCGCCGTGGAAGGCGGCGCTACCGGGAGACCGCAGCTTGGCGAAACAAAACCGGGAGGAAACTTTGACGCCGGAAAATCGACATGTTCATCATTCCAGTCGGGAGCAAAAACGCCGATGAAAGAGAACATGCCATCCTTGGTTCTCATGCCGGGACTGGATGGTACCGGGCTGCTGTTTGATAGATTGGCAGCGGCGCTGACGCCTGGCATTCGGTTCCAAGTCGTTGAGTATCCGAACGACGTCGCTCTTTCTCTCGGCGAGCATGCCGCCTTGGTGGCGCAAAGTCTTCCCGCCGGATCTATTGTGCTCTTGGCCGAATCCTTCTCCGGACTTGTCGCAATGCATCTTCTGAGAGAGCATCGTCTCCCGGTAAAGCAGGTCGTCTTCGTGGCATCGCCTATGCAAACGCCTCGATTTCGAAGGTTTTTGTCGCCTCTATTCGGCACGCTCTTTGGATTCCATAGGTTCGTTCCCGATGCCCTTTGGCGCTATTTCTGCATGGGACCGGACGCAACCGGTTCGGACATCTCGCGGCTAAAGACTGTATTGGCACAGGTCGATCCCGCCGTGGTCGCCCACAGGCTCAAGCTTGTGGCCTCGAAGGCAACAAGAAAAGAGGGGCCGATAGACATTCCCGCCGTCTACCTCCAGGCGGATGCCGATCGATTGGTTCATTGCAGAGCATCGGAACATTTTCAAGAACAGTTCAGCCGATTTACTCTCGTCCGAGTCGCCGGGCCGCATTTTCTCTTGCAACGTGCGCCGGTCGAGTGTGCTCGGCTCGTCGAAGCGATTCTCGTAGAAGGCGACATCGCGATCGACCGGACAAGCAATCGCGCGCGCTGATTCATGGAGGTGCGACAATTCTTGCTGTCGCGTGCCGAATACAAAACCGTCGCCGGCATTTTTTAATTCCTTTGTTCAATACGATCTTGTCTTGAAATCAATCCGATAAAATGTTTGAATTGAACAAATAACCGACTTTAAGGACGGAACAAATTATGAGCGAATACAAAGAACCTGTGGCAAGGCTGCTCGAGTACGGCGAATGCAGCCGTTCAGGGGAATGGCCCGACTATCTGAAGCTGGGCATTGGCAAGGAGCATTTTCGGGAACTGATAGAATCGGCAGAAACGAACCGTGTCCGTGCGGAAGCGGAAAAAAATACAAGAAATGCTGTCTCGGCAAATCGTAGACATTGTAGTATTCCTTGAAAGAAAGCTAAATCAGGAGGGTTGCCATGAGCGATAAACGCAGGAAGAACAACGGATTGGAATCGCCGACGTTTGACCCGAAGGAAAGCGCTTTTTTTGCCGGAAAGTATTGAGCGATTTAAAAATCAAATTCGTTTTAATCGGTAGAATGGCTGTATGGTATTGGTTGCCTGACATGACTCGTCATGCCTACACCAAGGATTTGGATACGGCTATAAAAAAGCCGACAGGCAAAAACTTATCAAGTATTTGGGCGATTTGAATTATAATGTCAGAGGGCTGATGATTTGAGGAATAAACGTTCGCAGCGAGACTGAAAATTTAAATGTCCCTTTATTGACGAATGCTCGGTTGACTAAGGCGATTTGAGCAAGTTGTTCGAAGATGCGATCGATTCCGCGACAGAAAAGACGAAGACGATGTCAAAAATTTACTTGAATATGATTTTATCGACATCAAAAAGTTGCGAGATATATTCGACAGGAACATCGCTCCAGTAAGAGCAAAGTTCGAGCAGATTTTACGAGAAGTCGGGCACCCAATGGCCCGCAGGAGAAACCGGGCAGAAGGCCGTCGGCAGAAAGACCGACGCCATGACCAGCACGACCGCAACGAGGGAACTCGAAATTTCCCGCATGGCCTTCACGGTCGCCTCCTTGGGGGCAGAATGATCGCTTCGATCAGCGTTTCCTTGACTTCTTCGATGGACAACCGCACGAAATCGTTTGTATCGAGCGAGATGACATAATCGATTCCGGCCGGGAACTGCGGTTTCATTTCCTCGAGAGTCTTGCGCACCGCTGAAGAGACGTCCAGTCCGTTGGCCACCGCCTGCTGATACATGACGATAAATGTCGCCGGAGTCCCGTTTAGTTTGCAGTCGACAATATACTGCCGGGGTCCCACCTCCGCCCGTGCCACGTCTTTCAAACGGACAATGGCGCTAATGGCGCTGCCGTCCCGACTGGCCCGCAAGATGATATTCTCGTATTTCGCGGGATCGGTGAAAGCCCCTTGGGTGACCACGGGAAACGTCAGTTCGACAGGGCCGTACGGGGGCTTCTGGCCGATCTGGCCGGCCCCGCAGAGAGCGTTTTGCTTCGCCACCGCCTGCTGGATGTCGCTGGTGGTTACGCCCAGCGAGGCCATTCGATCCGGATTCATCCAGATGCGCATGGCCTGGTCCGGCACCCCCATGATCTGGGCCTGTCCCGCGCCCGGCAAGCGCTTGAGAGCGTCCAGAACATAGACGTTGGCGTAATTGGCGATATATTCGCCGCTGTAGCGCTCCTCTTTCTAAAAAACGGCGATCATCATGATCTCCCGAGAGGTAACTTCTACGACGCGTACCGCCTTCGGCGTCGTCGTCGCGACGGTTTCCTCTTTTTTTTGACAGCCGATTGCAACAATGCCCAAATGACGATCGTAACAAGCCACAGCGACCGTGCGCGAACCAATTTTCCATTGTCTGAAAATCTCATAGGGCAAACATCCCTGTTGCAATGATTCGCCATCTCCATTGACCATGGAATCAATATCCGTCTTCGCGGTAGTTGCAGCTGTCTCCGTTACAAGACGGAATCTCCGTGGATCGGTCGATCTGAGCATAGGGGTCGCCATTCCCGTTTTGATCGCGATACTTCGGCGGGTTCGGATCATCGGAAGGCAGATTGGTCTTCGCCGGGTTTGAAAAGTCCGAAACATCGCCGATCTGCTCCAGGATCTTGTCCTTGGATACCGTGATCACGAGACGGTCAAAGGCCCAGGTTATGCGGACGGCATTTCGGGGAGCATCGTTTCCCCGGTAAACCGTCTCGTTGGGAAAATGCGCCTGAACGCTTTCCATGGCGCATCCCACGGTTTCATCGTCCACCGGAAAATGGCAGGCGACCGTAAGCCGGGGACGGGGATTGATTTGACCGAGCAGATATCCGAACGCTCCCTGGGGAGTATGGGAACTGTTCTGGACCATCTTCGTGTAGGCGACGGCGTTTTCCCACTCCGGACTATCCGGCGGGGGCTCTGGCAGGTTCATTCCCTTAAAGGTCCACACCTCCGCGGGAAGACTCATTTCGTGAATGAAAACATCCACGCCATTGCCTTTGTTTCCGGCCTGGACGACACTGTTGTATTCGGGCTTGGTGTCGCCCGTGTAAATCATTGACAGGACGGTTCCATTTGGAGACGTCCATTCAAGTTTATACCCAATGGACCCTTTTCGCGCGTGGATCACGGGAAAGTGAGTGATCTTTGCGCCGGTATCCGCATTGTTGTAGGCGACGTTGTCATCCGTATACTTCCCGTTTCTCCACCAATACAGCTCGATGGGAATCATGGCATAGCCATCCTTTCTGCTGTCGTCCGACACGGGCATGGGTTCGTGCGGCAATCCCCAGCTTTCTTGGGTAGGCGGTTCGTAGTCGGGGTAAGACGTCGAAATAAAACCGAAGCTCTCCGTGTGCCACCGGCAGGCCTCGCGGAGGCAACTGCAAAAAGCCTTGACACCGTCGTCGTACTGCTTGCCATCCGGGGATCTCACGCCTGAATTCCGAGGTCCCCACACAAACAGGGGAGACTTGCGGTCCGCAGACGGCCCGAAACAGTAAATATGGGTCAGATCGCTCATGTGGTCGCCGTGCAAATGCGTCAGGAAAATCTTGTCCATTCGCCTAAAGGATACGTTCATGGCGTTGTAATTGGTCCAGACCCCTGTGCCGCAGTCGAAAACGAACTGATCCAAAGGCATCTGCTTTTCTTCGTTCCAGCCCACCTCCACGAAAACGCTCATCATTTGCTGGACCCGACGGGAATTCGGCGGGACGGAAGATCCCATGATTGTAATTCGCATCTCGTTTTCATCCAGTTTCGGGACGGTGGTGCCCGTTGAATGATCGACCGGATAAAACGGTTCCAGTTCCCGAAGATATTCATATTGCTGTGTTTTGACGGTATCGCCCCAGGTGCATGCCGGGCTGGCGGGACACTGGCTTTGGCAATCCCCGTCCGCAAGCGCATCGCCGATCCCCTGACCGATCATAGCCCCCCCGACGACCAATCCCCCCACGGCAATTCCCGAAAGCTTCAATGCCTCCCGTCTGGTTACCATTCTATTCTCTTTTTTTTCGGAATTGTTTTCGTTTGCCATTTTTTTCCTCCATTAGCTTTTTGATTTTCTGTCTTCCGCTTTTGGCCATGGTTTGTTCCCCGGTGACAATTGATAGTCCCGGATTTTCATTTCCAGTGCGTTCATTCCGATCCCCAGCATTCGGGCGGCCTTGGCCCGATTCCATCGCGTCAGTTCCAGTATGTTGGAGAGATACCCCCCCTTTCGAAGCGCGCCATGGCCCGGCCCAAATCGTAGGGATGGGCTTCCGCGGGGCCGCGCTCGTTTCCCGTCCGATCTTTCAAGGACATGCTGCCGCTCCTTATAATAACCGACACCAATTCCCGACAATGCTAAACGCGACGAACGACCGCGATCTGCATCGCAAAAATGCTGCCAATGTGGCAAACGGCGCGAATCAAAGAATCGCGGAATCCATACGTTCCCGATTTTACGGCTTATATTCCCGATCGGTTCGGTTTGCAGGTTAAGGAGCAAGAATAAAAGACAGGAGAGAACGGCTTGCCGGGAGATAAAATTATCGGTTTCGAGAATTCGCCGCAGGCGCAATTTTTCCCTAAACCCCGATGCGCCACGATTTACGCGACTTTATCGAAAACGAGAAGTTTTTTTCATTTTTGAGAAACCTTGAACCGCCCGCAATCCGTATCCTTTGCGAAAGGTTCCGTCTTTCAGGTCGGCCGGAGATATTCCAGAATGGCGTCGAACCGAAACCGGTTGAGCAGCCCGAGCAGATGATCCGCGAACACCTCGGCTTCGGGACCCTGCCCGCGCAATCGCGCCAGTTCCTCCAGAATTTCCGTATATGCGCCGATGCCGGCAAGAAATCGAAGTTTTTCCAGGTCTGCGGACGGAGGAACGACGATCGGAGTTTCTGCCGAATCCATGATCTCCGCGCCTTTGGAAATCCCGCTCGAGACTTCCGGCAGGTTCAAGGCGAACCAGAAAGTGCTTCCTGCGCCGACGGCGCTTTCGACATGCAGTTCGGCGCCCATCGCCCGTAGCAAGGACCGGCTGATGGCCAGTCCCAGTCCGACGCCCTCGGTGTTTTTTCCGCCTTCTTCGAACTGCGCGACGCCATACCAATGCCGTCCCCCTTGCGGCCGATACTCTCGATAACCAGCTCTTCC
>CAZNTU010000288.1:0-6324 GCA_964575975.1 uncultured Desulfobacteraceae bacterium
GATTGAACATGATATTGGCGATCTCCGGACCTTCCAAGTCGGGGACGATGGAAGCGGGAACGGACAAAACATCCTTTCCCTCCCCTCCGAAAACATCGACGGTGGTCACTGCAAAATAATAGGTACCCTCTCCATACAGATCGTTCACCGTTGCCGTCGTATCCGAAACACGAACTTCGGGAACCATTTCGCAATTGATATACGAAAAGGGATACCGGCGGACGTAAACCGCGTAACCTTCGACGTATTCGGCCGGTTCCGCGGGGTCCCAGGAAAGGTTCGCGCTATAGCTGCCGGGAACGACCTTCAGGTTCTCCGGATTCGGCAGCAGAAAGACCCCTCCAACTTGCATGTCCTCTTGGACAGTGAAGGAATAAGGATTTTCATCGGTTGTTGACCACTGATCGAGGTAAAAATGGGAAAAATGCCAGTTCGGGGAGGCCGTTGCCGTAATTTCCACTTGGGATTCTTGCTCCACGGGGATAACCACGCCTTCGTCGCCGGTATCCGAGACGACTATCGGCGAGGGGTTCCCCGTGTCGATAACAAGCTGGCCGAAGCCCTGGATCTCGATGCGCAATTCTACGGTCGGGGAAAGTTGTTCGGCGGCGGCCGGATGCTCGATGGCCGCGAAGAAAAGCAAAGCTACGGCAAGGGTTCTTGCGACTGCAAAGCGAAACGGAATTCCATTCATCGTTTTTTCGGTTCCTTTTTTCCGGTTCAAGGACGGTTCGATCGGTCTCGTTTCAGACGGTTTTCGGTTCAAGGCGGCGCCCTTCGGTCTCAACGCCGGCAAATCGTCTTGGCGGCGCTGTACGCCTCCCATTCGACAAAGTCCCAATCGTCGACGCACCCGTCGGCGTTATAATCCGCCCGGGGGACGAAACGGCGGTCGCCCTCGCATTTTCCCAGGGCGAGAAGGACGATCAGCAAGTCCCTGAGATCGACCCTCGAGTCCATGTTCAGGTCCGCTTTAAGATAGACGGAACAGGCGTTGTCGTTCACGTAGGAGGCGAAATGCAAAGTCCATTTAATATAATCTCTTGGCCGGACGCATCCGTCGCGGTCGTAGTCGGCTTCGGCGACATAGCCGTCGTCGCCGGAACACTTCCCCAAAGCCGAGCGGACGATAGTCCGGTCGACGCCGTCGACATCGCCGTCGGCGTCCAGATCGCCGGGCACCGAGGGCTCGCACACGACCTCCGCCCTATCCGAAGCGCTGTCGGCCCCGTCGTGGACGGTCAATTGCAGTCGGTATCGTCCTGGAACGTCCGGAACGAACTCCGGTGTCGATGTGTCGGCCCGGAGGATCGAGACGTCGGATAGAGCGCTTTCCGGGGGTATTTCCGTAAAAACCCATGCGAAGGACAGCGGCGAGGGGCCGTTGTCCGGGTCGTGGCTGCCGGAACCGTCGGGAAGGGCGGTTTTTCCGGCGCAAATCCGAATATCGGGACCCGCGTCGGCGACAGGGGCGATGTTCGGAGGCTCGACGACGTACTCCGCGACCACGGTCGGGCTTTGGTTTCCGGCTTCGTCGACCGCCATGAATTTTATCACGGTGGTTTCGTATACGATTATGGGGGAGCTATAGAGCTGCGATTCGACGGACGGTTCGGCGCCGTCGAGCGTGAAATGGATATCGGCGTTTTCGTCGCAGGACAGCGCGACCGACTGCTCGGAGTCGTATTCGCCCGGAGGCGGGACTGCCGAAATCACGGGAACCGTCCGGTCCACGACGATCGCGCCCGGAGCGTACACGCTTTCCTGGCTGTTGCCGTCGCTTATTTGCGCGTAGACATGGAACTTGCCTTCCAGGCTGGAGATGTCCCAAGCGTAAATGTCCCCGGAATCGTCCGGGTCCTCGGGCAAGCCCGAAACGATGAGAACGCCGTCGAATCCTTGATCGTCCATATCGTAGAAAAGGCTGATTTCGGCGTTGCTGTCCGGGTCCGCATCCTGCCACCGGATCGTGAAGCTGTTCGAATTGGTAATCCGATCCGTCGCGGGATCGGTGATGCTGATCGTCGGCGGATCGTCGAGGCCGTTGGTGTCGGTGAAGAAAGAGGCGGTGTCCGTCCAGGAGCTTGCCTCGCCGTGCTCGTCCTCGGCTTGCGCCCGCCAGTAATGCCATTGGTTGTCGGAAAGTTCGGGAGCGACCACCCATTCCGGCACGTCGGCGACCCCGCCGTCCAAAAGGGTTTGCAGGACCGGATCCGAATACAATTCGAACCGGTAGAATAGAACGTCGTCGTCGGGGTCCCGCGCCGGGTGGAGCGAAAGCTTGGGAGACAGGGTGTCTATCCAGGCCTTGTCGCCGGGGTTCTTGAGCACGGGCGTGGACGGCGGATCGTTTTCGGTGTTGACGAAGAAATCCGAAGCGGCCCAAGGGCTGTCGGCCATCCCGTCGCTGGCTTTCGCCCGCCAGAAGTAGCGAGTGTTGTCGTCCAGGCCCGTCAAGCTCCAGGCGGTGGCGTTCTCGGTCTCGTCGATTCGGCCGGACTGTCGCAGACAGGGGCTGTCGAAGGTGTTCGCCTCGTCCAGTTCGAAAAAGTAGCAAAGCCGATCGCCGTCGAGATCTTCGGCGTTTTCGACCGTCAGGTCGAGGTCCGTTGTTTCGACTTCGCTGCGAGGAGGCGGGAACGAAACGACCGGGGCCGAGGGAGCGTCGTTTTCCGTATTCACGAAAAAGGAGGCCGGGGCTGTCGCGGTCGCGGCGCCGTGTTCGTCCAATGCGGTCGCCCGCCAATAATAAAAGGTATTGTCCGAGAGATGCTCGGCGACGGTCCATGAAGTGACGCCGTTTTCGCCCGCCGGGATGCCGTCGGAAACGGCGACGGTATTCGCAAGGTCCGCATCCAGGAAAATTTCGAAAATATAGACGACTTGGTCCTCGTCCGCATCGACGCTGTTCGTGACGACCAGAGCGGGGGTCGGCGTATCCACGTCGGCTCCGTCGGCCGGTTCGCTGACGAAGAAATTTCCGGGGGGATCGTTTTGCGTGTTGACAAAGAAGCTTCCGTAGGCCCACACGCTGAACCCCGTGCCGTCGGTGGCTCTCACGCGCCAGAAATACCGGCTGTTGTCGGAAAGGGGCTCGGAAACGCTCCAGGAGGTTTCCGACGGATTTTCCGCGATGCCGTCCCTGCTTTCGACGGGGAAAGCCATCTGCGAGTCGGAGAATATTTCGAAGTCGTAGGTTACAATGTCTCCGTCCGGGTCCGTGCTGTTCCCGATCGTAAATACGGGGGAAAGCTCGGCGACTTCCCGGCCGTCGGAGGGAGCCAGGATTTTCGGAACGGACGGAGCGTTGCAGAGCACCGGGTCCGTGCCGTTCAGATATTCGTCCAAGTCGGATATGCCGTCGCCGTCGTAGTCGCCTGCGCCGTCTCGCTCCAGCGTTCCGAAATGCGCCATCTCCCAGGCGTCGCCCATGCCGTCGCCGTCGGTGTCTTCCGCCGGCAAAATCGTCAGCAAGACGGTTTCCGTGTCGGAAAGGATGCCGTCCGACGCGATTATTTCGACGGAGTAGACGCCGGCTTGGCCCGGAGCGGGCGTCCAGGCGAACACGGCCTCGCCGTTGCCATTGTCGGCGAATTTAGCGCCGGAAGGCAGGGGCGAGGCGGTCAGTGCCGGATATGTGCCGTCGGGATCGTTTGCTCTGGCGACAAAGGAGAGTTCGGTCCCCTCGCGGCCGGATCGATCGCCGACGGGCTCGAGAACAGGCGCATGCAGCCCTGTTCCGGCTTCCTGGAACACCACCGTGTAGGAGCCCGTCGTCCCGTTGTCGAACAGGTTGACGAAATACTCCCAGGAACGATCTTCCTTTTGGTTTTTCGACAACCAGATGTTTTCGGGCTTCACGCGTTTTCCGTCCGAACGAAGGGCGCTCGCGACCGGATTCGATCCCGAAAAGGGGTCCGGAAGCCGAATGAAGACGAAACCGCCGGCGGCCTCGGTCGTCAGGGCGAAAACGGTTTCGTTCCCGGTCCGGCTTTCGGGGGAAAGCACGGAGACCGAAGAAAGGTCTTCCACCGGCGAGGAGGAAACGTCCTCCGACTCGTAGAGCTTGTAGGCGGAACCGTCCTTTGCCAGAAAATCCCGGATTCGGTCCCGGCCGGGAACGTCCGCCAGAACGTCTCCGACCAGACAATGCGTTTTGGCGGTCTCGATCAAGGACGTCATCCGGCCACCGAGTTCGTCGGCATGGGAAAAACCGGCGGAAAAATCCTTGAAATTTCCGGAAAGGCTGCATTGCATGGTCCATCGGGCCGTAATCGCATCCGCGGGGCCGATGTCTCCGCAATCCAGACGGAGGTCTGCGGCGGCCGTCCGGCCGTTTATCTCCGCGCCCAGGACCGTGAAGTCGATCAGGAGTCCTTGTTCGTTTTCCACGATTTTCGGTTGGCTGCTTTCGATCTTGAAATTTTTCGCCGTTCCGTATCCGTTGTTCGCTATTCTGAGACCGAAGGTGAAAGGAATCGGCGGTTCGGTTTCATCGGTGAAAGGATCGTCGCCCACGACCTGCTTCGGAAGGAAATAATCGAGGGTCAGTTTCGGCATGGGCCTTACGAATATGCGGTCCGGGGGTACCTCTATCGTGTTCGCGTCTCCGCCGAGGCTGTAATGGAGCCTGGCGCCGACGTAGTAAACCGTGCCGTTTTCCATGTTTTCGGAGGCGCCCGGCGCCGGGATAATAATCCAGTGTATCGTCGCGGTGGCGGAGGGCTCCACCAAGCCTTCCCCGTTTGTGCCGGTAATGTTTTTCATCGACTCGATTCCGATGAAAAACAAGGCCGACGTGTCGTTCGGGTTCGAACTGGCTGAAACCTCGTTGCCGTCCCGGTCGGTGAAAACCACTTGGATATCGACGTCTTCCAAGGTTCGATCCACGCCGTTTTCGATTTTCATCTCGGCGTCGAAGGCTTGGCGCTCGAAAGCTATCTCCTGGTATATGACCATTTTGATGGTAGCGCATTTGGACTCGGTGTTTTCCGGGCAGGCGAATTCGGCAAGCGAGGCGGAAGAAGAAAAAAGCAGTAAAGTAAACAAGGAAGCCGTCAAAACGGTCCGCCGCAACGAAAAAACAAGAAGTCTATATCCTGGTCTTTTGCCGTCCATATTCTCTCCGATTCGGATTGACACGGGTTGAAACGCTACCCGCCATATTCAATTCCATACTTTCATTTTCGCTTCCATCGACTCGCCGATCGCCGCGAAAAGATGGAACCGGTTCGTCTTTTCTCCCGCGAATTCGTCGATAACCCGCATGGCGATGTAATTCCGGGATTGCAAGAATCTCTTTGCTTGCGGGTCGGCAGGATTCCATGCGCCGTCCGCATGAAATTCCGCCCAATTGTGGTAGTCGAACGGATTCAGCAGACCGTCCGCTCCGCGCACGTACCCCCCTACTCCCCTGGCCGGAATGCCCGCCGCCCGGCACAGGGCCACGAACAGGCACATGTGCTCGCTGCAATCCCCTTTCCCGTGCTTCAAAGCCCAGGACGCGCCCCGCATGCTTCCGTAAAAGCCGTCGTAGCGAACATGTCCCGAAACGAAGTCGAAAATGTTGGCGGCGGTCTCCAGTCGATTCGCCCCCGCGAGTCTTTTCGCTGCATTTATTATCTCCGGGGAATCGGATTCGATCGTTTTTTCGGGTGCCAGGAAGTTTTCGGGACTTCCCGATGGAAAAGGATTCGGGATCTCCGACAGCTTCAAGTCGGCTGTGATCAGAATTGTCTTGACTGCGCGGGGAGGGATTGTTTCGAATTTGAAAAGCAGTAGTTGATTGCCCAAATCGTCTTGAAGCAAATCGAATGGATCGGACGCTTCGATGTTTTCGCACAGTTGCGTTCCGGTTTGCCTAACGGGCGCGAAGACTTTCATGCCTGCGTCCGCGGCCGGCCGGTGGGATTTGTTCGTCAGTAAAAATCCGTATCTGATTTTTCGCGCGACGGGATATGCCTCGCGAGGGGTTGCCGGGGCCGGCTCGACCGCTTTTCCTTCGGAAAAACAGGAGGTTCCGGAAGGAAACATCGCCGCCGTAAAGAAGAAAAACGCCATGAAAAGGCATAGTCGCGGAAAGTCTGCTTTTCGCGCAAAAGGAGAGCGTATCCTGCGGGCGGCCGAATGGAAACGTCCGGCCGAAAAATACCTGAAGGACTGAAAGCTTGAACACGAAAAGCAATCGACGGAATTTCCTCTTCCGCGCTTCATGTTTAAGACGCCTTTCGAAAAGTGGTTGTGCGGCCGCAAAAACGCAAAATGCAGAACGAGTTCGGAAACAGATCGCCTTGCCGATTATTGCTCGAGTACAGTCGTTTCAAA
>CAZNTU010000289.1:0-6286 GCA_964575975.1 uncultured Desulfobacteraceae bacterium
CTCTTCGACCTTTTTCTCGAAGTCGCTCTGTATTCGATACATTTCCGTGAATTCGGCGAAAGCCCACCTTCCGTACCGGCCGAGGTTGTTCACGCCGGGGACCCATCGGGTTTCCATGGTCGCCTTCTTTTCCTTGGCGTCCTCGCGCCGATACCCTTTGATTTCCACGACCAGATTCAATGGATCTTCGTGGCCGTCGTCGATTTGCACGATGAAATCGGGTCGATAGATTCGCTTTTCGGAACCGTAGCGGTAGGGGACTTCGAACCCGAGGCCGTGGTTTTTGACGTAGGCCTTCACTTTGGGATGGGATTCCGCCACGCGGCAGAATTCGCCTTCCCAGTCGCTGTCGAGGACGACCCAGTTGACGTGGCATTTGCGTGCGTCGGCCTGCCACTTGCTTTTCTTGGATGTCGTGAAATTGACGTGCCTGGTCGAGCCTTCGGGGTTGTACGGGTCTAGCACGGCCTTGACGGGCTGCCGGTCCGACATGGAGCGGGTTATGGCCGCGGTGATGCGCTCGCAGGCCATGTCGGCCAATTCCTGGTACATCAGCTGGGCCGGATAGGTTCCTCCCTTGCAGACGAGGCAGTCGTCGAGCCATTTTTTCACGATTCGTTTCAGCTTGCCGAACAGATGGATTTTGGGGTCTCCGTCCGGGTCCCTCCATTTGGCGAACAGCAGGCGTTTGGTTATGTGGAGCAGGAGGGTGGACGTTCTCATGTCGTCCAGATGTTCCAGGGTGAGATCGACGTCCTTGCCGATGATGCCCTGGTTTTTCGTCTCTGCGGGGCCGATCAGGTCGGGGGTCAGTTCCAGAACGGAATCGTCGTTGAATTCCGCCGTCAGCCGGTCGTCGGGGAGTTTCACTCGGTAGCCCTCCACGCGGGGGAACCGGATTTCCAGAGGATCGCGGTCGGGGCGGACGGCGTTCACGCGGACGGTTTCGCGGGGCGGACGCGGCTTGACCACGACCGGTTTGGCGGTGAAGTCGAAGGGAATGCCGAGGACGTCGGCGTATTCGACGTCGAACAAGCCGTCGTCGTTCAATTCGTAGGACTGCCTGCGCAACCCACGGCCGACGACCTGCTCGCACAAAAGCTGGGTTCCGAACGCCCGCACGCCCAGCACATGCGTGACGGTATTGGCGTCCCAGCCTTCCGTGAGCATGGACACGGAAACTACGCAACGAATGGACTCGCCCAGTCGGCCCTTGTCCCCCACGGTGTTCATGACCTCCCTCAGCAGGTCCTGGTCCGTGATGTTGTCCCCCTGTTTTCGGTCTCCCGTACGTTCGATAATCTCCCGCCGGAACCGTTCGATCTCGTCGGCCGCCATCTTGCGGAAATTCATGTCCAAGGCGTCTCCGGACTCGAGTTGTTCGCTGTCTATCAACAGCGTGCGGGGGCGGGGTTTCGGTTCGTCGTGCTCGTCGTAATTGCGAAAGAGAGGCAGTCTTCCGTTGACTACCTTCGTGGAACCGTCCTCGTTTTCCTTGACGAAACCGGAAATGTAATCGTAGACCAGTTTGGAAGTGGAGGTGTTGTTGCACACCACGATGAAGCACGGGGGGACGCCGATTCCTTCCTTTTGCCATGCCTCGAAGGTTTTCTTGTAATGCCCGTACAAGGCTTCCAGCGCGGTTTGCAGCTCGACGGGCAGGCTCAGGGGGTCGAGGCTTTTCGCCTTGCCCCGTCCTTCTTTGGGCATTTTGGCGCGGATGTGTTCCCAGAGGTTTCGAAACTTGGGCATTTCTT
Organism: uncultured Desulfobacteraceae bacterium; assembly: GCA_964575975.1. Classification (GTDB taxonomy): domain Bacteria; phylum Desulfobacterota; class Desulfobacteria; order Desulfobacterales; family SKZT01. Next base: position 1,758 of record CAZNTU010000289.1, read on the forward strand.
CGCCGGAGATATTGTCGGCCACGGGCACGCGGGGAAGCTTGACGATGCCGCATTCGATGGCGTCCATGAGGGAGAAGTCGCACATGGTCCAATGGAACAGCGTGCTTTCGGCGTAGCCGGAGCCTTTCAGAAAGAACGGCGTGGCCGAAAGATCGATCGCGCGGCTTATTCCGATGTTCCGGTTCACGATTTCCAGGCCGCTGATCCACAGGCGCGCGGCTTCGTTGTTCTTTTCCGCCTCCTTCTTGTCCTCGCCTTTGAGCTTCTCCGTATCTTCGTCGTTGTCGTCGCCCGGCTTTTCCCGATAGCAGTGATGCCCTTCGTCGTTGATCGCCATGATGTTCTTCATGCCCATGAGATCGTCCATGACCCGCCGAATCATTTGCCCCTCGGTTTCCAGCGTTTTCGGCGGTTCGCCGCGGCCCTGCAAGAGGGAACGGCCTCCTTTCGAAAGTTCCATGCGTTCGCGGAGTTTGAACGAGTGATAGTTGACGATGACGATCTTTGCCTGCTGCAAGTCGGGGAGCATGTCCTTGGGGACCAGTTCGCGGGTGGCGAAGTAGCTTTCGGGGTCGTTGGGCTGAATCACCCGCAGGCGGTCCCGAATGGTCAGGCCGGGAGTAACGACCAGAAATCCCCGCGTGAACAATTGGCTGTTGGGCCGTCGCACCTTATTAATAGTCTGCCAGGCGATCAGCATGGCCATGACCGTTGTCTTGCCGGCGCCCGTGGCGAGTTTCAGGGCGAGTCGGTTCAACTCCGGATTGGCGTCCTGGTTGGCTTTTTTCAAATGGTCGAGAAAGGGCTTGCCGGCCTTTCCGGATTTCGGCGCGACTTCGGTAAGCCAGATGACGGTCTCCACGGCCTCGACTTGGCAAAAAAACGGCCGGATGCGGTTGAAATCGTAGTGTCTCCAATGTTGCAGCAGACGGGCCGTCTCCGGGGTCACCTTCCAGTCGGCGGGGTTCGGTATGACGCGCCATTTGTCCACTTGCGCTCGCAGTTCGTTGATCAACGGGGCCGAATGGTATCTCTGATCTTCGGTCGAAAGGCCTTTTCCCTCGTCGAAAACGAACTGCGTCTGTTCCTGGACCGCGTTTTTCCTTTTCCGGGGCATTGGAATTGGAGTGATGTATTTTACAGGCCGGCGCTTTTGCACGATCTTTTGCGTGGGCTGACCGGAATCGTCAAGCTCCCAGTGCTTCGAAGGATATTCGTAGGGAGAGTTCAGAATCGGTTTTTCGAAGAATCGATCGTCCATGCTTTGGTGTTCTCCAGTATCTGACCTTCCACTCAATAGAGAATTCGCGCTCGAACTTTCTAAAAATTCGAAGACGTATTCGAAAATAAAATCCCTCGGTCAAGAGGAAACATAGCTATAAGCACGATCTTTTTTTTTGCGTTCCATACGATATGTTCGAATATTGAGCGAACAGGTTCGAATCGGCGCATTTTTGTTTCAGCTTAAAGTTTAACAAAAAATAACGCAATATTTTTTTCGCCGTCGGAATTGGTTCTCAGGCCGATATATATTGCATGAATTTCGACAATTTCGACTGCGACGCACGCATTGTTTTAAAAATCAAACGAGGTTGTCCTCCTGCGGAACCACCATCCTATACGGCATGTGCAATCCGTGCTTGTCGCTATCGGCCTGGTGCTGGTTTTTGGAGAGCTTTTCCAGGGACAAGACCTTTCGCAAGGGGTCGGTCCAGTTCTCGTTCGCGGGTTTCGGAAGGTTCTCCGGAACCGGTTCGGCGTTTTGCGTCGTTCCGTTTCATCATGTTTCTGGCTGGAACTGTTGACGCTGTTCGCCATCTCGTGGGCGGTCCTTCTCGTAGCGGGGAACTTCCCGGGGTGGAGGTCACAAGCGCCAACTTTGGAGCATTATCCATTGAATATCAAAGGAGCATATGGACTACGGCGAATTCAAAGCCTTGGGATTGCCCATCGGAAGCGGAATGGTTGAAAGCACGTGCAAATGTCTCAAGCATATACCTTGTTTACCTACTTTCTCTATATCCCACATCCTGCTATTTGTAACCATGTATACGATTCCTGCTTTCCGGCGGATGTCATCGAACACCTCATCGGGACGACACTTATAAGACGACAATTATGATTAAGGACGGCGAAAAGGCGCCTGTGCGACTCGGACTTATCGCAAGGCGCGAACGGATGGGAGCGGTGTCTCTGTCGCGATAGTCGCTACCAGGACGCGGCTCTATCATCATGCGATAAAACAACATACAAACATAAGGGAGGACAAACCATGAAATCCGTGCGTATGACGATTCTTTTCCTGCTCCTTGCCGCAAGTCTCATTTTTCCGATTACGCTTCCGGGAGAGGCGCATGCCCAGGAGCCCGCTGCGGGAACCGATCAGGAAGTCACCGGCCATACCTTCGTTCCGGAGCGAAAGAAGTTCAGCGAGGATTTTATTCGGCAACTGAGACTGCCCGAAGGCTTCGAGGTCAATGTGTTTGCCAAGGATCTGGAGAACCCGCGCATCATGACGGTGGACGACGGCGGCGTGGTCTACGTCACGCAGCCCTCCGAAGGCAATGTCATTGCCTTGCGCGACAGCGACAACGATGGACGGGCCGACGAGAAACGCGTCGTGGTGTCGGAAATCGACGACATCCATGGTATCGCCTACCACCAAAACAAGCTGTACCTGTCGCCTCCCACAAGTCTGTACGTGGTCGATATCGATCAGGACGGCAGCGTGAGCCAGCCTCGACTGCTGATCGACGATCTGCCCGACGGAGGGCAGCATCCCAACCGCACTCTCCAATTCGGGCCCGACGGCTTGCTGTACCTCTCCGTCGGCAGCAGCTGCAATGCGTGTCCCGAAACCAATCCCGAACACGCTACCATGCTGCAGATCCGGCTGAGCGAGGAAAGCCATGAGCGGCGCATTTATGCCCATGGTCTGCGCAACACGGTCGGCTTCGGCTGGCATCCTGTTACAGGGGAGTTCTGGGGGATAGACATGGGCTCGGACTGGCGAGGCGCGGATCTTCCCCCCGAAGAGGTGAACCTCGTTCGCGAAGGACTTCACTACGGCTGGCCCTGGTGTTACGGCAACCGGCAGGTGGACGAGATCGTCGCCCAGAAGCCGCGGGACATGACCAAGGAGGAGTTCTGCGCCAAAACGGAGCCCATGGCGCTCGGACATCAGGCTCACAGCTCTCCCTTGCAGATGGTCTTTTACGACGCGGATCAGTTTCCGGCTGAGTACAGGAACGATGCCTTCGCTTCCCTGCGCGGATCATGGAACCGCAAACCCCCTGTAGGCTATAAGGTGATGAGACTGCGCTTCGATGACAAAGGTCAACCCGTTGAATTCGAAGACTTCATGACCGGCTTCATCACCAAAGACGGAAGCGCCTACCTGGCAAGGCTGTGTGGATTGACCGTTGCGCGCGACGGATCGCTGTTGGTCGGGGACGACCACAATGGGGTGATTTACCGGGTTTCGTATCGGACTCCTCGGTAAGGACTCGAATCATTCTTCATGCTCGACGGGGTGTTTTGATCGATAAAAACGACAATGCTTATGATCATAGCACCTCCGTCTCAAGACGCGCGGAGGGCGATCATGACCGAAAGACCTTCCCGTGGCTTGGCCCCATTTGCCATTTTATATCCTCCTTTCGTTCCTGCCATTGGCCGATCGCACAATTCCATCGGACGTCCGCAACTTCGATCCATCGACAATCCTTGCCCCGTTCCCTTTCCGCCTTGACGGGGATATTTGAAAAGCCCTTTGTTTTCGTTAACAAAAAGAAAAAATTATGAAAATTACCCGCATAAATTATTTCGGTGTTATGGCTGTTTTAATTTTTGGTGTTCTTTCTTTATTTCCCGTAAAAAAAATTTTCGCTGAAACGGACGAACCTTTATGGTCGGTTTTTGTTTATGGCGGAAAATGGAGCGACAACCCGATCGCCCATATAATAAGATTCGAAACCGAATTTGAAAATTCATATGTCTGGGCGGCGGGAATTTCCCGCAATATCTACGATATCACAGATTTTCTGGTCATCGAGGCAGAATTGGGCACAGCCCGCCATACGGGACTTCAGGATCATTGCGAATTCAATGCGGCATTGAACTTGCGTTTGCACCGTTTTCCGTGGGACGATTACATAAAAACCTCGCTCGCATATGGATTGGGGCCTTCATACGCAACCAGCAGGCCGCCTATTGAAAATACAACCGATCGCGGCCCCGCTCATATCCTTGTATTTATGCCCGTCGAGGTTGCCTTCGGCCCTCCTGGAAAATCCAATTCGCCCCTGGAATTCATCATACGGGTTCATCACCGCTCCGGAGCATACGGAATTGTAAGCACCGCCAAGGGTTCCAACTTTGTAACCGCCGGTTTCCGATACCGCTTTTAAGTCGACTGATTATAACGGATTTGGGGGAACCCTAAAGAGGCGGGACATACAAGCCCGGGGCGAAACCCTCGTTGTTATACACAACTCGACGGGGCGAGCTGTACCTTTGAAAAAAAGCGG
>CAZNTU010000290.1:0-6277 GCA_964575975.1 uncultured Desulfobacteraceae bacterium
GCCGGTAAATCGCGTCCCCGTACTTGTCCGACACGGGGTTTGAAAACCTGTCCGACACGGCGAGCGCGAAATAGGAGAAAATGTTGATCAGAATAAGAAGGACCGCGACATTCAGAAGAATGACGGCCACGTTGCCGTAAAGTTTTATCAGTCGGCTTTTCATGTCTTTGAAAGTTCAATCCTGGGATGGTGGAAAAAAAGAAATTCCCCTTTTGTTTTCTGTTTTTCGGCATGGCGACTATCGCCGGACCCGTAGCAACCGGTATAGAGAGGAGTTTCAAGATTGTCAACAGAAAGAAACCTTCTTATCGGCACGACCTTTTTTTCATTCTTCCTTGATATCCGATCTTTACGAGCATGCCAAATCGCTGATAAAAAGGGGCATGCCAACATCGAACATTGAAAGACGATTGAAAAAATGGATCGAATCCATGGGGGAACTGCCGACGCTTTATATGGTCGGCGGCGCGGTCAGGGACCATTTGCTTTGCCGTCCTTGCGAAGATATCGATCTGATCTGCCGGGACGCCAAGAAATTCGCCAAGAAGGTCGCCGAAAAAAACGGCGCCGCGTTCGTGCCCTTCGAAAAAAGAGCGGGAGAGCCCTGCTACAGGGTCGTCGATCGAAGAGACTCTTCCTTCGTCGATTTCTCCATCGTCCGGGGCGGCTCTCTGAACAAAGATCTCGCCCTCAGGGACTTTACGATCAACGCCATGGCCGCCGAAGTCGAAAAGGGCGGAAAGATTGGCAGGATCGTCGATCCCCTGGACGGAGCCGGGGACCTGGAAAGAAAAAGAATCAAGACGTGCGGCCCCGAAGCGTTCGTCAACGATCCCCTGAGGATATTAAGGGCGGTTCGGTTCGCGGCCCAACTGGATTTCGAAATCGCTCCCGATACGCTCGACGAAATGCGGTTCCACTCGAGCAAACTGACGTCCGTTTCCAGCGAGAGAATCATGGCCGAACTGTTCAAGATTTTCGGGGTGGACCGGTCGGTCGGTTTTGTCGGGATTCTGGACGAAGCAGGAGTTCTGGAGGCGATCTTTCCCGAAACAATACCTATGAAAGGCTGCGAGCAAAACGGATATCATCATCTCGACGTCTGGGACCATTGTCTTTCCACCTTGGAAAACATAGAGGAGCTTTTACTCGACCCGGAAAAACATTTCGGAAAGGTCGGAAAAAAGGTGCGCGAAAACTTGGATGCCAATTGCCGAAAACCTCTGTTGAAAATGGCGGCTCTGTTTCACGACGCGGGAAAACCTTCGACGCGGCGGTTCGACGAAAGAAAAAACCGCGCGACTTTTCACGGCCACGAACAGGCGGGCGCGGCGATCGTCGCCGATATCTCCGAACGAATGCGCATGTCCGGGAAGGACGGCGCATTTCTCGAGACGATGACGGCCGAACATTTGCACGTCCTGAACCTGACGTTTCCGGAAGTTAAGAACTCGACGAAAATGCGGTGGTTCCGGAAAATGAAGGACGACTGCGTTCCAGCCGCGATTTTGGCCATGGCCGACGCCATGAGCAAGAAGGGAGAGCTGTCCGAAGCGGAGGCCCAAGAATCGAAGATCGAACGTCTGCGGGATTTGGCGGCGGAATATTATTCGTTGGGGGAACAGCGCGTTTTCGAAAGGGAACCGTTACTAAACGGCCACGATTTGATTCGAATGGGCGCCTCTCCCGGTCCTGAAATCGGCCGTGTTTTGGAACGGGTCCGGGACGCCAGGGACGAGGGCTCTCTTTCGAACCGGGAAGAGGCTTTGGAATTCGCGAAAAAACTGATAGGCAAGATGCAGTAGCAACTTTTTACCAATCCCCCCGCTTTTTCCTGTTCGGGAAAGAGCGGCAGGCGGGAAAAGCAAAAACGGCCGTGAAAGTCAAAAAGAGATATTCGGTTTTCGCGGCCGTTTGTCTTTATTGCTTATCGCCTACGTGTCCCAATGGCGATGCGTGTCAATGGTCATAATCGTATGGGATTCCCTTGTTTTTTAATCTGTACACCTTTTTACGCGGTCGTTTTTTCAGCACGTAAAGCACAAACCCAAAAACGACAAAGAGCCCCGACACCGCTCCGATGAATTTCAATGTGCTTTTTTTAATGTGGACAACATCGCCGGACTGGGTTTCCGGCTGCGACTTTTCTTCCTCGACGGTCTTGGGTGTCTCTTTGGCAGGCGAAGCAACAGCGACGGAAACCGGTTCGGCAGGAGGCGGAGGCGCGTTGAGTACGAGTTCCATCAATCCTTTGGTCAGGATTTCTTTTGTTTTGGCGTCTCTGACTTTTCGGTCCATCGATCCCATGACAACGGCAATGGCCCGCTGGTCCTTTTTTTGCGCCGTGGCCGCAATGGAAAACCCTGCTGCGCTATAATACCCGGTTTTCAGCCCGTCGCATCCCTCGATGTTCCCAAGGAGGTGATTGTGACTTCTCATGACAAAGGGTTCGGGCGCATCCGACCGGAAGGGACGTTCTTTGGTGGAAGTATATTTCAGGACGGCCGGTCGTTTGATCAGTTCCCGACAGAGTTTTGCAATATCCCGCGGCGTCGAGACATCGGGGAGCTGGCCTTTGGAGGGCGGCAGTCCATGCACGGAGTGAAAAACAGTGTCTTTCATGCCAAGCTCCTGGGCGCGCCTATTCATCAAATCCACAAACGCCTCTTTGCTGCCGGCATAGTGGATCGCCAGCGCCGCGGCTACGTCATTGGCCGATTGGACTATGAGCGCATAGAGGAGTTCATCCACCGGGAAGACTTCGTTTTCTTTCAGATACACCTGCGACCCTCCGATTTTGGAGGCCTCGGCGGTCACGGTGACGGCATCGTCCAATGATAGATGGCGAGAATCAACGGCTTCGAGGATGACGAGCAATACCATTAACTTGGTGACGCTGGCCGGGTAGCTCTTGGCGTCGGCATTGTCCTCGAACAGAACATTCCCCGTGGCGGCGTCGATGACGATGGCGCCTGCATAGGGGGCTTTGGACAAAGTATCCAATGCGGATACGGAAGGAACAACGTAAAAAATCGTCAGGAGCCAATTCAAGACGAGTAGCATTAATTTTTTGTTCATGAACATTTCCTTGATTTAGAGATGACGTTCTATGTTTCAGGCCAGTTTTATGGCGTCTTTTCCTGTCTCTTTGACGTCGAACATGGCGCGATCGGCAAGGGCAAGAAGAACTGCCATATCATTGGCATCATCGGGAAAGGTGGCGATGCCGAAACTCGCGCTCAGCTTCACCATATGGCCGTGGCCGGCGAGGAAAACCGTCCGCTTAATCCTGGATTTTATTTCTTCGGCTTTTTTCAGCGCCCGCATCTTGTCGAATCCAGGCAGTATCGCAACGAACTCGTCGCCTCCGTAAGCCACGCCAAAGGCGGGTTCGGCAAGGCATTTCAGAATTGTCCCGGCAACCTCCTGGATGACCCGGCTGCCCTTCAGATGACCATAAGTGTCCACGACGCGTTTAAAATGATCGATGTCCATAAATATCAACGAAAAGGATTCATCGTTGGTCTTGGCCATTCGTACAAGCCTGTCGAGCGCCTCGTACAAGTGTCTTGTATTGTAGAGACCTGTCAGATCGTCGTGGATGGCCAGATTTCGAATTTCCTGATAATTGCGCATGTTTTCGACGGCGATAGCGGCATAGTCGGCAATAATGGACAGAAGAGGAAGTGGATCTCTTTTGAGGTTTTTGGGATTGACCACCTCGATAATGCCCACGGTTTTTCCGCCGAAAACAAGGGGGACGCAGATAATGGATTTTGTACGCCATCCTGAAATCCGATCCACCTTGCCAGCGAAGAACTCGCATTTTTCTACATCTTCAATGAAAACGGGCTTTTGTTCCAGGGCGGCTTTACCGGCAATTCCTTGTCCGCGCTGCAACCGAACGTCCTTGAGTTGTTCAATGTCTATATTGGCGCACAATTCGAAACGGAGTTCTCCGGTTTCTTGATCAAGCAGCAGCAGGGACCAGTTTTCGGCGGGAAGTAGTTCCGAGACCTTGTCAAGGATTTTGTTAAACAATTTTTTGGAGTTCAACTCGGAAGTGAGATCTTTGCCCAGCTCCATGCACGAGAGCAGTTCCTTTGCGGTCAATGTATTGTGGCCTCCCATAAGAACCTCCGGCACAAAGGATAATAAATGTCGGGACATTTTTTCACGGCCTGCTTTTATGTCATGAATGGCAGTTTGTGTCAAGGTTCAAAACCCTCCTCGGTCCGGATCGTCTTGAACGAGTTGATACTTTTTTTTCGTCGATTTGATTGTTAATTTTCCGGGTTTTGCAGCGGAGAGTTAAAGACGGGATTCAATTGTATTTTTGTTGACAAAAAGCTTGTTCCTATCTAAACAATTTTCAACTGGCTTCTTTCCAGACGAGCAAGAAGCCGATCGCACGGTTAAACGGAAGACTTTACGGCGGTCAGGGCCGCAGGCCCGCAACGAAAGGAACAGCCGCAATGAGCGACGATCAGAGGATTACTCCAACCGGTCTCTTGGTCCAGATGGGAATCACGCCGGCCGACAACCCGTACAATTTCAAGACGGCGCTGCCTTGGAAGAGCATGGTCGGCGGCATGCAGATCAGGATGCTCCTCAAGTACCAGCAATTCCTCGAAGAGATCGGCAGGAACCATCAACTCTTCGGGCCTCTGGCGGCCGCCGCGAGCCTGCAGAGCGCTCTCTTCAGGACATTCTTCACGGACCCGATCAAGGCCCATACCCGTATCGCCGTCCGGGCCGGCAAAGAACCGGATCTCTATCGCGACATGAACGGCTGGATTTACAAGAACTACGCCCGTTCCCTCCACGACCTGTGCGGCTATTTCATGAAGGACGGCAAATTCGACCGCAAGAAGGCGGCTACGGTTTCTACCACTCCCGACGGCCACCGCATGCTGAAGGAATATTGCCAGGAATTCGCCCAGATGGAGAAGCTGTACAATTCCCTGGGCATGACCCGCCTTCATGCCATGAAGGAGATGCTCAAATGTCTTCTGGTGGTCGTCACGGAATTGCCCCTCGACGGGGAGGACCTGCCCTACATGCGGAAACGGCAGGACGGGACCGACGCGATGACGCTGGAGGAGTACCTGGAGGAGAACCGGTTCCGGTTGGAATGCCTCCACAAGGCCAACGCCTTCGACCCGAAGGAGTTCTCCGAGCGGGCGACCCGAGGGCGGATCGGCTGCTGCGAGTACGTCGTCGTCAAGGGCTCGAAGCTCCACGGCGTGCGCCTTCGCCACTATCCCCTCCCGAAGGGCGTCAAACCGAACGGCCGGGTGCTCTACATATCGACCCCTCTGATCAACAAGCCGGAAGTGTTCGATCTGGCGGACGGCAAATCCGTCGTCCAAGGCATGCTTCGGGAAGGATACGCCATCTACCTGGTCGATTACGGCGAATGCGGTCCCGACGACACGAACCTCGGACTGGATTTCTACGGGAAAACCGTCCACGACCGGTACCTGGAAATCGTCAAGAAGAAGCATCCCAGCTGCGAAATCCAGGTCATGGGGTACTGCATGGGCGGCACTCTGATGCTGCCTTACCTGGCACGGCGCGCGGAGGAACGCGCCGCGAGGGGCGAAAAGATGGACGTCCGAAAGATCGCCCTGATGGCGTCTCCCGTCCGTTTCGACGACGCCGAGAGCGGCCACGGAAAGATGCGCTCCTTCATCCGGCTATACTACGATCCCGACTTTATGAACGAGTTGTTCGGGAGCGTCAACATCCCTCCCCAGATCGTCGATTTCGGCATGAACGAGATCCAGCCGGGAGTCCACTACACGGTTCTAAGCGGTTTCTACGGCCGCGCCATTTATTCGCGCGCCATCGAGGACTCGGCCCCATTCCTGTACTGGCTGACCCATGGGACGAAGTTTCCCGCCCGAGCCCATCGCGAATGGATTCGCCACTTCTTCCTCGGCAACGAGCTGGCGAAGGGATCGTATCGCCTGCCCTCGGCGGTCCCGGAACTCGACGGCCGGCCCGTGGACATGGAAGCCCTAGCCCGGGGAGGCGTCGTCATCTTCGATTACCGTGGCTCCCGGGACCCGATCGCGCCGCCCGGCTCTTGCGTCGCCAGTCAGTTGTGGGGGATGCGCGACGACGGGAACATCCAGATGACCCGCGGAGGTCTGAACCGCACGTTCGAAAAGAACATCGGCCACATCTTCGTGGTCAGCAAGACACTGCTCGCGGAGTACCTCAAGACGGTCTCCGACTTTCTCGGCGGGGTCGAATGCGAGGGAATCGATTA
>CAZNTU010000291.1:0-6228 GCA_964575975.1 uncultured Desulfobacteraceae bacterium
CGATCCCCAGTATCTGACGGCAGTTCAGAATCGCATTTCGAACCTGAAACTGACCGACGCCGAGCACTACGCCAAGGAGCTGTTAAGCCAGCCCACGCTTAGGGGAGCTTGGAATGTTTTGCGGCGGTATCCCAGGTAGGGAGTGGTTCAGGTGTTCAGGTGTTCGGTGTTCAGGGGTTCATTGGTCGGGAGTTAGGAGGAGTTAGGAGGAGACGCCGGGGGGATCTGGCGACGGCGTGAATAGCCCGCACAAATGGGGCTGGGTCCAACGTACTCCGAAATATAAAAACCGAAACCTTGGTTTTTCGACATGAAACCAGAAACTTGAAGCTCTTCCCTCATGCCAGAGCATCGCAATCCTGAACTTACTGGCAACCTGAACCTCGCCCCCTGAATACCCGACCCCATTAAACCCCTGAACCCCTGAACACCGAACCCCTGAACACCGAACCCCTGAACCCCTGAACCCCTGAACAACTGAACACTGAACCACGCGCCCGGAGCGACACGATGGAAGACATAAGGGAAAAAAAAAGCATAAGGCACGAGGATGTCGTCGCGCTGAACTTCATTAGGGACGTCGGGACTTTCTTTTTCAGAAGGCACCGTTTGAACGGCCTTAGGTCGCATATAATGGAAGTTTTGTCTCGGTCGGACTTGGAGAAGGAATATCGAGGCGTCTTCGAAAACGGATTGCTTCGGTTTCCGAAAGCAAGGCCACTTTTCATGCTTAGGATTTTCAGGAGAAAATTCGATTCCGCAGACCAGGTCACGGGGGAGATCGAGCGTTTCAAGATCGTGGGAGAATATCTCGGTCGCAAGCATCTGGCCATGTCGGAAGAATTCGTCGCCGATTACATTTTCGGGGGAAAAAGCGATATAATTCTCTGCGGGTTGCAAGAATATGTCCGGGGCGAGGAGTTGGACCCGTGGACACTCGGGAAGACCGGTGCCTTGCGGCGGCTCGCCGAAAAGGCGGCGGACGGAGAGTCTCCAGATATCGATCTTCTTGTGGCGCGAATAGAAAAAAACGTCGGGAGTTTCGTGAACGCGACAAAAAAAATGATCCGGGAAGCTTCGTATGTGCCGGATTTGGCGGGGGTGCGAAATATCCTGGTGACGAACGACGGGGAAATCAAGCTGGTGGATATCAACAATATCTCACCGATCTGCGCCGGGCAATGTCCTCTTGTGGACGATTTCGACTACCCCGTCTGCGACAAGTCCATCGAGGCCCTTTCATTGATTGAAAGTCGGATTCTCGGACGAGCGATCAAGAGGAACGATCCGGTCTACGAAAACTTCATGGCTGCCGAAAGACTCCAGGAAGTTGATCGTCTCCATTCGATCTTCAGGAAAAAGCGGCGCGAATTGGAAAATCGAGAAGGATGACATCCCTTTTGCCTAAGCCGTCCACGGCGTCTGCAATTGCCCATGTCGTCTCAGGCGGAGAAGGGTGTCGCGCCGCCGTGGAAGGCGGCGCTACCGACCAAGTCGATGACGGAGGCGAGTAGGGAAGGACCAAGTCGATGACGGAGGCGATTAAGCAAGATCGGCCATTCGAGATCGGATGTCTAAACGGTCAGGATTTCCCGTTCGAACTTCAATGTGGCGAAAAGGTCCTCGATGGTTTCCGCCCTCCGGATCAGTTCCACAGACCCGTCCTCTCGCAAAAGTAGCTCTTTCGGCCGCGTGCGTCCGTTATAGTTGAAACCCATGGCATGGCCGTGCGCGCCCGTGTCTTGAATAATCAGCAGATCGTCCGGCCGGACTTCAGGCAGCGGGCGCTGGATCGCGAACTTGTCGTTGTTTTCGCAAAGCGAGCCTACCACGTCGGCAACAATGGTCTTGTCGCCGTTCTCCTTTCCGAAAACGTCGATTTCATGGTGCGCTCCGTAAATCGCGGGGCGCATCAGAGAAGACATGCAGGCGTCCACGCCGATGTATTTTCGGTAGGTTTCCTTTTCGTTGATGACTTTCGTGACCAGCACGCCGTGGGGGCCGGTCATGTATCTTCCGCTCTCGATGAAAAGCTTGGGGGCGTATCCGTTTCGGTTTTCGAATCGACGAACAAGTTTTGCGATTTCCTCTCCCATGGACCGGATATCCAAAGGCTTTTCGCCATGCCGATACGGAATGCCAAGGCCTCCGCCGATATTGAAAAACTCGAATTCGATTCCGATTTCGGACGAGATGCTTTCGATCAGGTCCAGGAGCATGCGGGCGGTTTCGACCATGTACCGGTAGTCCAGTTCGTTGGAGACGAGCATCGTGTGAATCCCGAAACGGCGCGCGCCCATGTCCCGCGCTCTCTTGTAGGAGTTGGCGATCTGGTCGTGATGCAAACCGTACTTCGATTCCTCCGGTATGCCGATGATGGCGTTGCCGGTTCGACGGGGGCCCGGATTGTATCTGAAGCAGATCGGTTCGGGCATTCTCGGCAGCTTGTCGATCATGTTGTCGGCGTCGAGATTGACGATGCTTCCCCCGTCGTCCAAAGCGGACCGAAACTCCTCCTCGCTGGTGTTGTTGCTCGAAAAAAAAATGTTTTCTCCCCGGCCGCCCGCACCCCTGGCCAACACCAGTTCGGAAACGGAACTGCAATCGAACCCGAATCCCATATCCGTCATGATTTCCAGTATTCGCGGATTTGGAAGAGCCTTAACCGCATAGAACTCGCGAAATCCTTTGGTTTCGGAAAAAGCCTCCTCAAGGAGTCGGCCGGTCTCGCGGATTCCGGTTTCGTCGTAAATGTGAAAGGGCGTTCCGAAGCGGTTCGCGGCTTCGACCAGCACGCGGGACAGACGATTGTAGAACGATTTGCTCATGGGCATAGGACAAAATCTCCTTTCATTAGAGTTTTCGATAGTTGTGAAATCAATGCGCAATACTCGACGGACGAACCGGCTCAGGCAACAGACGAATCCGACAAAGCCGCGACCACTCAATCCTCTGCCGCGGACTTGGGCGGTTCGCCCATTCTGTCCAAGGGAATGCGTGACGTCTCCTTTAGGGTGGAAAGCACGATGTTCGTCCGGACCGACCGAACCCCCTCCATTCTCCCGATCCTCTCCGCCAGAAGCCTCTGAAGCTCCCGCGTATCCTCCGCGCGGATCTTCAGTAGATAGCAATCCTCTCCGGAAACATAATGGACTTCCTGGACCTCCGGAATTTCGGACAAAACTTTACCGACCGAAAAATCGCGGTCGAATTGAAAATCGGTGCGAACGAAAACGAAAGCGGCAAGATTCCGTCTGAACAGTTGCGGATTCAACCGGACTTCGTAGCCGTCGATGACGCCGTTTTTTTCGAGCTTGCGGATACGTTCCAGCACGGCCGACGGCGCCATATCCACCTGTCTTGCAACCTCCACGTTCGGAATGCGCGCTTTTTCCTGCAGTATTCCGAGTATTTTCCTGTCTATTTCGTCCATGATTCTCAAAAACCTTTTTAGATGTGAATATAATTCAGTTAAATAGTTATGTAAAGAATAATATATTTAAAAATAGAGATTTTAAAGAATATAATTCTTGATTGAGTGTTGCATTTTGACACTGGTACGCGATTTTGGGCTACCGAACCGACCGACCACGGGCGGCATGGCGAAACCCGCTGACCGCCCCATGGCAGCGGCAGGCCGTGCATATCATTATATTTCCCGTAGTCCGCCGCACCGTATCAATCATCGCGAAAAGCTGCTCCGGCCGATATCCCCCGACTCCCGGCGCCAGCTGACGACTGCGAATTACGACGGGCTTGAAATCTTCGAACGAAAGCGACGCGAGCAATTCGAACATGTCCTGTTTCCGGGGTTTCCGGGTGACGGTGCATAAGCCGTCCGGCTCGTTGCAATTGTCGGGGCATAAAAAATCCGCATGGCTGACATACAGATTGCCGTCCAGTCCCCGCATGGGATTCGGGACAAGCTTGTCCAACGCGGGCGGCAATATGGCCGGCTCCAAGCTGTCCTCTCCGATTTGCGACCGGCACCATTCCGCCGCAAGATGGACCGGAAGGGCGGGAACAATCCAAGAGGGCGCATCCGGACCTGGCGTCAGATAACGGTCTAAAAAGTCGATTCCGTCCAAGTGGAATGTCGCGCAGTCCAAGGTCCTCCCGCCGAAGATGCCGTCGACGGACAGTTTGGCTTCGACCGTATCGACCAAGGCAAAGCTGGCGTCATTTCGCCGGGCCGACAGCCTTTTCAACGCGAGCCGGCCGAATTTGCCGGCCCCTACGATCCAAATCGTTTCTCTGTGCATGGTTTGCCTCCCGTAGTTCGCGTGTCGAATATGTTACGGAATTCCGTGCCGTCGCCGGTACCGCATAGTGAAGCCGAAGACGGTATTGTCCATCAAGTCGTGGTTTTAATCTTTCCAGCGCGTTGTTTCCACAACGACCGATGATAAAACCGATTATGTAAAACCCAAGACGAATTTACCTCTTGAAGTTGTCGAAAAATAAGCCTTGACAATTGTTGACGACTCTGAATAAGTCGAAATCTATTAGAATAAGTAAAAAAGAACAACCAAAATTTGCGCAAAAAAATAATTTCAAACACAAACTTTAAGTTGCAATTAATTCGGAAAAATTAAAATATGTTGGTCGAGTCGAACTTCTTCAACACCAGATCTTACCGAAAGGAGGCCGCTATGGAATACAACCGGCGGGATTTTCTCAAAGTCAGTGGCGCCGGCATTGCAGGTGTCTCGCTCATGCAACTGGGATGTGGCGTCAAGCAGGTCAGGAAGTACGCGACGGAACTCAAGATCGAAGGGGCTCGGGAGGTGATCAGCGTCTGTCCGTTTTGTTCTGTCAGCTGTCATATCATCGCCCATGTGAAAGACGGGCGGCTTGTCAGTACCGAGGGCGATCCCGACTATCCCATCAATCAAGGCGCCCTGTGCGCGAAAGGAGCCGCCATGCTGTCGCTGACGCGCAATCCCCACCGCGTAACCGCTCCGCTCTATCGGGCGCCGTACAGCGACAAATGGGAGCAGAAAAGCTGGGATTGGGTTTTGGATCGGATTGCCGGTCGCGTCAAGAAAACGCGCGACGACGGATTTGCCGCCATCAATTCCAAAGGGGAGAAGGTCAACCGTTTGGAGAACCTGTTCGCCTTGGGGACCTCGCACATGGACAACGAAGAATGTTCGTTGGTTCACCAGGCTGTCCGGGCGCTGGGGGTCGTCCATATGGATCACCAGGCCCGTATCTGACACAGCGCCACGGTTGCGGCTCTGGGAGAGTCGTTCGGACGCGGCGCGATGACAAACCACTGGATCGACATTAAAAATGCCGACGCCATTCTGATTATGGGCAGCAATGCCGCCGAACACCACCCCATCTCGTTCAAGTGGGTGCTCGACGCCAAATACAACTGCGGAGCCGTGGTCATGCATGTCGACCCCAAGTTCTCGCGAACTTCGGCCCGCAGCGATTTCCATGTCCCCTTGCGTTCCGGCACGGACATCGCCTTTCTGGGGGGCATGATCAACTATATTCTCGAAAACGGGAAGTATTTCCACGACTACGTTGTCGACTACACCAACGCCGCGATGATCGTCGGCAAGGATTTCGGATTCGAGGACGGTCTTTTCTCCGGCTACGATCCGCAAACCAGGACCTACGACCGCAGCAAATGGGCCTTCGAGCTGGATGCCGAAAAGGCGCCTTTGAGAGACCCTAGCTTGCGGCACGAGCGTTGCGTATTCCAGTTGCTGCGCGAGCATTATTCCCGCTACACCCTTGACAAGGTGTCCGACATTACCGGCGTTTCCAAGGAAAATCTGCTTAAGGTCTATCAAGCCTATTCGGCCACCGGGACTCCCGAAAAATCGGGGACGATTCTCTACGCCTTGGGCTGGACGCAGCATACAGTGGGGGTTCAGAACATCCGCACGGCTGCCATTCTGCAGCTTCTTCTTGGAAACATCGGGATTGCCGGCGGCGGCATCAACGCGCTGCGCGGGGAACCCAACGTTCAGGGTTCCACGGACCACGCTTTGCTTTACCACACCATCCCCGGCTACATGGCCACGCTTCAGGCCGACTGGCCGACCTTGGCCGACTACCACAAGGCCAACACGCCGGCCAGTTCCGACCCGGATAGCGCCAACTGGTGGCAGAACAAGCCCAAATACTTCAACAGCTTGCTCAAAGCCTGGTTCGGGGACAACGCCACACCCGAGAACGACTTCGGATACGAAATGCTTCCCAAATTGGACA
>CAZNTU010000292.1:0-6210 GCA_964575975.1 uncultured Desulfobacteraceae bacterium
GGAAGACATCGTGAACCGGTATTTCAATGTGCACTGCGCCATTTTCACGCCCAACCCCGCCCGCCTGAATCACATCCGGGAGATGGTCGACGCCTACAAGGCCGACGGAGTTATCCATTACGGTCTGCAGTTTTGCCAGCCCTATCTGATGGAGGCCATACCGGTCGAAAAAGCGCTGGAGGAAAAGAACATCCCCTGCCTGCGCATCGAAACCGATTACGGCATGGAGGATATCGGCCAGCTGAAGACGCGCGTCGAGGCTTTTGTCGAGCAACTCGGATAATTCGAGGAAACAATTCTTATGTTTCAATTTTTCTACGAACCCGCGCCTGTTTTGGAGTTGCACCGCAACCAGCCGCTGTGGCCGGAAGTACAACTGGCGGTGTCGGCCTCGTGGCGCCATGGTAGCGAGCGTATGAATTGGATTTTGGCGAACGGCCTGGGTTGCGCTTTCGCGCCGAATCCGGATCGGCTGGATTCGATGTCAAGTCAGCTCGATTCCTACATTCGTCGCGGCATGTCGGTGCGCTACCACGGTTATTTCCCGGGAAAGGAGATCGGACACGCGCATCCCGGAGCCGCCGAAGACGCCATGCGGCTCCATTTCAATGCCATCGACGCCATGCGGGGTGTCGGCGAGCAACTGATGACCGTTCACGTGGGATTGGATCCCACCCTGCCCTTGAATCCCCGTCGCGCCGTGAAAAACCTGACCCGACTCGTTCGTTACGGAAAAAAGGCAGGCGTGGCCATCAGCCTGGAAAACCTTCGCCGGGGCCCGACCTCCGATCCGCGGGAGCTTCTCGAATGGGCCCGTCGTTCCGGCTCCGGAATCACCCTCGACGTCGGTCACGCCGTGTCCAGTCAATGCGTGCGCCGGAAGGAGATCCGCGTGGAACAGATCGTCGACCTGGTCGCGGAGCGCCTCGCGGAAGTGCATCTGTACGAATCGGAAACGGACCGCCATTGGGCGCCTCTTACCATGGATATTCTGGGACCGATCGTCGACAAGCTGATCGCCGTCGATTGCCGCTGGTGGACTATCGAACTGGAAGACACCAGCGAAGTGCTAAACACCCGGCAATTGCTGGCCGATTATTTCGAGACGGCGAAAAGTCCGTCGCTTTGGCGGCCGAAAAAGGGGGCGGGATGCGTTTTGCCGGAATAGACATCGGCTCCCGCACCATCGAACTGGTGGTGGTGGACGAGGCGGGTCGAATAAAAGACAGTTTGCAGGCGGACACAGGATACGACCCCATGGCCGAAGCCGGAAAGCTGGTGGACAGGATCGGCTTCGACCGAATTATGGCCACCGGTTACGGTCGCAACCTGTTCGAGATCTCTTTCGACGCTCCGACGGTCACGGAAATCAAAGCCCATGCCTGGGGAGCGCGAACGTCTTTTCCCGACGCCCGAACGGTTCTGGCCGAAAAACTCGGGCGCAAGGTGTTGATTCCCGAAAACCCTCAGTTCGTTGGCGCGCTTGGGGCGGCACTGCTGATAAAAGAGTCGGCGTAACGATCAAGGGCGAGGTATTTTCCGATTTTTCAAATAGTCTAACAGACAAAAAGAGAATGTATGAGTCAAGAAGACGATCAACGTAAAACGGATTGCGACCGCAGGTCGTTTTTCAAAGCGGCAGCCTGTTTAACCATCGGCGCCGCAATTCCCTCCGCAGTATCGGCGGCCGAAAAGTCCGATCGACAAACGCTTCGGGTTTGGTCCTGCGGGGGGTTGGCGGAGGCGTTTATCCCGGCCAACCGGCGCTACGGGGAAACAACCGGCGTCGAGGTCGCCTACACGGGCGCATTCGCGGCGGCGTTGGGAAAATCGCTTCTGGGAAGCGCCACCACCGACGTCTTTGCCGGAAGGGTTCTCGGTTTGGCGAAAAAGCTCCGCGAAGCGGGCAAGATGGAATACTTCAAGCCGCTCTGCTTCACCAGCTACGTGATGGTGACGCCGAAAGGCAATCCGGCGGGCATCGCCGATATCCGCGATCTGGCAAAGCCCGGGATCAAAGTCGTTCTGGCGCCGGAGGCGTCTCCTCCCGGCGGCGAGGCCGTGTCTGTCCTGCTGAAAAAAGCCGGGGTCCTGGAACAGGCCATGAACAACGCCGTGATAAAAGGCAGCTGCGTACAGCGCACCATGGAAGATCTGGCGAACGGCAAGGGCGATGTGTCCGTCGTGGAAAAACGCTTGACACTGCTGCCTCTTTTCAAGGGAAAAACGGAAATTATACCGATCGAACCCGAATTTTTTCCGCCGCCCCCTTTGACATTTACGATCGGCGCGATGACGACCGCCAAAGACAGGACATTGGCCGATCATTACGTGCATTTCGTTCTTTCCGAGGAAGGACAGCGTTTTTTCGAGTCGGCCGGCTTCATACCCGCCATTTCCGACGAGGGAAAACGATTGACGGAGATGTTGGGGGTGAAAGATGTCTGAAGCAATGGAAACAATCTCGGAAACCTCGATCTCGACTGTGGAAAGCGAATCCGGAACCGTTTGTTTAAAATGGTGGCGGCGTGCGACCCAGTTCGCCGGTTTGGCGATCCTTGGCCAATGGTCTTTTTACGGCGTTTTTCGATGCCCTTTCATCGTGCCTTACGTGAGCTGTCAGAACTGCCCGGTCGTTACATGCCACGGAAGGTTGTTTTCCATGTTCTGGGGATTCTGGTTGCTGCTTCCCCTGTCCGTTCTCGTATTCGGCCGGGTATTTTGCGGATGGGCCTGTCCCGGAGGGCTTGCGAACCAACTGTTGGGCATGGTCGCGCCGCTGAAGCTGCGGGTTCGAAACGCCGTCACCCGGACAATGCCCTATTTCCAATATGTCGGATTGGCTCTGGCCCTGTACGTGTGGCTGCTTTGGGGGCAGCCGCGGGAGGTCGTGCCGATCCGTGTCGGCGAATTCTTTCCGTCGGTGGCGTTGACCTTCGAACATGCAAATCCGATATGGCTCGTCAGAACAGGCATTGTCCTCGGATTGCTGTCGGCGAGCTTGTTGTTTGCCGGTGCCTGGTGCAGGTTTGCCTGCCCCACAGGCGGCCTGCTGGAAGCGTTGAAACGCTTTTCGCTGTTCAAGGTATACAAAACCGAATTGTGCAACGATTGCGACAAATGCCGCAAGATTTGCGAAATGGGAACAAGGCCGACGGAATCCAACTGCACGAACTGCTGCGACTGTCTTTCCGTCTGTCCGCAGAATGCCATAAAAGTCGGTTCCTTTCGGCGGTGATCCCATGTTGCCTATGAAGATACTGTCGGCTTCGGAACGAAGCCATCCCTGTTTCTACTCTGAATCTAAAGGTCGTTTCGGACGAATCCATCTGCCGGTGGCGCCATCGTGCAATATCCAGTGCGCCTATTGCCGCCGGGACTGCGATTGCCCCCATGAAAACAGGCCGGGAGCGACAAGCGGCGTGCTTAGCCCTGAAGAAGCCCTTGACCGGCTGGAAAAAGCCCTCGAGGAAATGCCTTTTATTTCCGTAGCGGGAATCGCGGGACCCGGAGATGCGTTTTGCGAACCGGAACTGGCTCTCGAAACCTTTGCGCGTATTCGGACAAAGGGATTGAAAACAGCCCTTTGCGTCTCCACGAATGGATTGAACGTGGTCGATCATGTTCCATCCTTGGTGGAGTTGAATGTGCGTTTTGTCACCGTCACGATTAACGCAATCGATCCCGGGATCGGAAAAATATTGCATGAAAAAGTAAAAACCGGTCGCGGTTCCATTGAAGGCAGAGAAGCATCCGAATGGTTGATCGACAAGCAGATGGAAGCGGTTTCGGCCTTGAAGGCGGCCCGCATTGTCGTGAAGGTGAATTCGGTGGTCGTACCGGGCGTCAACGACCGCCATATACCCATTCTCGCAAAACGGATGCAGGGTCTGGGCGTGGATCTGATGAACCTCGTCCCATTGATCCCCCTGCCGGGTACCGCCATGGCCGAGCTTTCTCCGCCGCATCCCGCCGAAATGAAAAAATTGAGAAAATTGGCCGGAAAGTACGTGCCGCAGATGCATCACTGTCAAAGGTGTCGGTCGGATGCGGCAGGGCTGCTCGATGCAAGCCCCCTATCGACTTTAATGAACAAGAAGCCGAAGGAGCCTGAAAAGGGCTGTAAAATGGGCGGCTTTCGATAGAGGATAACTTTTTCGCAATGACGAATGCAAAGCAAGTGAATTTCATATTTGTCTGTCCGCTTAAAAACGAGACGTTTGAAAGCTCGGATTTCAAAATACTCGACAACAGGGGCGTCGCTACCGACAAAGCCGGAAACAAGTATCTGGATGCCAAAGTAGCCCTCGACGAACCTTGTCCGTTCTGCGGCCAAAAGCATGTCTACCATGCCAGCGAGTTGTCGTGTCCGTTCGGAGGATAAAAACTGTGTTGCATGTGGAAAGGAGGAGGAGATTGATGCAAGGGAAAAACATTTTTGCGACAAGATGGGGGATTGTCGGCGTCGGCGCCTGTATAGGCATTTTGGCGCCTTTGCTTCAGAAGCTAGGCAATCCAGGAAATATGGGAATTTGCGTGGCCTGCTTCGAACGGGATATCGCCGGCGCGATCGGACTTCACCGGGCTGCGGTGGTGCAATACATTCGTCCCGAAATCATCGGATTCGTGATTGGATCGCTTATCGCCGCCTATATGTTCAAGGAGTACCGGCCAAGGGTCGGCTCGGCGCCCATCGTCCGATTCGTATTGGGCGCTTTTGCCATGATCGGCGCATTGGTTTTTTTAGGGTGTCCCTGGCGGGCCGTGCTTCGTCTGGCCGGCGGGGACGGCAACGCCATCATGGGCCTTTTGGGATTGACTTTCGGTATCTGGATCGGAACGCTCTTTCTTAAGAACGGCTACAATCTGGGGCGCACCCAAACCACCCATACTACCGTCGGATGGATGCTGCCGCTGTTCATGCTCGGTTTGCTTGCACTGATGTTGGTATTTCCGCAGGCGGAAGGACAAGAAAGCAGCGGGGTCCTGTTTTACAGCTTGAAAGGCCCGGGCGCGATGCACGCGCCTTTGTTATTGTCGCTTGTCGTGGGGCTCGGCATCGGTTTCCTGGCCCAGCGCAGTCGTTTCTGCACCATGGGGGCTATTCGCGACACCGTCCTTTTCGGGCATACGCACCTGTTGAGCGGCTTTGTCAGCCTGGTCGCGTTCGCTTTTCTGACCAATCTCGTCCTCGGTCAGTTCAAGGCGGGCTTCGCCGGTCAACCGGTGGCGCACACCCAACACATCTGGAATTTCGCCGGCATGACTCTGGCCGGGCTGGCATTCGCGCTGGCCGGTGGCTGCCCGGGCAGACAGCTTTTTCTATCCGGCGAAGGCGACGGGGATGCGGCGGTATTTGTCCTGGGAATGATTGTGGGCGCGGGTTTTGCCCATAATTTCGGTCTGGCCAGTTCGCCCAATGGTGTCGGGCCTCACGGTGTCGCCGCAGTAATCGTCGGGCTATTGGCGTGTCTGTTTATTGGGTTTACCATGAGAAGAAAAATTGCGTAAGGAGGATTAAAATGGCAGCGACAGTCGATGCAAGAGGCCTTTCGTGCCCGCAGCCGGTGATTAAGACACTCGATGAAATCAAGAAGGGAAGCGAAAAAGAGATCGTCGTCCTCGTGGATACCGATACGTCCAAGGAAAACGTGATCAGAGCCGCCGAAAGCCAAGGCTGCAAGGTCAACGAAGTGTCTCCGGAAGGAGAAGGGTATCGTATCGCGCTTATGAAGGATTAAACGTGCTCGGATTCCTCAAAAAGAAAAAGCCGGCGAGGAACCAAAAGCGGCGGGGCGTATCCGCCGATCTCGGCATCCTGGTTTTCGAGAACACCAGCGACGTCATCCAGGCCGAAAACGTCCTGAAACGGACGGGGTGTTCCGTGCGAGTCATGGGACCGCCCCCTTCCATTCAAACCGGGTGCGATCTGGTCATCGAATTTCCGCTGATCGAGGAACTCGACATTTTGCGAAAGCTCGACAACGCAAACGTGTCGCCCCTCAAAGTCGTTCCGCTGACGGCGCCGCTGCTCGAACCCGTCAGCCTGTTTCAAACCAAGGATTTCGGCGAATACCTGATGGTGCGGGCGGCCAATATGAAAATCACCGTCGGGAAAAAGGACATGAAAATCGTAAACGTCTCCGGTGGCGGGTGTCCGGACGTTCCGTATTTGGCCAGGGAAATGATAGGCAAAACCTTGGCCGAAGC
>CAZNTU010000293.1:0-6194 GCA_964575975.1 uncultured Desulfobacteraceae bacterium
GTTATTGGGTATTAGTTATTGGGTATTAGTTAAGAGGTATCGCATCGGAACTTTGATCTCTATGACTGTTTTTCCTTTCGTTGTTTTTTTATTTTCCGTTTAAGCGGACAGGGAACCGAAAATCAAGCCGCTGATCGTGGCAATGATTATTACAAGGCATACGAACGCCACCGTTTTCTTGGTTCCCAGCACGCTGCGAATGACCAGCATGTTCGGAAGGCTCAGCGCCGGTCCGGCCAGCAGCAGCGCCAGCGCGGGCCCCTTGCCCATCCCCGATCCGATAAGCCCTTGCAGGATCGGGACCTCCGTCAAAGTGGCGAAATACATGAAAGCGCCCACCACCGAGGCGAAAAGGTTCGCCCAAAGGGAATTTCCGCCCACCAGGCCTGCGACCCACGCGGATGGAATCAACCCCTCCGAACCGGGTCTTCCCAGAAGCAGGCCAGCGACCAGGACGCCCGCGAAAAGCAGTGGCATGATTTGCCTGGAAAATTCCCAAGTGGATATGAACCACGATTCCGTCTCTCCCCGGGTCGAGGCGAGCAAAACGACAACCGCCACGATGCCGGCGGAAAAAGCTATCAGCGGCCGATTCGGAAACCCGTAGGCAAGGGCGGCGACCGCGACGGCGGCCAGGACCACCTTGTACAACCTTACACCGAACCAACGGACGAAAATCGCGCCCAAGGCAAGCGCGAAAAAGCCGGTAAGATACCATTTCACGGAAAACACCGCGTGCCAGAAGCCGTCGGACCCCTCGGGCTCCCCCCATGTCGCGAATACCAGCAACAGAACCATGACGGCGAAGTAAAGGGCGGTCTGCCAAAGCGGACGATCGACTTCGGGCTCGGGCATGTGAAGAGCGGACTGGGCCTTTTCCTCCTCCTCCTTGCGGAAAAGCAGGTGCATGACCAGTCCTATGACGACGCTGAACAGCACCGCGCCGACCGCCCGCGCGATCCCGATGTCCGGTCCCAGGATTCTCGCCGTGAGAATGATCGCCAACACATTGATGGCCGGACCGGAATAAAGAAAAGCGATGGCCGGACCCAACCCCGCTCCCCTTTTCCAAATCCCCGCGAAGAGCGGCAGCACGGTACACGAACAAACCGCCAGGATCGTTCCGGATACAGCGGCCACGCCGTACGACAGCATTTTATTGGCGCCCGCCCCCAAATACTTCAATACGGCGGCCTGGGATACGAAGACCGAAATCGCCCCGGCAATGAAGAGCGTCGGCACCAGGCACAGCAAAACGTGCTCCTGCGCATACCATTTGGCGAGTGCCAAGGACTCGATCACCGAGGACGTAAACCGCTGGTTGTCCACCGGAAGCCAGAACACGAGCAAAAAGGTCCCTATAATAACGGAGAGCGGTTTCCATATCTGCACCCAATCGATAATGCTTGGCTCTTTGGGCTCTCCTGACGTCTTTCCGACCGAGTCCCCCAAGCCGTCGCGGTACGTCGCGACCGAACCCGTATTGCTCATTTTTTTCAACCCTCCTTCATTTTTCTTGCGTTCAAGCTCTCCAAAACGCAATCTCTTTTGTTTACGGTTTGGAAAAAATCGAAAAGGCGGCGGTTCTCGAAACGAAAAAACGCGAACTCTCCGGTTCTATATCGATGAAATGGAATATGACGGTTCGGGTTCGTTTTGTCAACAGTTTTTCGAACAAAGGCCGCGATTCTCGTACAACACCGTAAAAACGCCAATATAGAGAGACTTTACGCGTTCGCTTTTCTTCGGAAATATTTTTTTCGATTGACAAGGCATAATGGGGAAAGCTATCGTGAATCACGATTCGGCGAAATAAAATTCGCGAAAGAGGGTTTTTCGAAACACATGTCACATACATGGACGGAATCGCATTATGAGAATATTTCGAAACGCAACGCCATACCTTTATATATTGACAATGCTCCTGATATCGGTCTTTTTTTCGACATCGCCGGGACGGGCCGGCGAGGCAAAGCAGAATGGAGTTGTCGTCTATTATTTCCACAGAACGGTCAGGTGTCCTTCCTGCACAATGCTCGAGGAGTTTGCGCGCGACGCGGTCGAATTCGGATTCGACGGGGAATCGAAAAAACGCGACCTTACATTCGAAGCCGTCAACCTGGACGACGATAAAAACGGGCGCTTTGTCGAACATTACAGTCTTTCCGCCCAATCCATCGTGATATCGGAAATCGAAGACGGCAAGGAGAAAAGGTGGAAGAGACTGGACGAGGTTTGGACGCTTTTGCACGACGAGGGGCGAGTCTTCGAATACATACGGGAGGAAATCCTCGATTATCTGAACCGAAATCCTTGATAAATCCTTGATTCGTGTCCGTTCGCCGACGGCGAATTCAATTTTTTTCAAAAGCCGAAACAAAGGAGGCGTATCATGGGAGTCGAACAGGAAATGGCGGAAATCTATCCGCCGACATCCGAGGAACTCGTCGAGTATCTGCCCGAGACGGACTGCGGGGGCTGCGGATTTCCGAGTTGTTTGGAATTTGCGTCCGCAGTGCTGGAAAGAAGGACCGAACCTCGAGATTGTTCGGAACTGGATCGAAAATTTTGCGACCTTCTGGCGTCGATCGTTAAACTGGAAAAAAATCCTATTCCGTACAACATAATGATGGAACAGGTGCCGTGCGGGCTTATCGAGACGAACGATCCCGCAGAGAGCGCGCCTCTTCTGATTACCTGCAATTTTCGCGAAACTGTCCGGATTATGAAGGAAATCCTCGAGAAGACCGGCACGAGAGCTTTTCTTCTGCCTTCGCACACCCACGGCTATTCGGTGGACAATGCCGTTCACGAAAGGATGTTCAAAGCCGTCGAAATCTGGAAGGCGATGCAGGAGAACGCGGTCTCCGAAAAAACGGGCAGCTCCGTCATCGTGCTCCCCGGGTTGGCGGAATCGGAAAGAAACGCGGTAAGACAATTGACGAGACGGGAGGTTCTTGTCGGCCCGGTCTCCGGCTTTCTTGCGCCGCTCTTTTTGTTCCGGAACCATTTATGTCCGTAACCGAGACGCACAGCGCGGAAATGATCGCGAAGCCTCGCACCTACCGACGCGACGGTTCTGATTAAAGGCAAAAAAAATCTAACATTCAATTAAAGGAATCCTAACATTCCCGGTGTATCGGCGTCCGAAGGAAGATCGATTCGCAACTGAAACAACAAACAAACAGGGAGTGCGAAATGGAAAATAAAACCAGAATTTTGGTCATTTGCCAGCACAACAGCGGAAGAAGCCAGATAGCGGAGGCGTACATCAGAAAATTCGGAGGGGACGGAGTCCATGTGGAAAGCGCCGGACTGGAACCGGCGGAGAAGCTCAATCCTTTGGTGGTGGAAGTTATGAGGGAGGACGGTTTCGATTTGTCGCGAGCCTCTACGCAGAGCGTATTCGAATTGTTCAAACATGGAAGGCTTTTCGATCACGTCGTTACCGTCTGCAATGACGGAGAAAGCAAATGCCCGATTTTCCCGGGCATCACCAAGCGGTGGCATTGGCCGTTTCCAGATCCGGCCGCCGTGGAAGGGGACCCGCAGGAACGCCTCGATAAGGTCAGAGGCATTCGCGACATGATTAAAGAAAAAATTTCGGCGATGAAATCGGAATCGGATCGGACGATTTTTTCATAGGGGGTCGGGATCGCGTTAGGCCTTCATGCGAAGCGCCCCTCTGATCGAGGGCCGAAAGAACGGTCGCTGTGTATTACAGGCTGGCCGAAGAAAGAAAAGAAAAAACGAAATGACAGAATCGACCATCAAAAACTTAAGCTTTCTGGACCGCTTTCTTACGCTGTGGATTTTCCTGGCCATGGCGGCCGGTGTTTTCGGGGGCTACCTGCATCCCGGCGTGCGCGACTTCATCAACGTTTTCCAGGCGGGAACCACCAACATTCCCATCGCAGTCGGTCTGATCCTGATGATGTATCCCCCTTTGGCCAAGGTGCGGTACGAAAAACTTGGATTCGTCTTTAGAGACTTCAAGATCCTCGCCTTGTCCCTGGTTCAGAACTGGATCGTCGGGCCGATTCTGATGTTCCTTCTGGCCGTCGCTTTTCTGTCCGGCCACCACGAGTACATGGTGGGTCTGATAATGATCGGCCTGGCCCGCTGCATCGCCATGGTCCTGGTGTGGAATGATCTGGCGAAGGGCGACGCGGAATACTGCGCGGGCCTGGTGGCGTTCAATTCCATTTTCCAGGTGCTGTTCTTCTCGGTCTACGCGTGGTTCTTCATCACGGTCCTGCCGGGATGGTTCGGAATCGAGGGAGCGGTCGTCGACGTCACCATCGGCCAGATCGCCGAAAGCGTCTTTATCTATCTGGGCATCCCGTTCATCGCCGGACTGGTCACCCGTATTGTCGGTTTGAAAACCAAAGGGGAGCAGTGGTATCGCGAACGCTTCATTCCCAGAATCAGCCCCCTGACGCTGATCGCCCTGCTTTTCACCATCGTGGTCATGTTCTCGCTGAAGGGCGAGTACATCGTGAAGCTTCCCCTGGACGTAGTCCGCATCGCCGTTCCGTTGTGCGTCTATTTCCTGGTCATGTTTCTGATCAGCTTTTTCATGTCCATGAAACTGGGGGCCACCTACGAACAGACCGCCACCTTGTCCTTTACGGCGGCTTCCAACAACTTCGAACTGGCCATCGCCGTGGCGGTGGCGGTGTTCGGGATCGATTCGGGGGAAGCTTTCGCGGCGGTGATCGGTCCGCTGGTGGAGGTGCCGGTTCTGATCGGTCTGGTCAACGTGGCCCTCTGGTTGAAACGAAAGTATTTCCCGTTCACGAGACGCACCCCCGCCGGGGTTTGCCACGTGACCTGCGAAAATTGATTCGGGAAAACATCGAGAGGCCGCCGGCAAATGGCCGGCGGAACCGGAGGTGACCAATGGGATTCCATAAACCCGACATCAAGCACATACTGCTTGCGACCGATCTTTCCGAGAACGCCGAGCGTGCCTTCGGATACGCAGCCAGCCTGGCCGACGCCTGCGATGCCTCAGTCACGGTATTGCACGTGCTGGAAGAGATTCCCCCCAAAGCCGAACTGATGGTGATGCTGTTCGAAGGCCTCGAGAGAGAGGCGGAAATTCGGAAAAGAGACGAGGCGGAAATTCTAGGACGGGTCGAGCGCTTCGTCGAACGATATTGCGACGCGTTCAAAGAGCGGTTCCCGGCCTGCCGGTTGTTTGTGAAATCCGTAGTCGTGGAAAAAGGCGATCCGGTAAAACGAATCCTGCGCAACGCCTATCGCGACGGATACGATGTGTTAGTGATGGGCGCAAGAGGCTTTGGATTCGTCCGGGGCATTCTGATGGGCAGTACCTCCCAAGCCGTGGTTCGGCAGTGCCGCATCCCGGTACTTGTCGTACCGCCCGAAGCGGAGGCCGCGAACGAAAACGCCATAGTATAAAATGCCAAATTGATCCACGCAGGGCCAGACGTTTCAAAAAAGTTCGAACGATCCGTCTTGAATTTCCGGCGTTATTTCGGTTCGGCGGAATTCGTCCGTATACTCTCCGCTTTTTTCGAAGTTTCTCGTTCTATAATTTACTTGTGTTTCTTTTTAAGGAAAAATAAACTGACGGACAATAGAAAAATGGAGGCCGGAAGTGCTATTGGCCATGGGCAGGAGGTCCGATGCGCCGGAAGCCTTGATGCGCTTGGATTCGGCGGGCAATACGCCTTATGTAAGCGTCACTGTCGTGAGGCTTCTCGTCGCCGGCCTTGCGGGCGTCGGGAGCATTAAGACGGCATGGTCTTTCAGCGCTTTTACGGTGCTTATGTGGTTGGTTGGCTCGTGTCGCGACACCGTTCGCGTCGGGCTGCTAACGCTCACCCGCCGGGTCGGGTCCCAAGACGTTGTTTTTCAATATTTTGGCGCAGAAACTGTTTAAACTTTCGTTTTCTTGCATCGCACGGACTGCAAGAGCCTTATGTAACTCGCTATCGACCCGCAACTGAAATTTTCCCGAGAATTTTCTATCGGCGATACCCGGCGGCAATGGAATGCCCTTCTTTTCGTAAATCCCGATCCATTCTTCGAGAATCCGGCCCAATTCGCGATAAACGTTCCCTTCGTCGTCGCCGTGGCAGCATTTGCCTATCCATCCGGGAATCGAGCCCACGTAGCATTGATCTTCCTCCGACCATTCGACGATTTTCAAATAACGATCTTTT
>CAZNTU010000294.1:0-6192 GCA_964575975.1 uncultured Desulfobacteraceae bacterium
TCACCAAGACGAGCATGGTCAAGTAAAATCCGTGTTGAACGCTTGCGAACCGCATTTTTCGTTACCCTCGAGAAAGGACTCTTGTTCTTTCTTTTTATCTTTTCCAAGATAGTTTCGTCGGAGAAACGTTAAATAAGCGGTTATGTTTATCCCGTCCATTATTTCGATGTATTTGACGCTCTCAAAGGTTGTTTCTTTTCCGGTACCCGATCACTCCGTACATGAGCGCGAGTCCGATCAGCGTGAACCCGCCGGCCGACCCGAAGGATGCTCTGTAGGCGAGACTTTCGGACCACCCCGAGGTAATCGCGAAATCCACTACAGGCCCGGCGATCAGGGTCCCGGCCAGCCCCCAGCTCAGAAAAAAGGTGGCGTTGAACCAGGCGAAGAGCCGCGCTCTCGATTCGGGCGGTATCAGCACCGACGCCATGGCGTACGAGGAAGACATGAGGACGACGTCGGCCACCCCGCGCAAAAAGCTGCTTGCATATATCACTGGAAGCGCCGTCGATCCGGCCAGCATGAACAGCGCAAGCACGGCCGCGGCCGTTGCGGCCAGCAAGGCGTTCGCGTCCCCGGCCATTCGCCCGATTCGCCCCGCCGCCCATCCGAAAAGGATGATCGCGGCCGACTGTACGTTCACGACATGGGATATGGTTCGGCTGTCCAGCGCCAAGCCGCTGTCGAGCGACAGGTACTGGGGAATGATTATCGCGGTCGAATTGCGGCCGAAATTGATGAAAATCATGGCGAAGAGAAAAGCCAAGTAAACTCTCGCCGATTTCGGATCCGGTTTTCCGCTCGCGGAAATGGCCGCCACGCCCGGAGAAAGCTCCCGAGCGCCTCCCTCCGGCAGAAAAAACAACGGGATCGTGGAAACGAACATCACGCCGGCCGAAATGAAAAACAACGCGCCGTCGTAAAAGCCCCATCCCTCGAACCGAAGGCCGAGCCCGTCGTACAGCAAACCGCCTATCCATACGCCCGCCATGCGCCCGACTCCCCCCATGCTGGCGAGCCGACCCTGTGCCCCGCCCCGCTCCCCCGCCTCGTACATGTCGGAGACCAAGGCGCTCCACGCGATGTTGGACATGGACCAGAAGATTTCGATAGCCGTGAGGCCCAGGATAATGGCGTATCCTGCTAACACAGGGGATTCGGGTATTCTGTGGAGATACCAGACCGCGACGGTCCCGGCGCCTGCCAGCAGTTCCCCGACGATTATCAGGGTGCGCCGCAGCTGAAACCGGTCGGACACCTTCCCCCAAACGAAGGTCTGGCAAAGAATGTTGAAGATCATGGGGAAAGTGGCGAACAGAGTCGTTTCCGTGACGCTCAGCCCCAAGTAGCGCCGCAAATAGATGGAAAGATAGGCATAAAACAAACCGCGCCGAAACATGGCCATCATTTCGAACGACGACAACCCGATAAACCGCTTAAAACTGTTCTTTGCCATTTTGCCGATTATTCCTCCGCGAATGGTTGGCTCCGGGTTAAAGGAAGAGGACTCGAGACATCTCGGTCTTGGATCCGAGCCTATGAATCAAATTTCGACTCTCGACGCCTGAAACCAGGCGTCTGCGTTTCGACTACAGGCGCAATAGTCCGCATTCGGGACGCGCGTTTCAAGAGTTTTTTTCCACGTCGCCCAGCGGAGCATCTTCGTTCCGGGAAAAGCCGAATCGGCAGGCATGAATAACTTGACATCGTAAACATAAGCCGCAACCAATTGAAATATTTCGACCTTGTGCGGTCGGGTCGCAATTCCCCCCTTCTTTGCTCTCCTTGATGAATCGAGGTTCGTCAGTAAATTTCATTAAACCAAAGCGAAATCCGGTTTAAACCTTGGCGTTTTTCAAACCGGAATACTGCAAACCGACAGAAACTCGACAGAAGAAAAAAACGCAGGCTGCTTCGCGATTACCGTGCGATGCCGGAAAAAAATCCGGCCCGATTTTCCGGAAATCGCAAAGCAACCCTCAAAAGAAACAAACACGGAAAAAAAGGAGGACGACATGGACGTCATGGATTTTTGCAACGGATTGGAAATGGAGCTTACCGCATGGAAGGCCAAGCTCTACGACATGAACAACAAGATAGACAGGCTCGGCAGTTCGGAAAAGGAAAGGGCTCTCGGAAATTTCGGTGACCTTAAAATCGCCCTCGCCGAACTCGAGGAAAGGATTCACAGACTGAAGACCGAATGCCCATCGGAGTGGAGCCCACAGAAAAGAGAAATAGACGATTCGCACGTCGACATGAGAAGCAAGTACGAAGAAACAATGGAACTCATCGGAAAGGCCGCGCCGGTTTCCATACCGGGTTGATACGCCTTCCCCCGTTGCCAAAGGAATTTCCGCAAAATCGAAGCGCAGCAGCGCCGCCGTGGAAGGCGGCGCTACCGCACGTAGAAAGTCCGGCCATTATTCTCAACCGCCGCGTTGAGCGCTGGAAAGACGAGGTTTTCTCGTCTTTCTTTCCTATCGTCCAACCTATTCCCCATTGAACTCCTGCCCCTTCTGCTCCGCAATCCTGGATTCCCGCCCCCCGGCCCCTGAATACTGAACACTACGCCGTCCGCTCCAGCGAATTGAGCTTGAGAGTCAGCGGGCGGTCCTCCACCGTTTCGCCGGTCAGGAGACCGGGTCCTGGATTTCTGTAGCATTCGGGACCCGGATGCGCGGCAAGCCATTTCTCTCTCAAGGCCTTGACCGCCTTGAAAGCCGGGGAATTTACGCTCACGATGCTCTTTTCCAGAACCAGTTCCAGCTTTCCCTTTCTTTCTTCCAAATGCATCATCGGAGCGATCGGAATCCCTATTGGCTCCCATTGGTCGAATCCCATTTCCAAATTTCGGATGGCCGCCATCTGGCCCGTGGCGCCGTTGGCCACCAGGCTGAAAACGGTCCGGCCAAGATTGTACGTGTACGTGCAGTCGAACCAGGTGGGGTGGCTTCCGCGACCGTCGTACCCATAGAAATGGGTTTGGAGCTTGAATTTCGGGACCGACTTTTCGTAGACTTTCACGACCGCCCCGGGTGCTTTTTCTCCGTCTTCCAAAAGCCCGCTCTTCTGCAATACCCACTCCAGCGTCTTCAACGAGATGATTTCGGGCTTGACCAGGAGGAACAAGGCTTCTCCGTAGTTTTTGAAAATGGCCCGACCGTATTCGTCGGGATCGAGACCCGCCTTTCCCATGTGTTTTTCGTACCATCCCGCGGAAATCCCGAGCTTGTATCGGCCTTTTTCCTTCAGAATGTCGAGGTAGTCTTGTACAAGCCCCATGAGCACCTTTTCCGTGGGCACTGCGGAAAAGGGAAAATTGCCGTGCTGGTCCCGCTCCATCAGAAGACCTTCCTGGAAGAAGTCCGGGACTTGGTTGAAAAGATCGTCGTCGCGGGTGTTCCAAAGGGGAATTTCCCCGTTTTCCCGGGACAGCATGGCGAGCCTTCCCAAGTAGTCCCGCTTGTCCTGCAGAAGCGGAAATGACTCGTGAAATGACTGGTCGTGGGTGCGATTGTATTCCGCAATGATGGTGTTGAACTTTATGATGAACATCTGGATTTCGTTGACGAATTCCAGCACGCCCTCGGGAATGACCAGAATCCCGTAGTTTTTTCCGACTGCGGCACGCCGCACGATGCCGTCGCAAATCACGCGGGAAAGGTGCCTCAGGGTCATGCCGAAGGCTGTGTAATCCACGGTGTTTTCCTTTTTCGCCTTCTCCAGTCTCCTTTCGTCGACGTAGTCGGCCAAATCCTCGCCGATCAAGGTCATGTTCGGATGGGCTTTGAGGGCGGTTTCCAGCGCGAGATGGCTGGCCACTCTCCCCATGACCTTGCATACGTGCCAGTATTTGACGTCGGAATAGCAGTCGGTGGAAAGATTGCTCACGGAATTGGCGAACGCGTTCGCGGCGGAATGGAACCCGAAGGACATGGCGCAAAGCACCTCCCCGTTGCAGTCCCTCACTTGGATGTCGCCGTCGATGGTCTTGGGAACGCCAATGACCTGAACGCCCTTGTCGATCATTTCCTGCGCCAGGAAAGCCGCGTTGGTGTTGGAATCGTCGCCCCCCACCACGACTAGGGCATCCACCTCCAGCTTCTTCAAGGTTTCGCCGGACAGCCTCATTTTTTCGCGGGTGTCTATTTTGGTCCTGCCGGTCTTAATCATGCAGAACCCGCCAAGATTTCTGTGTCCGTCCACGAGGTCGGGGGTCAGCTCCACCGCCTCGTTTTCGATGATGCCGTCCGGCCCCTGAATGAATCCTATAACCGCGGATTCGGGATTGGCCTCCTTCGCGGCGTCGAAAAGGCCGGCGATCACGTTGTGTCCGCCAGGGGCGGGTCCCCCGGAAAACACGATGCCGATTCTACGTTTCCTTCCATATTTCCTTGCCAAGGAATCTTCGAGAGAATCCGCCCCCCCCACGATCTGCACCTTGTTGTCGATGATGTCCGGCAACTGTCTTCGGGGTTCGGGATGGTCTTGGAACACAAAACTGTCGGTTTCCTTCAGAACGGTGTAGGGACTTTCGAATACCGGGCATTTCGGGGGAATGAACGATCTTCTCGCTATGAGATCGGGACTGATGTCCCCGGTCGCCTCCAGAAAGTCCGGATGCTCCAGAAGCTCTTCGTCGCTTATTAATTTGCGGCCCGTCATTTTAATCCTCCACTTAAATTTCGTGTGAAAATACGTTCGTTTTTTTTCGTCTTGACAGTCGGCAATAAATCATGCCTTCTTTTCGCGTGTCAAGACGAATCGAAAGTCTTTGTTTTCCGTTTCGCATGTGGGAACCGGTTTCGCGGCCGGCTTGATGCCGAGTCGAGTCGTTCTTATGTTGACCATGTCGAATTAAGAAACTCTGAGAAAGGAACTTTGAGACGATGAAAGGGATATTGCTTCTGCTGGCCTTTGTCGCGGTCTGGATTCTCTTGCAGGCGTATGTGTTGCCGAAAATGGGAATCTCGACCTGAATGAGAGACGCCTGTCAGGCGACGGGCAAGGAAAAGAACGGGAAAAAGATCGAATAAACGGATGGAACGGGGCTGCCGGCCCCGTTCCGTTCTTTATGGCGTAATAGTAGCGGCAACCTGCTTGCGGTGTCAAGATCATGTTTTCCGAAGCCTCGGCTTCGGAAAGCCGAAAAGGCGGTAGGTACTCGGAAAATTGGTAGCGAGTTCAGGTGGCCGATTTATGTGTTACGACCCTTATATTGTTTCTTATGGAACAATACATCGAAATATCATGCCGCTACTGCGGCAGCGACGATCTTGCAAAAAACGGACACGGCAAAAAAGGCGAGCAGCGCTATGTCTGCAACGGATGCGGGGGAAGCTTCCGGTCCGAATACACCTACAACGCCTGGAAGCCGGGGGTCAAGGAGCAGATCGAGAGGCAGACGCCCGACGGCTCCGGCGTCAGGGACGTGAGCCGGAACCTCGGCATCTCGAAGAACACGGTGATCGCCGAACTAAAAAAAAAGTCCCTCCGGAGGTGAATCCGTATTTTCCGCGGGAACCCGGCGCCTTTCCCCGCCTGGACGTCGAAATACGCGCGTCCGTCGAAGCCGAGGCCGACGAGTTGTGGAGCTACGTCGGAAACAATGGTCACCAGCGTTGGACCTGGTACGCGATAGAGAGGGAGTCGGGAGTCGTGTTCGCCTGGCACAACGGAAGACGGACCGACCAGAGCTGCGAGTCTCTGATCGAAAAGCTCTCCGCCTTTCCGATTGGACGCTGCTACACCGACGACTGGCAAAGCTACGGGAAATACATCCCCTCCGAAAAGCACGTCGTCGGAAAGGACAACACCTGGAGGATCGAGAGGCGGAACCTGAATTTCAGAACGCATCTCAAGCGCCTGAACCGAAAGACCATCTGCTTTTCAAAGAGCGCGAGAATCCACGACAACGTCGTCGGAACGTACGTCAGCCGTTTCTATTTCAAGACCTGCAGGTATTCGGAAGCAGCCTGATCAACCGATTCGACCCACTACCGAAAAATCATTCGTACCTTCGGATATATCCGAAACCATGAAGCGTGACGATTCGATGCCGAATGCAAAAAAACAAAAAAATCTGCGTTCATCGCAGACGGATCTTGCGACATAGCGAGCGGGAACCATGACAATAAAAAATTTGATCGCCAGTCCGGACAAGAAATTGTCGATGCTTGGACTGGACGA
>CAZNTU010000295.1:0-6148 GCA_964575975.1 uncultured Desulfobacteraceae bacterium
CAATAACCAATCAACCAATCAACCAATAACCAATCAACCAATCAACCAATCAACCTCTTGAAATTTTTGATGAATTGGCCTAATCTCTTAGCTTCGAACGCAAAAATACAAAATCCTCGGCAAAGCGGGGGCTTGAACGAAAAGAAAGACGAGGGGGCGGGACATACATAGTTGAAGATTGTGGTTTCCAAAAAGCTTTATCTGACAGACGCTCCGGCGGAGCTTCGGCAGACGTTGGTCGAGCGTCTGCAAATGCCCAATCCCAAATGGGTCGAGAACGAGCGTATGGGAAGATGGAACGGCGAAACCCCTCAGACCTTGAAATTCTACCGGATTGCCGAGAACGGGGATTTGGTCGTCCCGCGAGGGTACGCGCGGCAGCTGATTCTGACGTGCAGGAAGAGAAACATCGGTTTCGAACTTTTGGATAAGCGGCGGGAACTCGCTCCGGTGGAATTGGAATTTCGGGGTGCTCTTCGGCCGTACCAGCGAGAGGCGGCAGGGGTGCTCCTGGCGAAAGATTTCGGCACGGTGAGCTTTCCCACGGGAAGCGGCAAGACGGTGTTGGCATTGTACATGGCCGCGCAGAGAAAGCAGCCGGCGATAGTGGTGGTTCATACCAGAGACTTGGCGTTTCAATGGGCCGACAGGATTTCCGGCTTTTTGAACATTCCGGCCGATGAAATCGGAATGGTTGGCGGGGGCAAGACCGTTGTCGGCGAGCGGTTTACGGTGGCCATGGTTCAAACGCTTTACAAGTGCGCGGACGAGATATCGAAGAAGATCGGTTTTCTGATCGTGGACGAGTGTCACAGGGCGCCCAGCAGGACCTTCACGGAGGCGGTGGCCGCGTTCGACAGCAGGTACATGCTGGGACTGAGCGCCACCCCATGGCGTCGGGACAAGCTTTCCAAGCTGATCTTCTGGCATTTGGGAGACCTGCACTACAAGCTCGACCGGGACGAACTGGTCAAGTCCGGCGACGTTCTCGAGGCCGAAGTCCACGTGAGGGAGACCAATTTCAAACCGTACCACAATCCCAGCACGGAATACACGCAAATGCTGGCCGAACTGACCTCCGACGACGAGAGGAACCGAATGATCGTCGACGATATCGCCAAGGAGGCGAGGGAGGGGACGGGAGTGTCTCTGGTGCTTTCCGACCGCAAGGCCCATTGCGAGACGCTGAAGGCTTTGTTGAAGTACCGGTGCCATATCGTGGCGGAGATGTTGACCGGAGACCTTGGTCCCGTCGAGCGCCAGGAAATTCTGGAACGTCTGAAAAGGGGGGAGTTCAAGGTTCTTATTGCGACGGGGCAGCTCATGGGGGAGGGGTTCGATTGCAAAGATCTGACCACTTTGTTCCTGACCACTCCCATCCGGTTCAGGGGCCGGGTCCTGCAATATTTGGGGAGGGTTTTGAGGCCC
The DNA here is from genome assembly GCA_964575975.1 of uncultured Desulfobacteraceae bacterium. Lineage (GTDB taxonomy): Bacteria > Desulfobacterota > Desulfobacteria > Desulfobacterales > SKZT01. Next base: position 1,429 of record CAZNTU010000295.1, read on the forward strand.
GCGCAGAACAAGAGCGCGGCCAAGGTGTACGATTACGTGGACATACACGTGGAGCCTCTCAAGGCGTCGGCGAAGGAGCGTATGGGAGTCTATAAAAGCGCATCGTCCTCGAGCGGGGTTGAATAGAAAATGGCCGAAAATTCGCACAACGGCGAGACGAAATTTCCCGGTGACGTGCCGGTCCGGATATTCATACCGGTGGTTCTGACGGTTTTTTTATTCGTCTCGACAATTTTTTTCCTGATCATTCCCATGCTGGAAGACCAGATGATGGTCAGGAAAAGGGAGATGGTCCGGGAGTTGACGAAATCGGTATGGAGCACGCTGGAGGCGTACCATCAGAAGGAGGACTCGGGGGAGATGACCCGGGAGGAGGCCCAGAAGATGGCGGTGGACCATTTGAGACAGGTCCGCTACGGGCCCGAGATGAAGGACTACTTCTGGATAAACGACATGGCGCCGCACATCGTCATGCATCCGTATCGTCCGGACCTGGAGGGCAAGGACATCTCCCATTTCGCCGACCCGAACGGCAAGCTGATTTTCGTGGAGTTCGTCAAGGCGGTGAAGTCCTCCGGGGACGGCTATGTGGACTACGAATGGCAGTGGAAGGACGAGCCGGGCAGGATAGTGCCGAAGATTTCCTATGTAATGGGTTTCTCCCCTTGGGGATGGATCGTCGGAACAGGGATTTACATCGAGGACGTTCGGTCGGAGATCGCGTCGTTCGAGCACAAGATTACCCTTATGTCCCTTGGAATTCTGGGGATCATAGTCGGTTTGTCGGCCTACATCGTATGGCAGGGGCACAAGACGGACAGACAGCGCCAAATCGCCGAACGGAGGGCGAAACTCCAGCAGGAGCAGATTTTTCAGGCCGCCAAAATGGCCTCCTTGGGCACGTTGGTTTCGGGCGTCGCCCACGAGATCAACAATCCCATTACGTCCGTGATGCTCAACGCGCCTATCATTCAAAAGGTCTGGAACAGCATCGACCCGCTCTTGAAGAAGCATTGCGACGAGCAGGGGGACTTCAGGGTCGGAAGCATGAGCTACAAAGTCTTGCGGGAGCGGATTCCCCAACTCTTGGAGGACATCGCCGAGGGGGCGAAGAGGGTGAAGGTCATCGTGGGCGACCTGAAGGACTACGCGAGACAGGCTCCGGCGGAAATGGGCGATTCCGTGGACGTGAACGTGGTGTTGAAGAAGGCGGCCGGGCTTGTTTCCAACTTGATCAAGAAATCGACCAATCATTTTTCGATAGAGTACGGGAAAGACATTCCGGTGCTGAAGGGAAATTCGCAGCGAATCGAACAGGTGACGGTAAATCTCTTGGTGAACGCGTGTCAGGCGCTGACCGGTTCGGACCAATCCGTCTCCGCGTCCACTTTTTACGACGATGGCGAAAAGACGGTCTGCATCCGGGTGGCGGACACGGGCGAGGGGATTCCGGAGGAAGTGTTGGAGAGAATCATGGACCCGTTTTTCACCACCAAGAGGGAAAAAGGGGGGACCGGACTCGGTCTCTCGATTTCCGACAAGATCGTCCAGGACCACGGCGGAAGCCTGGTTTTCGATTCCGAACCGGGCAAAGGGACGACTGTCACGGTGGTCCTTCCGGTAGACGGCGAATGGGACGGCGGCGAGTGAAAACGTGGAAACAACCCAAAAAAACAAGAGCATGTATACAATGACCGACAAACCAAATCCCAGCAATCCCATTTTGGTTATCGACGACGAGCTTTCGATACTTTTGGCGATCGATACCACGCTTCAACTGGCCGGCTTCGACAACATCATCACGTGCCAGGACAGCCGAGAGGTCGCCCATATCCTGCCCGGCAAGGAAATCGAGGTGATCCTTTTGGATTTGAACATGCCCCACATGGACGGAGAAACTCTGCTGTCGAGAATCCGTCGGGACTATCCCGACATTCCGGTGATCGTAGTTACGGGGGCGGTGGACGTCGAGACGGCCGTCAAGTGCATGAGATCTGGCTCTTTCGACTACGTGGTGAAACCGGTCGAGGAGGGCAGACTGTTGTCGGCCGTGAGCAGAGCGCTGGATTTTCGGGAGCTGAAGCGGGAAAACCTGGCCCTCAAGCAGCATATTCTCAAGGAAGACCTGGAGCATCCGGAAGTTTTCAAGGATATCATCACCCAGGACAAAAAGATGTTTTCCATTTTCCAGTATATCGAATCCATCGCCGGTTCCAGCCAGCCCGTGTTGATTCAAGGGGAGACGGGGGTCGGAAAGGAATTGATCGCGCGGGCGGTCCACAGGTTGAGCCGGGTGAAGGGGAACTTCGTGGCGGTCAACGTGGCGGGGCTCGACGACAACGTATTTTCCGACACGCTTTTCGGCCATATCAAGGGGGCCTTCACCGGGGCCGAGCGAGAAAGAAGCGGCTTGATAGAAAAGGCGACCGCAGGCACTCTTTTTTTGGACGAAATCGGGGACTTGAGCCCCAGTTCCCAGGTCAAGCTTCTCCGCCTGCTGCAAGAAAGAGAATACTTTCCCTTGGGCATGGACGAACCCCGAAGCACCAGCGCGCGAATCGTGGCCTCCACGCTGGCGGACCTTAAAAATTTGGAACGTTCGGGACAGTTCAGGAAGGATTTGAACTACAGGCTCGCGACCCATCAGATCCATGTGCCTACGCTTAGAGAGCGCAAAGGGGACATACCTCTTCTGATGGACCATTTTATGGAAAAGGCGGCGAACGAGTTGGGAAAAAAGAAGCCGACCCCGCCCGACGAACTCTACACGCTTCTTTCCACTTACTGTTTTCCGGGAAACATCCGGGAACTTCAGTCCATGATTTTCGACGCGGTCAGCCGGCACAAATCCAAGGTTCTTTCCATGGACGTTTTCAAGGAGCACATCCAACGGGAGCAGGAAAGCAGAAGCCCCCGGAAAATTCCGAAGGGAGTGGACCTTTCCCAACCTCTTTACATCACGGGCGATTTTCCGACCATAAAGGACGCCACTCTTTGGCTGGTGGGCGAGGCGATGAAAAGGGCCAAGGGAAACCAGTCCATTGCGGCGGGAATGCTGGGGATTTCGCAGCAGGCGCTTAGCAAGCGTTTGAAGAAGGAGGTAAACTAATGGAAACTATGGGAGGCGAGGGGTTGGAAATGCAAAATCCCGCCTCCGGATTTTGAATCTTACACCGAGCCTTTCATCATTTCCATCATTTTTGCCTGCATCTTCCGGGTCACGGCCATTCTGTCGTGTCCGTTCTCGAGACGTTTACCCAAAAGCTTCCCGGCTTCGGTCGCCGCCTTCATGACATCCGGCTGGTTTTCCACGTCGGGAATGTCTTCCGGTCTGATTTTAACGCCCTCTCCGTGCATGAAGTAGGGCAACCCGACCTTGCAGGTTTCTCCGAAACCGCACGAGTAGCACGAAGCGGCCCCCTGTCCGGTTACTTTCGCCACGGTTTCGATGAAATTGTACATGAAGAACATCTCGATGGAATCGGCGGGAGCCTGGCCTGCCGAACCGCCCACCCCCACGGCGACTCCAAGCTTGCCCCACAACAGATTCCCCTCCTGGTGCCTGAACTGGAACCATCGCTCCAAAAAGGAGTGGGTTGTGGCGTTCAATGTGGAATAGTAGTTGGGCGCGCCTACGACGATGGCGTCGGCCTCCACCACTTTTTCTCGCAATGGGGCCATGTCGTCGTTTACCTTGCAAACATTGTCCTTGACGCAACCTAAACAGGCGATGCATCCGTTGATCTGCTTTTTGCGCAAAGAAACCAATTCGTAATCGCATCCCGTGTTTTCGAGGACAGCGCGGAGCAGCTTGTTGGTGCCCGACACGTCGTCTTTGCGGGGACTTCCGGAAATTCCGAGAATTTTCATTCTACGACCTCCCTGTTTTTCGTTTTTGAAACCGTCAATGATCGCTTAAAATAGCCGATATCTTAGAACGAGTCTGTAGCGAACGCTACATCGAACGGAAGGAAGAGGTTTTGTCCCCGGTGGGCGATTTTTCCCGATTGTTTGAGCGCTTTCATCGCCCTCGTGACGCTCACTCTGTGAGCGCCCACCAGAAAGCCCAAGTCTTCGTGGGTCAGCGGAAACGGGATCGCGTATCCTTCGTCATGCTTTTCGCCGTGTTCTCTGGCGACGTTTGCAAGGACGCTGAACAGTTTTTGCTCGAGGCTGGAAAACGTCAGGCTTCCCACGTGATCGGTAAGCAGGGAAATTCTCCGGCTCAAGTTTTTGATCACCTGCAGACCCAGGTTGGGATGCCGCAGGACCAGCGATTCGAATTTGTTCCTGGTGAATCCGCACGCGAGGGTCGGTTCCACGCACCAGGCGGTGACCGGATAATCGGCCTCCTCGGAGAACATGTTTTCTCCAAGAAAGTCTCCGGCCTTGCGATAGTCCAAGGTAACCTCGGCCCCGTCGTCGAGCACCTTGCTCAACTTTACGCGGCCGGACTTGATCAGCACGATGCTGTCGGCCGGGTCGCCCTGATGAAACACGGCCTCCCTGGGAGACAGCGTTTTCCGGTTAGCGGCACTCGCGAGCGCTTCCAGTTCAGGCCGCGCCAAATTCTCGAAAAGCCATAAATGCCCGATGCACACGGGCGAAAGAAAATATTCGTCGCCGGCGATTTGTTCGCATAAGCATCCCATAACAGTATCCTATATACTTGAGTTTTCGGAAAATAGTGCGGGACTTTTGAGCGCGAGTGTGAAATAAT
>CAZNTU010000296.1:0-6125 GCA_964575975.1 uncultured Desulfobacteraceae bacterium
CGGCGGCTCGATTGCTGCCGCGTACGAGACTACAACCTGGTTAAATCAAAACGGTGTAAGGGCATGGTCGAAATGGGTGAGAATCGAGTAATTTAGATGACCTCTATGAAAAAGGAGAAATACTTATGGGAAACGGATATGTAAAAGGAGGACTGTTGCTTGCCATTGGAGGCGCTCTGGGGGCGATCGCAACCATGTCTCTATCCAAGTCTTTATCAAAAGAAAAATTCGAAATAAAACCGGCGCTGGCGGAATTGCTGGCCGGGGGCATCGGCTTGAAGGAAAAGGCGTTGACGGTTTACGAAAAGGCCAGGGAGGATGTGGAGGACATCATCGCCGGAGCCGAGCAGTTGCACAGGTCCAGGTCCGAAGCCGCCGATCCGGACGAGAACGCTTCGAAGGCGGTCGATCCATGACCGATCCTTCTGCATACCGCCCTGTTTACGTCATCCCCGGCCGTATGCGGCTGAGGCCCGGGTATACGGTGAACGAGAAGGCGGCACGGCGCATTGGTAACGAACTCGCGGGACTCGCCGGCGTGATCCGGGTTTCCGTGTCCGGCAGGACCCGGAGCCTGTTGGTCCTCTATGACGAAGCCGATTCGTCGGCCGTTCAGGAGCGCATACTGTTTTTCCTGACAGAAGGAGACGGCGGGCCGCGCCAGCGGACAGTGGAGATCGAACCGCCCCGTGCATCGGAACCGGAAAGCGGGGAAGATAAATCGAACGGGAAAAGTATAGCGGCCATGCTCGCGTGGCGCTTTCTGGCACCGTCGGTGCTTCGCCCGTTTATCACCGTTTACAGGTCGATTCCTTTTCTTTTTAAAGGATTCAAAGCCTTGTTCGGGGGCCATTTTTCGGTGGAAGTTCTGGATGCGGCGGCGATCGGCATTTCATTGTCGCGCCGGGACTTTCGTTCCGCAGCCACGATCGCGTTTTTATTGGGGCTCGGCGAAGTCTTGGAGGGCATCCTGCACAGAAGGGCCCGGAAAAGCCTGGCCATAACCCTCGCCCATCGGGTGGAAAAGGCATGGGTGATCCGTGACGGCGTCGAAATGCTCGTTCCGGGCGACGACCTCAGGACCGGGGACCGTGTCGTGGTTCGGATGGGCGCGCAGATCCCGGTGGACGGAGCGGTCCTGTCGGGACTGGCGATGGTGGACGAGTCCTCCATGACGGGCGAACCCTTGCCTGTGAAGAAACGGGCCGGGGCCAAAGTATCGGCCGGAACGGTTGCGGTGGAAGGGGAGATCGTGGTTCTGGCCGAGAAGGTGGGCGCGGAGGCGAAAATCGCCAAACTGCTCGAAGCGGTTTTAGCCTCGGAAAAGCTTAAGTCCGACGTGCAGATGCGGGCGCTGCGCACAGCCGACCGGGTGGTCCCGCTCACCTTCGGCCTGGCGGGGGCGACCTACGCTTTAACCCGAAATTCGGTCAAGGCCGTTTCGGTCCTTCTCTCCGACTACTCCTGCGCGATCAAGTTGGCGGTGCCGCTATGCGTTCTGTCGGCCATGCGGGACGCCGCCGCCTTCGGCAGCGCGATCAAAGGGGGGAAATACCTGGAGATTCTGTCCCAGAGCGATGTCATCGTCTTCGACAAGACCGGCACGCTCACCCGTGCGGAGCCCCGCGTGGCGTCCGTGCTTCCGATGCCACCCTACGACGAAGAATTCGTCTTGAAGACCGCAGCCTGCCTCGAGGAGCATTTCCCGCATCCCATGGCAAGAGCCGTAGTTCGGGAGGCCGAAGATCGCGGCATCGATCACGAGGAGGAGCATGCCAAGGTCGAGTACATTCTGGCCCACGGCCTTCACACCAGATTGGGAGAGCGCAAAGTCCAGATCGGCTCCCGTCACTTCATAGAGGAAGACGTCGGGATATCGGTGCCCGAAGACCACGAGGAGCTGCGTGTCTTGGGCGACAGGGGGTACTCTCTTCTCTACCTGGCGGTAGGGGGAGAGCTTGCAGGCGTCATCGCCGTGGAAGATGCATTGCGCGAAGAGGCCCCCGCCTGTATCGCATCCTTGCGCCGCCTGGGCCTCAAGCGCGTGATTATGCTCACCGGCGACGGGCGGCGCGCAGCCGACAACATTGCCGCCAAGCTCGGCATCGACGAGGTGTACGCCAATGTTCTGCCGGAGGAAAAGGCGGCCATTGTCAAACGGCTCAAGGAGGAGGGGCATACTGTGGCAATGGTGGGAGACGGCATCAACGACGCCCATGCCTTGGCCACTGCCGACGTGGGGATCTCTCTTGCCCACGGTGCCGATATCGCCAAGGAATCCTGCGACATCCTTCTCACCGAAGGAAGAATCTCGGACCTGATCCGCTTGCGGGAATTGTCCTCGATGGCAATGGAACGGGTCTCCATGACTTACAGGGGAATCATCGGCGTGAACACCGCGCTGGTATTCCTGAGCATATCCGGAATCCTGACCCCAAGGCTGTCGGCCATCCTGCACAATACCTACACCCTGGCCGCCGGCGTTTCGAGCTTCAGACATTATAACCATTTACCGCAAAACGAGGACATTTAGCTATGATTACACACCAAATTCCCGGACGTTTCAGAATCCGGACCCCGTCGCTCACCGTTTCCGATACAGCCCGGGAAGTGGAAAAAACGCTTAAGAGTTTGCCCGGGGTGACCGACACCGCCGTCAATCTCCGCACCGGGAGCCTGCTGGTGCTGTACGATACTTCCGAGATACATCCTTCATCCGTTCCAACCCTTTTGGAGCGCATTGCGCCCAAACTGCCTCGGAAAGCGTCCCGCTCGGCCGCCTCCAAACGCGCCGGCGCCGTGCTTGAAAAAAAGATCATGCTGGGACTGCTGCCAATTCTGATTGTCCTCGGCTTCGCCGACGCCGAAAAAGCGCATATCTATGCCGGCGCGGCATTCGCCGCCCTTGCCGGCCACCATGTATACGAACGCCGCAAGCGTTTGTTCAATTAAGTTGCCGCGTCCGACCCTGCAGGATCGGCCGAACGCTGCAGGCTTTCAACGGGATTCGAATCGGAATATTTTGACAGGCGGCGAAAAGCCGGATTTCGTTCCCTGTGTTTCGAACGCATCTTCGAATTCGTCGACGATGCGGTTCAGCGCATAGGAGCCGTTTCCGTTCAATCCGTTGAAGCGAACAATAGGCGCCGTCGGATTCAAGTTGCGGATTTCGCTTTGGAATCTCTTCTCTTCGAGTTCGGAAACCAAATCGGTTTTGGTGACGACCACCGCGTCGGCGAGACGCAAGAGTTGTTCCGTTCTTCTGGCGAGGCCCATGCCGCCGCAGTTGGCGACGACGGTTACCACGGGAATGTCGTTGGCGAAGGGGACCCATTTGCAGCACAATACCGGCGTTTCGACGAACAGTACTTCGATCCGTTCCGCCCTGCCCCATTCGAAGACATCCTTTATATTCGGCGCCCGAAGGAATCCGGGAAGGCCAAAATGGCACGAGCAGTCCGACAACGGCCCCTTCAATTCGCTTTTATGGAAAACGCCGCCGTTCGCCGGCGTCGCGTCGAATTTAGCCGCCGCCGCCCTGATATCCATGCTCGTGAAACGGCGCACGAGATGTGCTATGACCATTGTCTTTCCCGCGTACGGCGGTCCGGCCACGGTTACAATCTTCATTTCCCTTCACTCCATTTTCGAATTCGGCGCCTTAAAAAACGACCGTCGATCCATTGTCGGACGAGTCGAACCTAAAGCGAAAAGAGGCCCTTTTGATCAACGGTTTCAGAATTTCGAAATAGGCGTCGATATTCGAGCCCGTTTCGATTTCCACGACGACGTTCAAGGGAGGAAGAGAATAAACCGCAAGGTCGGATTTCTTCCCCCAAGGCACGACATGGCTTCTTAAGCGCATGAATTCCTTGGACGCGCTTCGAAACTGCACGTCCACAAGGATTTCGTCCGGGATCGAGCCCGCATCCGCGCTTGCCGGGCGTCTTTCGGCCAGCACGGTCCCGTCGTCGAGGGCGATCAGAAAGGCCTTGACTCCTTCTATCCGCGACACGAAACGGGCCAAGGCGGAGACGACCGCTTCCGCGTCCCTGGAAAGCTTTCGCGAAGTTATTTTGTCTTCCCTTGTCCCAGGGAAGGCGTCGCATTTTCCGCTCGACAGAAGAGTCTTCGCCTCGACCGCAAGGGCCGCCTCTTCGTCGCCGGTCCCGGCCGGCCGCCCCGACCCTGATCTTTCGTCCCTGAGACGGCAGCCTTCGAGGACGAGAGAATTGATCGACGAACCCAATCGGTTCTCGACGGTGCCGCATCCTTCGAACAGTACGATGTCCGTGCCGGTCCAGCTGATCGCCTCCACGGCCGCCTCCGTTCCCGAAAGACCCTTGCAAAACGACTGCCGGATTTCTCCGTCGTTTAAAAGCATCACCCCGGCTTCCCCCTTTTCGTTTTTGACCTTGATTCTGCAACTTTTGCTTTCCATGGAAAGCACCTGCAAAACGCTCTCCACCGACATTTTCGCAATGAAGCCGCTCGATTTCTCTTCCAGAAAGGTTTCCACGAGTTCGGGGAGCATGCGTCGGCTTTCGGCTCCATCGACTATCCAAAAGGCCTGCTTCAGCATTTTCAAAAACTTGACGTTCGTCTTCGAAGACGATGCCGTGACCAGGACTAACGGTAAACCGGAACGCGCGCCATAGATGGAAAGCGCGAGCCGAAGCGCATATTCGTCGATGCTTCTTCTATAAACGACAACGAGGTTCGGATCGCGTTTTCGGACGCGGCGAACGGCCTCTTCCACTCCGGGGGCGAAAAGCAACCCGGACGAGGGGTCGAGCCAGGCCAGCTTCCGATGCAGCAGATTGCAAATCCATTCTCCTTCGCCGGCCACCAGTATTTTTTTCCCGGAAAAACGGTTTCCGTCTGGAATCGGCCCGCGATCTTTCGAATCGTGCCTGCGATACGATTCGAACGACAATCGGGACCGTTCGTCCGGAAAAAAATCCGGGACTTTGCGCCCCGTCAGGATTCCATTAAATTTGGTTCGCATCGGTTCTCCGTTTTCTCGGACGAGGCGCCCGAAGACTTTTTGGCTTTATAGAATTTCATCGCCAGCAAGACGACGGTAAAAAGCGAAGCAATGACGACAAGCAAGTTCAGGGACGCTTTCGGGTGTTCCCGGTAGGTTGCCAGCTGGTAGAAAACGACCGACGCGGCGTACGCGATCCCTGTGGTCCAGGCGGCCGCGAAAGCGGTCCATTTCAGGTCGGTTTCGCGGTAGACGGCCGCGATGGCCGCGACGCACGGGAAATACAGCAACACGAAAAGCAGATAGGAAAAGGCCGCCGCCTTGGTTTGAAACAGACTGTTCAGCGTTCGGTAAGTCTCGATGCGCACCTGCTGCTCTAGGGAGGCGGTTTCCAGGTCGGACACGTCTCCCGCGGAAACGCCCAACGGATCGGCCAAGACGGAGACCGCGCCCGCGAGGTTTTCCAAAATCGAGGAAAACGCCTCCGAAACGCTCTCCAAAAATCCGCTCCCTCCGATGTCGTCTTCTCCCGCGTCCTCGTCGGAGGCTTGCATGGAGCCGTACAGGGCGTCCAAAGTGCCTACGACGGCTTCCTTGGCGAAGACGCCGGTAAAAAGACCTACCGCTGCGGGCCAGTTCTCCCTCGTTATTCCCATGGGCTCGAACACCGGGGCTATGGTTTTTCCGATCGCGGCGAGCACGGACTTTTCGCTGTTTTCGTTTCCGACGCTTCCGTCCGTTCCCAACGTGTTCAGGCACGTCAGAAGCAGAATGACCGGGACCAGAATCCTGCCGGCCCGGAAGACGAACGTTTTCAGCCTGTCCCACGCCGTGAGGACGACGCCCCGGACCGTCGGCGCGTGGTAAAGGGGCAACTCCATGACGAACGGGGTGACCGGTCCCGTCAGAATCGTGCTTTTCAGCGCCAGACCCGTCAGCACGGCGAACAGTATCCCGACGACGTACAGCGCGAAAACGACGTTCTGCCCGCTCTCCGGAAAGAAGGCGGCCGCGAAAAGCGCGTAGACCGGCAGTCTGGCGCCGCAGGACATGAACGGGTTCATCATGATCGTCATCAGGCGGTCCCTTTGGTTTTCCAGCGTCCTGGTCGCCATGATGGCGGGCACGTTGCAGCCGA
>CAZNTU010000297.1:0-6119 GCA_964575975.1 uncultured Desulfobacteraceae bacterium
GGTGCAAGTTGACCTGCAATTGGCAAACTGATTTTCAAAAAGCTAAAATATTACGGAATTGTAGTACCTTGAGTAAAGGCATTTCTTTTTGACGAACTTCCACAGCCTTTCGATCGTAACGATTCAGACCCCCCATAGCAATACGGGACTATTTTTTATGAAGAACCCCTATTCATGGGGATTCTGTGAAAATAGCTTCGGTTTTTCCTATGGAGGGTCTGAATCGTTACTTTCGATCAGATTCAAATTGGGGGAATACGGAGGTAAATAGAGCATCTCGATGTCCAGTTCCTTCGCCTTTTCGCTGACAATTTTGCATTTCTGGTATCTGGCGTTGTCCAAAACGACGGTCGTCGGCGTCTCGGGCCGGCGCTTCCGGATCTTCTCCAGAAGCTCGCAAACGGCCGGTGCGTTGATATAGGTGTCGTTCGTCACGGAGACCAGTTCGTGCGTTATCGCGTCGATAGCACCCAGGACGTTGAACCGTTTCCTGCCGGCGGGAGCCTTGATAAAGATTCTGGCGAAGCACCAGAGAAAACCGATAAAGGGGGCCAGAACGAAATGGGCAGCGTCGACGAACAGAAGAACGCGCTTGCCCGCCCTTGCCTCCTCTATCTTCGGGTCGAATTTTTTTACGACCTCGTCCTGCTCGTCGACGTCCGCCTTGGCGGGCACGGTTCCGACTTTCAGACGCTTCGCCCCGATTCGCTTCAAAAATTGCCGAACCTGGGGCACGCTCCTCTTTATTCCCGTCAGAGCCTCTATCTCGGCGGCGGCCTGCTTCAGCGAGCCCGGCGGATTCTCCTTTAAATGTTGCTCTATGGAAGAAGCCTTTTCCGCAAGCCTGCTTTGCGGCTTGTAGAAGTTGAGTTCCCTCGACTTTTCGACGCCGCCCTCCAGGAACAACTGGTAATAGCCCTTGAGGGTGTTGGGGCAGATTCCGACCAGGTCGCAGATTTGGTCGTTTGTCAGTCCCTTGCCCTTGAGATACAGAGCTTCCATTCTCATCTGAACCCGAGGGTGCGGATGGTGGAATCTTTCGTGCCGCAGAGCCTCGATTTCCCCGTCTTTGAATTCGACCGAAATAGTCATGGAATCCTCCTGGATACGTAAAAAATAGGTATCCAGATAACTGTATAGAATTTCCGGTCGAATGTCCCCAGAAAAATGAAATATTTTTCAAAAAACTCAGATTGAGACCTTACTCAGTATATTTTGACTTTGCACATTAGCAACTCTTCCAGGTAGCGATTCACCTCACCTATAGGAATTAGACATTATGCGGCCGGTATCGGAGGAAGCGCGATGCCTTTTCGCCCGCAAGCAATAACGCTTGCGATATATTCCCAAGGATCGGCTCTTCGTCGCTTGCACGTCTCCGCTGCGCTTATGAAAGCGTCGAAAGACCGGCTGCCTTCGTCCGTTCGGGAGCCGAAGCAGATCTTCCTAAATATCACCGCCACGCGCAGCGCGCGTTCGGCTTCGTTGTTGGTCGGAGGAAGGCCCGGATTTTTGGCGAACGCCGCCACCGTGCCCCGGTCGTTCAGGATTTCGTTCGCCAGGGACTTCAACTTTTCATGATCGGACTTCGATCCCAGGTTGCAGGCTCTTTCGAGTCCGGGGAGAACCGCCCGCGTTCCTTCCTGCCGTCCTCACCCCGGGCCATGGCCTTTATCGGGCTCCGCAGCTCCCGCAGTCACCAATCCCCCGTTCTTCGGGCATCCTCGTCGATCACGTCCGCAAGCCCGACCGCCTTCCTTATCAAATTCGCCGGGCATCGCTGGCGTTTCGTATAATGGCGATAGGCGCCGTATCCGTCGGTTATCAGCCAACCGAAGAAGGCTTCGGTTATCAGATCGGGCAAATCCTCTTTTTTCCGGGACCCTATGAAACAGACGGCGATCTTTTGGCCGACCGCCACTCAAAGCCATCTGAACGCGCCCTTTTCATACCGCGGCGTTTCGTCCAGATGGACCTTTTCTTCCCGTTGCAGTTCCTCGATCAGGGATTCCACTATGGGATAGCAGGCTACGCCCGCTTCGCGGATGCAGTTGCATACGGTGCCGACGGACACGTCGAAACCGAACCATTCGGCGAGATATTGCCGGATTTTTTCCCGCGACATTTTGCAGTCGCGATTCAAGGCGGCGATGAAAGTGGCGAGCATTGGACCGACGAGTCGGTTTTCGGCCAGTTTCGGATCGCGTTTTCGCCCCTCGACGACCGAAACGGCTCCCTGCCCCGGCGCGGCCTTGTTCTCGTGGCCGCATCGGCAAACGACCGTATGGTATCGATGCAGAGTGCGAACGATTCGGATCTGGTTCAGCCCGGCGTCTTTTTCAAGCTCGTAAGTATTGTGTCCGGCATATGCCGACAGGCAGGGCGGCTTGGCCAAATCGCGCGAGCACGGAGAACAGGTTTCGGGCCAATGGTCTTCCGTTCTCTCCGGCGGCATTTCTTCGACCCTGCCGAATCCCTCGGCTCCGATTTGCCTGCCGGGCTTGCGTCTTTCCGGCTCGTCGGCGTTCGCGCCGTCTTCCGCGGCGCATTCGGCGGATACGCCCTCCGGCTTTTCTTCGCCGGACTCGTCGGAATTTTCTTCGGGGGCTTCTTCGCTCTTCGGCCTTTTTCCCCTTCTGAACGGACCATCGCCCGAAGGCGGTTTCGAACTGTTGGACGAGTCTTCGTCGGGCTTTTCGTAAAATTCGATGCCGAAGTCCCCCGACCGCACCGACAAATCGAGCAGGGCTTCCTTGTCGGGCCGCGCCATGGGTCACGGTCGAACTGCACGAGGTCTTCTACGGTCAACTTTTTCGCTATATTCTGTTGGTATCACAAATGCGTTTTTTTGTCCTCCTTTATTTTCGATGTTTTCAATATATTCCTATATGGGGGGTGAATCGTTACCCGACTTTAGCAGGTTTTACAGCCAGTTTTCATGATACCTAGTTTTGTTGAGCCATTCCGCAGGGCTTTTCCAGTCGTCGTGTTCTCTAACCGTCCATGGAGTGCAAGTAGCGAAAGTGTGAACAAGGGCCCGGACCCTCACGCCCGACTCGGCGGCCGCCAAGCTTCCGTGGAAGCAGAACGTAGAACCCGGATGGCGGTCCATTCTTTGCATCAGCCTGTCGATCATGTTGCCGGTTCTGTGGCCTCCGGAATCCCTTCCCCCCGGGCCCGTTCGCAGAGCCTGCGCACCCGTTGGGAAAAGGAGGCCTTCGAAGCGGCCCCGTAGCAGTTCCATATCTTGTCCGCCGCTGTTTTGAAAAGCTCTTTGAATTTCTTGCTTGTCCGATCTCGGATCTTTATGAACACGCGCGGGAAGCGGCAGACGACGAAGATCGTCGGAAACAGGACGCTCCATACGTTCATGGTGGCTTTCCACGCGTCCGTGTCCGCGGATTTCGGAGCGTGTCCAAGTGTCCAAGGTCCAAGTCCAGGGCTTCCTCCTTGAACACGCCGCAGCCTTTCGCCAGGCCCTTCTCTCCGGCGTCCTCGCCTGCGGAAGCTCCCAGTACGCACCGGCCGCCGACGGGGTCGCGGGCACGCGGACCTTCTCCCCTTTCAGCCGGCTGTGCTTCTCGTCCGCGGGGAGGTTTTCGGGGAGAAGCCCGGGGGACTTGACCGTGGTTCCGACGACGCTGTTTCGGCCGAGGCTTTGCTCCATGCGATGCCAGTACGTGTTGTTCCTGCCGAACACGTAGGTCATTGCCCAGAAGGGCGCGTTGACCTTCCAGGGAAACAGAGCCTTTTCGACGTCGTCCGCGAACGCCGTGTGGTAAGCCATCGCGAAGGAAGGCCTGACGGTGTACGCGACGGAATCCACCGTGATTCGCCTGGTGGGCACGCCCGGCTTTTTCGGACGCCGAACCTCCTTCAACCCGTATCCGTTCCGGATTCCGTCCGGAAAAAGCTCGGGATGTTTTTCTACGAATTCGTCCGGCATTTTCCCGGACTTTTTGGGATCTTCGATCGAAACCATCTATATTACTTGCTCGAAGGGGAGAACGATTGTACGATTTTTCCGGGAAGTCGGCTTTTTTGTCTGGATTTTGTTGCTCCTTTCGTTTTTCAGGTTAAGCTTGGCAACCCAACCATATACGAAATTACGCTAAAATCCGGTAAAAAGGTCGCTCCCCCCAAATCCGTTATAACCAGAACATTTTCCATTTTCATCCGATTTATGGACCTGTGAAAATAGTCCGCGTGTTTTCTCTACTTCGACCCAATTTCTTCATCGTTTAAAACGGTAGTGCATGATTGCTCCGCTGGCTCCATCTTTGTTCACATTTTTTTACGTTTTCCTATGGGGGGTCTGACTCGTTACATAACGCGAAAGATCACACAATATTCGGAAAATACCCTGTGGTCTTCCTGAATTTCAGTTTCATATAACCCAGCGTGGCGACATTCCATCCCGCAAGACTGACCATTGCCGCTATAGCTGCTCCAATAATACCATAGTCTGGCGTCAGCAACAGATTGAATGCGACATTAGCGAATGCCGCAACGACAACAATGTTTCTGAATACATTTTGGTTGCCTGTCATATTCATGAACAGGCCGGTAGCACCGGATATGGAATGCACAAACTGGCCTATAACCAGAAGTACAAGGGCGGGGTAGGCCGATGAGAATTCCTTTCCGAAACCGATTTGCAAAATCGGCTTGCCCAGGATGACAAATCCCAGCAGAATTGGTGCGGTGGTCCAGAAAATGAGCTTGGCTGATTTTTTGGCCACGTAAAACAGCTCATCCATTTTATCTGAATGGAACAACTCTGAGAATTTTGGGCCCGCCATAGAGTTGACGGCTTGCAGAAAATAATTCGTGAGGGTTGCCAGTTTCACGGCAATGGCATAATAGCCCACTTCGGCTTCGGTTCGGAAGATGCATAACATGATCACCCCGGTTTGGGCAACAAGAAAGTCCATGGCATGGGTCATGAGCATAGGAAGGGAGATGGAAAGAACCTCTCGGGAAGGCATGGGATGTACGAGATCCTGCGGCTGCATTTTCCGCTTAAACTCGTATTCCATGATAAACCAGCCCAAAATGCCGGTTATGGCGAATCCGCCGAGTATTGCATATACTGGAACATCCTGTGAAGGCCATAAATAGCCAAGTGATACGAGTAGCAGCAGATTGAATCCCTGGGGCAGAACCTGCATGAGGGCAAACACTTTAATCAGTCGCAAGCCTCGGACCGCTTGGGTATTTAGCAGCATCAGGGATTTAAAGATAACGAAGATCGACGCCAAGGCGAAATAAAAGGAAAGGTGGGGTTTGGAAAACATCCGGGCCGCGATCAGCTCCGAAAAAATGAAAAACAACGTTCCTGTTGCCACAGAAACAAGGATCACCATGAACTGGGTCTTGCGGTACACCCTAAAGGCCGAGGTGTGAGAATACTTTGCCAGATGCTCGGGTATCAGCCGCAGAAGCGACGTCTGGGTACCAAGAACGGTGAATATGGTGGATAGCATGAGAAAGGACTGGATCACCGCTACGATGCCCACAACATCCGCCCCGTAAAATCTGGCGATTACGATGCTTGCCACCAGTCCGAAACCATTGGATACTACACGGGCTGACAATGCCCAGACAGATCCTGCCAGAATTTCTGAGAAACGCGGGTCGGCGATTAGGTTGTTAAACCTTTTTTTTATTATGCTGAACATATAAAAACCTAGTTGAATTTAGTGATCTGGGACGAAAATCCGTTAAAGTATTCTTAAGTTTTCAGAAAATAGGGCGGGATTTTTAAATCCGAGTGTGATCAAATATGAAGGCACATTGTTTTTTTCTGGTTATAACGGATTTGGGGGCGGGTGCCTAAAACCTCCCATGGATGCCGATTTTAACAGATTTTAAAGCCAGTTTTCATGATACCTGGATTTGTCGGGCCATTCCGACGGACTTTTCCATCCGTCGTGCTCTTTTACCGTTTTCGGGTTGCAGGGAGCGAAATTGTGAATAAGCGCCCAGCCCCCGATGCCCGATTCGGCGGCCGCCAAACTTCCGTGGAAGTAGAACGTCGAACCCGGATGGCGGTCCATTCTCCGCATCAGCCTGTCGATCATGTTGCCGGTTCTGTGGCCTCCGGAATCCCTTCCCCC
>CAZNTU010000298.1:0-6113 GCA_964575975.1 uncultured Desulfobacteraceae bacterium
GCGTTAATTGCGGCAACTGCGATATGCCGTCGGATGGAACTGCTCGCCTATAATTTGAAAGATTTAAAGTTTATCGACGGAATCGGCCTTTACGACCCGGACAAGAATAAAAAGACAAACCGGACGAATACCTGATACTAACCAAAAAAAGCACATCATTGACTTGACATCGTAAACATAAGCCGCAACCAATTGAAATATTTCGACCTTGTGCGGTCGGGTCGCAATTCCCCCCTTGAGGGGGGCTAGGGGGGTGTCGATGCGCCATGTTCGATCCATTGTTCACCGGAAACACCCCCCTATCCCCCTCAAGGGGGGGCGGTCCTGCCGTACCGTACTTTTCGAAAGCCCGGCCATTCGATTTCAGTCGGACTGTCCCTCTTCGGCGGTTTTATTCTTTTCCTGCCCGATTTGCTTGAGTTTTCTCCAAAGAGCGGCCCTGCTGATTCCGAGCATTTCGGCGGCCTTGGTCTTGTTGCCCTTGCAGGCTTCCAAAACTTCTCTCATGTAGCTACCTTCCATTTCGGTCAGCGTCGGAAAATGGCTCTCGCCCGCTGTTGCCGGGAGAGAAACTCTCGCGGTCTCCGGTTTGAGAAACCTTTCGGGAAGATGCTTTCGCCGGACCGCGTCGCCGTCGGCCAGGATGACCGCCCGTTCTATCAGATGCTTGAGTTCGCGAACGTTTCCCGGAAAATCGTACGACATGAAGGCCGAAATTACGTCGTCGGAAATATGTTCGACCTTTTTTCGGAATTCGTTGGTGTACATCTCGAGAAAATAGTACGCCAGGGGCGGAATGTCGTCCCTGCGCTCCCGAAGCGGCGGAATGTAAAGTTCGAACACGTTCAGTCTGAAGAAAAGGTCTTTTCTGAACTTGTCCTCGGCCACCAGTTTTCCGAGATCCGATTGCGCCGCGGCGATGATTCTGACGTCGGTCGCCGCCGTTCCTGCCGTCCCGAATTCGGGACCGACGTTGTGGTCGATCATTTTCAAAAGATGGATTTGCATTTTCCGAGGCATGTCCTCGACCTGGTCCAGAAGCAGCGTCCCCCCGGACTTCACTCCCGCCAGCACGCTTTTCGGTTTCCCGGTTTCGTCCGCGCCCAGGGGAATATCCCCGAACAGCTGCTCGAACAGCAACTCGTTGGTCAGGAGTCCGCAATTGATGGGAAGAAAAGGATTGTTACGCCTGGAGCTTAAATCGTGGATGGCCCTTGCCGCAAGTTCCTTTCCCGTGCCGGTTTCCCCCCGGATGATCACGTTGCAGTCCAAGGGCGCCGCCCTCTCGATATTTTTACGGAGTTTTTGCATTGCGGCCGTCTCCCCGATCAGACGGAGAGTGCCCGAAAGCGTCGCGGCCTTTTTTGCTCCGTCCGTTTCATAGGAGTGAATCGTCTGCCCCGCCGAAGCGCCGCTCGGCAAAATCTCTATCTGGCTTCCCTCGAGGTAGAACCTGTCTTGGCGAGAACCGGGCGTTCCGCTTCCGTGCCGGCCCGACGGACGGATGACGATCACGTTTCCCTCCGCGTTGAACTTCTTGATGAAGTCCCACAGCCCGCCCATCTGGTCCTTTTCGAAATAGGCGCTATCCAGGGCCTCGGTGGCCTGCTTGATCTTCTCGCTGCCGAAGCCGGTCAAAAGGACCGTTTTCAGGTCGGGCCGAATCTCCTTCAGTTTGGCGATCGTCACCAGGCCGTCCATTCCAGGCATTTTCAGATCGACGACGGCAAGGTCGAAGTCCCTTTCCTTGGCCGCCTCGATAGCTTCCGGACCGCTCTTGGCCTTTACCGATTCGACCCCTATCAGGTCCAGGCGTCGAGCTATCGAGTTCAACAGTTTTTCCTCGTCGTCAACCAGCAGAATCGTCTTGGTCGTCCTTGCCATTTTTTTCAAGCCTTTTCCAAATCGTGCGCTCAATCGCTCGGGGCGTTCGAGGGTTTGGATTTTCCTTCCAAAAGAAACCGTTTCCGTCGGGCTGTTCGTCTTTGCGATAGCATCGGTGCTCGCCTGTCCGCTTAATATTCGGCCGCGTTCCTGGCCAAATTGTTTACAGACGAGACAATAAAGTGTATAGTCGTTTATAATTTAAATCGTTGTGACAGTCAATCTTAAAACATGTTGCGTAATGAAACGATCGGACTTGTTGATAATCGACGACGAACGCGGGTTCGCCGACATACTCGCGAGAAGGCTGGGAATCCGCGGTTGCTCCTGCGCCGTTTGTTACACCGGACGCGAAGGGATCGACATGCTCGAGCGTTCGGGTTTCGCTCTGATCGTGCTCGACCTTAGACTTCCGGACATGTACGGCACCAAGGTGTTGCGCGAAATAAAAGCGAAAAGTCCCGGTACCGAGGTGATTGTACTTACGGCCCACGGTTCGGAGAGGGATCGGACGGAATGCATGGAAGGCGGCGCTCTGGGTTTTTTCCACAAGCCTTTGGAAATCGGCCGGTTGCTGACGATCTTGGAGAAGGCAAAAGGGAAGGCAGCGTGAAATTCGCTTTCTATAGACTTCGCGAACGGGTTTGTCCGCAGTTCTATCGTGGTCGCCATTGCCATCGTGATTGCGATTGCGTCTATCTTCAAGGATATCGGATTCGGTTTTTTGCATTTCAGGGGGAATTATGGGTAAATCCATCGATTTGAACAACTCGGAAAGTCTGGCATTTATCGGAAAAGTGAACGCGAGCGTTTCCCACGAGCTGAAAAACATTCTCGCGGTGATTTCGGAGACCGCCGGTCTTTTGGGGGACCTGACGGAGGCGGCGAAGCGGGGGAGGCCGCTGGAGCCCGAGACGGTGTCCTCGTGCAGCGACGCCATCGTAGAGGAAGTCCAGCGGGGGTTCGCGGCCATAAGGCAGATGAACAAGTTCGCCCACAGCGTGGACCATCCCGTGAACAAAACCGACTTGGCCGAGGTGGTGGAACTGATGGTCGAGCTTTCGAAGTTTTTGAGCTACGCGAGCAATATCCGTTTCGACCGGGCTGACGCTCCGGGAATAGAGGTTTTCACGTCTCCTTTTCTGTTGCAGGACGTGGTCTATCGCACGCTTTTGACGGCGTTCCGCGCGGTGGGGCACGAAGGGGAATTCGGAATTTCCATAGGGCGCTGGAAAAAAGGGGGGGGGGTCGGGGAATTTTCGGGGGGTCCAACGCAGGACGACCGGTATCTCGACGAGAAAGCCATCGGGAAAGCCGCCGACGCGATCGGGGTCGAGGCTCTTTTCAATCCGGCCTCGGGAACGATATCGCTTTTCGTTCCCGAAACCATGCAATAAAAGAAGAACGGTCTTGTTGAAGATGGAGAAGACTATGAGCGCCGAAAACGACATCAGACCATAGAAGCCGCCACCAGGTTGGACGTGGCGCGTTTGGATTTGCCGGCCTGCGGTGTCCGAACGGAATCGCCTCGAGCGGTTCGAAGGCCCGTCGCCGGGCGCGGGCGAGTTTGAAAAGGGCGGTCCGCATCGCGAAGGCTTTGATATTTGACGTAAGACGGAAAAGATCGAATTTCCACTGTTGAGATGAGCTTGATATTATAGGGCATCCTTAAACTTGACGTGAAGTACGTTTCTCGAGTGCTGTTGATAAAGCCGGCCCAACCGGGTTCCAAATTGAAAAGGCTTGAAAAACATCCCGGTTTTATAGCGGGCGATCCCGAAGAGCTATTGCATCTCGAAAGATTCAAGGAGGAGCGAAGGTCGTTTACGGATATTTGAAACGGGTGATGGGGCTGAGTGTCTGCGACAGGCCCTTTGGGAAAACAATCGAATTTTCCTCCGCTCAAAACTGGTCCAGAGATCCCTTCGACAGAATCATTGTTTCCCAAGCGGCCTTGGGAGGAAACATCCTTGTCATCAAAGACGAACGAATTTCGAGACATTATATTTACGCCAAATGGTAGAAAGAGTGCCGCGGAAATCAATATACAGGCCCTGCGGAATGAAAATAAAGTAGATGCCGCTTCCTTTGTCCGAAAAAAAAGAGTTATAGTATTTTCTGCGAGAAATCAAATGCGCGCGTCGGCTTGCAGGCCGTCGCGCGAAAAGCCAGGTTCGTATTCGGGGAGCTTGAAGGAGCGACGTAGACGAAATGAAATATAAAGACCGCAAAAGCGGAAATAGTCGCAACGTCCTTTTCGCCGTTCTTCTGTTCGGGGCGTTCGGATTGATTCAATGCCAGTCCGGCGAAAACAAGATCCCGGTGGAAAGGAAGGAATCGACCATCAAAGTGGAGGAAAGCTCTTGCGTCGCCAGGAGCGATATGAGTTCGGCCATATCAGAGGTCGCCGCGAGAAACATGTCGGCGGTGGCGCATATCGAAATCAGGCGACGCGCGGGAGTTCTTTCGCTCGACTCTCTTCTGGAGGGCAATCCATTCGAGGCTCCCAAGGATCCGGAACCGCCCGAAAGAGAGCTGAGGGGAGTGGGAAGCGGGGTGATCCTCGACGGGCATGGGCGCATATTGACCAACAACCATGTGGTTGCGGGCGCCAGCGAAATCAAGGTGGTCCTGTCCGACGGACGAATCTTTGCCGCGTCCGTAGTGGGGACCGACGGGAAGACGGACTTGGCGGTCATCCGGATCCAAGCCGAGGAGGAATTTCCGCACGTTGTCTTCGGCGACTCCGACCGGCTTCAAGTGGGCGACTGGGTAGTCGCCATCGGACATCCCAGAGGGCTGGACCAGACGGTCACCCAGGGAATTATCAGCGCCAAGCACCGGAGGGGAATCGTCGATCCGGGAAGCTACCACGACTATCTCCAGACCGATGCGGCCATAAACCCGGGGAGCAGCGGCGGTCCTCTTTTGAATCTCAACGGGGAGGTAATAGGATTGAATTCGGCCATCGCCTCCGGTTCCGGCGGTTTCGAGGGGATCGGGTTCGCGATTCCCAGCAATGCCGCAGTCCGCATCGCCAACGCGCTGATCGCGGACGGCAGAGTAAAACGCGGCTGGTTGGGGGTAAGCATCCTGGAACCGAATTCCGAGATCGAAAACGCGCGCGGATTCTACAAGCTTCATGGAAAGGGCGTACGGGTCGAGAAAGTATTCCCGGAAAGTCCGGCGGCGCATGGTGGAATCGAGAAAGGCGACATTATCGAACACTACGACGGGAAAACGGTGGAAAACCCCGCCGACTTGCAGAAAATGGTCGCCGAGACCCCCGCCGGCGAAAAAGTGGAAATCGACTTGGTTCGGAAGGGCGACGCGAAAAAGATAGTGGTCGGAATAGAAAGCCTGGACGAGTCGATACGACTCCTTGCCGAGTCGATCCGCCACAGGATCGGCGGGACGGTCCGGCCGGTCACGATGGACGAGTCCCAACGGTTCGGACTGCCCGCGAACATCGGCGTCGCCGTCGAAAACCTCGAACCGGCAGGTCCCCTGGAAACCGCAGGCTTCCAGAAAGGAGACATCATCCTGGGAATCAACAACCAGATCGTCGAAAGCGTGGAAAGCTTCGCATCCATTCTGCAAATCCTCCCTCCCGAAACCAAGGTGGCGCTCCTGGCCCTGGACAGCCGCAACGGACAAACCGGCTACGTGGAGCTTGAACCCGCCGATTGAAGCGCGAGTCGCGATACGACCGAGCGATGAAAGACAATGAAGTATCGATCTCCTCGCACAATTCGTCGAGCAGGCGCAAAGATTCTTCCGCTCTCGGCCACTCCTCGCAAAATGTACACCATGCACCATGAAAAGAACGAAGAAAACCATTACGAGGATTGTCTGGAAACCGTAGGATTCCTGTTGAATTCGGAGGAATCCATCCAAGAGTTCGAAAGGGATCTGAAAACGTTCAGGGATCTGGTTGTCGGCTTGAAAACCGAATCGACCGGGGAGCTTTTCGAAGCCAAGTCGCGCGTCGAAAATCGTCTGAGAAAAACGATGACGCGCACCGAGCGAATTTCCGTTGGTAGCTCGCGTCGTTGACGTTCGACACTTGGCGGCTGTCAAGCCAATAGCCCGGGTAGTCCCGCAACGCCGCGACGGCTCGGAGAATAATTGGTTGCCTATGTTGTGCATGATATGGAAACGGCAGGGGAGACTTGGAATTCGCAAAACCGATGGGCGCGCTGACGCTGTAACTGCAAAGAGAGTTTCTG
>CAZNTU010000299.1:0-2250 GCA_964575975.1 uncultured Desulfobacteraceae bacterium
AGACTATTTGGGCCTGGCCGTCGACAACATCGTCAAAAACGCCGTCGAAGCCTTCCAACGCAGGAAAATCCCCCTGCCCCAAAGAAAAATCCTGATCGAAATCGACATCGACGGGCTCGGCATCGCGGTCGTCGACAACGCCGGAGGCGTCGATCCCGAATACGAGGGCAGGATGTTCGAACCGTACGTCAGCAGCAAGGGAATCAAAAAGGAAACCGGGTTAGGACTGGCGAGCGCGCGCATGGCCGTCGAAAAAATCGATGGGGAATTGCTCTACCCCGCCGATCAGCCAGAAAACGGAGCCAGATTCGAAATCCACTTGAAAAAAGGAGAGTAAAATGAACGAAAAAACCGTATCCGTATTGTTCATGGACGACGAACCCGCTTCGGAAATCGTCGGAATCGCAGTCGACTGGATGACCGACGAGGGATTCGAAGTGGATGTGGTCGAGAGCATGAGAGATGCCGTCGATGCCTTCTACGAAAAGTTCTACGACGTTTTCGTCCTCGACATCGACATGAGTTTGAACCCCGACGGAGAGGAGGGAGACGGCGTCAACGTCCTGAAGCGGTTCGTCGCGCTGCACAACAGGACTTCGGTGATCATGTTCAGCGGCGCGGGCACGGTCCCCCACTGGTTCGCCGCCGCCAACGCCCATTGCTACGCCTATGTCCACAAGAACGAAAAGAACTCCGTGCCGCGACTCGTCGAGTTCATCCGCAAAAGCAAGGAGGACAAGAAGTCCCCGGAAAAATTCGTCGATAAAAACTGCCCCAGCCGCGTTCTCGTGTTCGACGGCGACGGCAAGTACCGGGAAAGGATCGAAAAAGCGACGACCGAGGCCTTGGGGAACGATTGGATCGTCGAAACGACCGGGTCCCTTTCGGACGCCAAGCGAATGGTGGAACAGGACGACGGCTTCGGGATCGTGCTTCTGTTCCAGGACTTGTTCAAACTTTACGCGGAGGAAAAGGGCGCCATAGCGTCGATTCTGTCCCGCAGTCCCGCTCCACAGGTCGTCGTCGGCTGCATGGGAGAGGACCAATATCAACCCTCCATTTTGTTCATAGCCAACAATCGCCCCTTTCGAATGATCGACACCAATGTTCCGGCATGGCCCGAACGCCTGCAGGAAGCCCTGAAAGACGCCGTGGTTTGGTACGGTCAAAGGGAAATCTTCCAGGCGGACCCGGAAGCCATCAAACGAATGCGCGTCGCCCTGCCGCCGGAGGCCCTGGAAGACTGGGAATACTCCTCCGAAGACTTGGACGAACTCTGCGAACTGCTCGAGCGCCAGGCAAGTGAAGACGAAGATGAAAACGACGATATCGATGCCGACGACAACGCCGGAGAGGAGGACGAATGAAAAAGAATCCGACCCCCATAACGTACATGATCGACACTAACATTCTCTATCGTTGGGCCGCGGCCTTTACCGGCGAACTCGACCGAATGGATGGATGGTTCAGGGAATCCGCCATTCGCATTAAAAATTTCTGCGAAAGGAACCAAAACCCCGTCGTGGTTCCCGACATTGTATGGGTGGAATTCTTGTCCATCATGCTCCACCGCGACATCGACATCGAAGACGACTACCGGGCCACCCTGCTCAAGTTCAGGAACAAGCAGGCTTTGGTCGCCCAAATCGAGGCGCGCATCCGGTCGTTCAAAAACTGGACGCTGGAATGGGAACCCAACGCACGCCCTTTCGCCGACGCCCGAGAACTGCTTTTGGACCCGGACATCATCGATTCCGAGGCGTTCAACTGGCTAAGAAACAACGCTAGAAATCGTAAAAGATACAACCCCGGCTCGGATGGCTTGAAAGCCAAAATCCTGGACGGCATGGACTCGACCATTCTTGTTTACCTGAACGAACTGGCTTCCCTGCCGGAAAACAAAAAAAGAAAAGTGCTGCTTTACACGGCGGACAAGCCCCTGTGGTACATCGCCCGCCGGGCCGGACGCGTCCATTGCAAATGGTTCGCTCCCAACACCGGTGCCGTGTTCGCTCTCCACGACAAGGTCGTTTGCCAGCGCAAGCAGGGTCGAGCCTTCTGCCTGTTCAGAAACGAGGCCTCCGTTCTGATCCTGTCCGAGATGATCTGCAAGAACGGAAAGAGAAAAGAGCATTTCATCGGATTGTAACTTCCCCCAAAGGAACCAACCGTGTCCCGAGAATCGAAGCAGCTTTACGTGATATCCTACGACATCGTCTGCGACAAGAAGAGAAACAAGGCCGCCAACGT
>CAZNTU010000299.1:2260-6107 GCA_964575975.1 uncultured Desulfobacteraceae bacterium
AAAAGACTACGGCACGCGCATGCAAAAAAGCGTATTCGAATGCTACATCGGCAAGACCGCCCTCGAAGAGCTTTTGGCCAAGCTGGACAACATCATCGATCCCAAGGAGGACAGCGTCCTGATCTATACACTTTGCGGCGCGTGCGCCAAGCTGCTTCGATTCCTCGGCACAGAACCTTGCAGATCTCGGGAGGATTGCAAAATATTATGATATTCGAAAAAATCCACGACCAGCCGAACCTCGAAAGAGCATGGAAAAACGTGCGCGCGAAAAGCGGCCGCGCCGGAATCGACCGAATCGCGACCAAGGATTTCGAAAAGTCCCTGTGCGGCAACCTCGAAGCCCTTTCCGCGGAAATCCGCGACGGCATCTACAAGCCGTTGCCCGTGATGGTCTACGAGGATCGGAGGCAACAGGGCAAGGTTCGGGAAATCGGCATATCCGCCGTAAGGGACCGGGTGGTCCAGCAGGCGGTCGCGACCGTCCTGACCCCGATCTTCGAACCGCGCTTCCTGCCGTGCAGCTACGCCTACCGTCCCCGGAAATCCGCCCCCAGAGCCGTGATGCAGGCGACCGCCTGCATCGGGTCCGGAAAACGGTGGATGCTGAAAATGGACGTGGAAAAGTTCTTCGATTCCATCGACCACAAGATCATGGTCGGGCTCGTCGAGGAAGTCGCAAGCGAAAAGCCGCTCTCGAAACTGATTTCTCGCCTCCTCAAGGCGAAGATTTTCCGGCAGATGGGGTTGTTCGACAACACCGTCGGCTCCCAGCAGGGAAGCGGTCTATCGCCGTTGCTCTCCAACATTTACATGAACCCTGTCGACAAAACCATGTGGGAGAGATTCGGCGACGGGTACCTTCGCTATTCCGACGATATCGCGGTGTTCTCGGAAAAACGGGACGACCTGGACGAGGCCAGGGAACTCTGCCTGAATTCTCTGGTCGGGCTGAAGCTGAAAATCAATCCGTCCAAAACCCTCGTTTCCCACGTTTCCGCCGGGATCGTCTATTTGGGATTCTACATGGACGCGAACGGCAAAGGACCGGACAAGAAATCCATCCGGCAGTTCCACGACAAGCTGGAACACGTCAAGCCGGTCCGGGCGACCGACCGCGTCGCCGACAGGCTCGTGGAGGTCGGACAGAAAATTCGCGGATGGTACAACTACTACAAGTCGGTAAAGGTCGTCACCCCGCCAAACATACTGTCGCTGGTCGCCCTGGCGCGACTGTCCATGGAGATCGGCGAAGTTCAGTACGCCAGGGACCTCGTCCGGCAGCACGAAATCTTTCCCGTAAAGCACCCGGAGCTGCTTTTCCATATTGGAGAACTGTTCCAAGCGCTGGGCATGCGCTCGCACGCCGAGAGGCAGTACAAAAAGGCGCTGGAGGCGGACCCGTCCCTGACGGCGGCCAAGGAAAGGCTCGGGACCCTGGACCGGTCCGAAGACGACGTCCGGAAAACCGTCGAAAACATGAAAATGGTCCTCCACAGAAACCCGAACTGCCGCGAAGGCTACGAGCAATTGGCGGACTGCTATTCGAAAATGGGACTGTTCGGGTTCGCGGAAAAAGCCGCCCAAAAGGCGCTCGAAATCGAGGACGAACCGGTCGTGCGCGCGTCCGTCGAAAACATTCGCCGGCGATCCGAATGCAATTTCCGGCCGCTCGTCTTCGACGAAAAAGACCGGGAAACGCTTTTGGAAACTCTCCGGGGTCGCGGGGACGCCCACGCGAGGCAATGGGTTGACGCGAAGGGCCGGTGCGGCTACATGCGCGTGGAGCGGCCCCTGAATTCCCTCGACATCCGAAGCCACCTAGCGGGAGAGGAAACCCTGGCGGTCTATCCCGTTACCGACCGCGACACCGTCCGGTTCATGGTTTTCGACATCGACGTCTCCAAGCGCCAAATCCTGTTGTCCGACGAATCCATGCTGCCCCGGTTCAGACGTAAAACCCACGAGGATCTACTGAGATTGCAAAGCGCCTGCCGGTCCATGGGAATGTCCCTCCTGATCGAGGACAGCGGCTACAAAGGAAGGCACGGCTGGCTGCTGTTCAAGGACGAGGTCGCCGCCGCCCGCGCCATTCTCGTCGGGACCAAAATCATGAAAATGGCGGGGCCGCCCTCAGAGGACCTGGTTTGGGAGCTTTTCCCCAGAGGAAAAATAGACCGCGATTCCTGCCTGATCAAGCTTCCCCTGGGAATCAACAGGAAAAACAACCGGCGGTGCCTCTTCCTGGACGAGAACGGAGAACCCTTCCCCGACCAGTTCGACGCCCTGCGGAACACCGACCGGGCCGATCCAGACGCATTGAACCTGTTTCCTCAGACGGGCAGGGAACCGGACAGACAAGGCATATCCTACGGCCCGAAAGACGAAATCCTGGCGCCGGGCAACCTGAAGGAGATGGTCAACAAATGCGGCGTACTGAGACATTTAATCCTGAAGGCCCGCGACTACAACTATCTGACCCATTACGAAAGAGTATGCCTGCTCTACACCCTGACCTTCGCGGACGAGCAGGGCGCCGATTTTCTCCACAGGGTGATCGGATACTGCCTCAACTACGACCGCGAATATACACAGCGCCATATCGACCGACGAAAGGCCAGCTCGATCAGTTGCGCGAAAATCAAGGAAAACTTTCCGGATTTGGCCGAATCGACGTGCCATTGCAAATTCGTCGTCCCGGCGAGGTCGTACCCCTCCCCCGTGCTGTACGCCCTCGGGGCCGAAATGAAAAAAATCAAGGCGGCTCCGACTCTTGCCGAACCCAAACCGGAGGAATCCAAAAAACCCGAGAAACCGGTCGCATCCTCCACATCCGCAGATTCGGAGGATTCCAAGGAAATGCGCGACGCGACCGGACCCGACTCGAAACAGGAGCCCGCCCGGAGTTCCGGAGAATCGTTCCTCGATTTCAAGAGCATATTCGAAGACGAACAAAAATCTCCGGATTCCAAAATGGATGCAACTCCCGGAGACTTGCCCGCCGGGGGCGACAACCGAACTGACGAATCCCGGCCCCGGATGCATGGTTCCCAGCCAGTCACGAAACGATCGATGAGTCCTTCCGATGCGAAAGACCCCGCCGTCGATGGAATCCCCGGTTCCGACCGAAAAATGGTCATCGTCCCGGATTCGAATCCCGAACCTCTCGAAAACGCCGGATGGGCCTTGTTCGTCGAATACCTGTGGCTGAAACGGGAACGCGAGAGAATCGATAGAAGGCTTGTATCGGTCCGCGACCGGATGGAAAAACTCTATGAAACGGCGGGAGAGCGAGCATTCGCGTCGGAAACCGGAACCGTCCGAAGGACCGACAACGGAGATGGAACGCTGGAATGGAACTTGAACCTCGTGGAAAACAAAAAGCACCGGTAACAAATGTTGTTTCGCCGACGCCTCAGTTCCGGACGCTTTTTGGACCGCCGCATTTTCCCGCAGCCAGCGCCTATACAATAAAGTACGCATCGAACCAAACCGAAAGGGCGCCTCTTCGTCTCGGGCACCCCTATTTTCGCCTATATAATAAGGTGTATTTCAGAACGAAAACGGTTAGACCTGGGGCGATGAAAATGTCGAGTTTTCGGCGTTGGAAATTCATATAGGTTTTATTCCGTCATGGACCTCATGGAAACTGGCGAACCCAATAATTTGACATTGTAAACTTAACGGGCAACATGCCGAATTATCGACCCGTGCGGTTGGAGGGCGGTGCAATTCCCCCCTTGAGGGGGGCTAGGGGGGTGTCTGTGTGGCATGTTCGATCCATTGTTCACAGGAAACAACACCCCCCTAGCCCCCCCTCAAGGGGGGAATTGCGACCCGACCGCGC
>CAZNTU010000300.1:0-6090 GCA_964575975.1 uncultured Desulfobacteraceae bacterium
GTTTTCCTTGCCGGGCACGATTGCCCCTACGATTTCGTTCCGGAGCATGGCCATGTTCGCTTCGTGGAAGTCTTTCTGCGATTCCAGCAATTTGAAGAAGCAATCGGAGGAATATCGTCCGCATTCCGCCCCTTTCTCCCGAAGCAGATCGAAAATGTCCCCCGATTCTTCCGGAGGGCCGTTCCTTTCGTTTTCGAGGGCGAACAGGGTTTCCGCATTCATGACGAAAGGGAGGAATCCCAGTCCGTTCGCCTTCGGGGCCGTTTGCTCCGGCTTCGACCTTTCGCCGGAGAAGAAGGTTGCCCGGCAGCCGTTCCGCTTGTGCGCCTCCACCATTTCGGAGACGTTCAGATCGGTCGCGGCGTTTCCCGGAATGCAGAGGAAAAGGTCGTCCAGGCGCGAACGCAACCGGAAAAGGGAGGAGAGAACGTCGTCGAATTCCGATTCCAATTTGTACGAGATTCGCACGCCCCACCGGGCGCCGTCCTCGAAATATTTTTCGGTTTCGTACGGCATGTGCTTCACCGCCACCACGATATCCTCGACTTTATGGCGGACCAGCAGTTCGATCAAGTGCTCCAGAACCGGTTTGTTGGCCACCGGCAGCATGTATTCGGGCAGCCATTCCGTCAAAGGGCTAAACGCGTCCGGGTGGAAAGAAGGAAGAACAACGGCTTTCATCGCAAGACCTCCAGTCGCTTTTTCGCTTTCTCCATATTCTCGGCGATCATGTATAGGTTTTCGAGCCTGGTGATTCGAAAGAGCTGCCGGACCGAATCCTGCATTCCGCACAGGATCAGCGCTTTGTTTTTTTGCCTTTGATGTTTCAGGGCTTTGACGAACAGGGCGAGACCGGTGCTGTCCACGAATTTCAGGCGCGTCAGGTCGAAAATGGCGTTTTTTTCCTTGAAATCCCGGTGGAACGAAGCCGTATCGACCCGGCGGACCCGGTCGGCGTTCAAAGAACCGGAGAATTCGAACAGGACGTATTCCCCGTTTTCCCGCCGACGGTACGGGAACCCGTTCGCCTCTTCCCCGGTTTTGCAAGAAGCCAGCGCGTCGTCTATGGACTCCTCCGCTATCTCGTGGAAAATGTCCCATAGGCGGTTTAGCTTGAAAAAGCGGACTACGGGCGGACGAACCCCGACCAGCCGCAACTTTTTCCCATCCCGGTTTCTCCTCCGCCATTCGCCGACAATGAACCCTATCCCCGTGGAATCGATGAAACCCACGTCGCCGAAGTCGAGTATCAAAAGGTCCGCCTCCCCCTCTTCGGTTCCGAACCGGTTTCCCAGCCGGTTCGAATACGCCGCGTCGAAACGCTCCGGCAGTCGGACCGTTCGAAAGTCCATGGGGCCTCTCGTACGTCCGGGTTCGGCCGATTCCGATTCCTCCGTCCGTTTGTTTTTCCAACGGTAGAGAAAGCGTCGGAACCTGACGTGGAGAACGGCCGGCCAGATTAAAAGACCGAATTTGAAAAAGCCCACGAGATATCTTTTCCATAGGCGTTTCGGGTCTTGGAATATTCGGTAGATCCACTCGACTCCGGATTTTTGCATCCATATCGGCGCCCTCGAAACCGACCCGGCGATGAACTCGAACGTGCCTCCGATTCCGATGGAAACGGGGACTTTCAACCGGCCTCTGTTGCGGTCGAACCAAATTTCCTGCTTGGGATTTCCAAAGGCGATCAGCAGTATGTCCGCTTGGGACCGGTTGATCTCTTCCGAAACGGCCTGGTCGTTTTCCTCGGAGTCCGCCAACTCGATGCCGTCGATATGGACGAACGGCGCCCCGATTCCGGCGATCTTCAAACCCGGATTGGCCTGTTTCAAAATGTCCGCGGCCCTTTCCGCCGAACCCGGTTTTCCCCCCAAGAAATAGAGGCTTTTTCCGCGCTCGGCCGCCTTCCCCGCCAGGAGCGGAACCAAGTCCGAACCCGCGACCCTGGCTTTCAGCGGCGTTCCTAAAAGCATGCTCGTCCAGACGATGGGCATGCCGTCGGCGGTCACCAGGTCCGTGCGTCGCAAAATGTCCAAAAGCTCCGGGTGCCTCGCTCTGTTCAATCCCCACGTCAACGTGTTCACCACGAAATCGACGTTGACCGTGGCCACCTGTTTAGGCCTCCGGTCCGATTCGTACGACTCGACCATTTCGAAAATCCGCTCGACCGTCTCGTCCATGTCGAGATTGTCCACGGCGATACCCAGTATAACGACGGTTCCCGCTTCCATCAGTAGGCTCCTTTCCCCAGCAAGACCGCCGGGATTGTCCTCAGGAGAATCTTAATGTCCGTCCAGAACGATTGGCTTTCGATGTACTCGACATCCAACCCCACCTGTCCCTCGAAATCGATGTCGCTGCGGCCGCTCACCTGCCATATGCAAGTGATGCCCGGAATCGCGTTCAGGCGTCTTCGGTCCGCATACCGGTATTCCGCCACCTCCCTCGGGACCGGGGGCCTCGGTCCGACAAGCGACATGTCCCCCTTGAGCACGTTCCAGAGCTGCGGAAGCTCGTCGACGGAAAGCTTGCGAATAATCCTTCCCACGCGGGTGACGCGCGGGTCGCGCTTCATTTTGAATATGACTCCGCCCGACTCGTCCTGGTCCAGAAGCTGGTCCTTCATCTTGTCGGCGTTCATGACCATCGACCTGAACTTGTGCATGGTGAAAGTCTTTCCCCATTTTCCAACGCGGGTCTGGTTGTAGATGGCGGGACCTGGATCGTCGATTTTGATCGCGATCGCCGTGATAATAAGCAGAGGGGATAAAAGGATCAGCAGGATGGAAGTGGTCGCGATGTCGAAAGCGCGCTTCACGAAATGCGCCGAGGCCACAACGAAAGTCCAGCCGTACTTTTTAAAGGAAAAGTAGATCGACGCGCGCAGCCCCGACAATTTTCCTCCGCCCAAGGCATAGCGTCTGTACAATGCGTCCACGAGTTCCCGGTCTCTTCGTTCCGGGCACCCGGTTTCCTGTTCGGTTTCGTTTTTCGAATTCGTCATCTTTCCTGCTCCGTCGGTTCGTTGGGATCGTATTTCCATTCTTTCCTGACATGGTTTTCGATAATTCTGCCCGGAATTCCCACCACAAGGGAGTTTGGCGGGACGTCCGTCAATACAACGGCGTTGGCTCCGATATCCACGTTGTCTCCGATGCTTATTTCCCCCAGCACCTTCGCGCCCGCTCCGATAAATACGTTGTTCCCGACAGTCGGGGCGCCGTAGGAGCCTCGGGAGCCCAAGGTCACCTCGTGCATGATTCCGACGTTGTTCCCGATAATCGTCTTCGGGTGGATCACGATGCATCCGGCGTGAATAATGTGAAACGTTTTTCCGACTGTCGCTTTCCGGGGAAGGTGTACTCCGGTGAACGTCGAAACCAGGTTGTAGAAAAACCAGTAGAACTTGTCGCAAAACTTGCGAAAGATTTCGAACCGAATCGTCTCGACCCATCGGCCGTACCTGTAGACCGCCATCACCCAAACGGCGGGATGCATCAGGCGACCGTAAATCTTGTAGTCTTCTTTCAGGTTCGGAAACATGCGATTTTTCCTTTCATTCCAACCGTATTTCGAGCAACGGCGCTTCTTCGACTGGCATCCTCCAAAGCGCCAGGCATAAACCATCGATTATAACGGCTAACAGCCAACGACTAACAGCCAACAGCTAACCGCTAACACCTAACAGCTACGAATCAAGCAACCGGTTTCGGGTGGCGCCTCCCCGATCCCGAAAAGGATTCCGTCCTTCCATGAGGACGTAGACTCCCAGCGAAACAATCAGGCTGATCGCGAAAACGGCGACCAGAAACGGCACGTTGCCGTACCATCCTTCTATGAACAAACGGCCTGCGGCATAATACGCTCCGAAGGCGGCCCCTCCTGCGGAGAGCGCCTGGAGCCAGGGTCGAAGCACGACTTTGACAGGAAAGTCAAGGCCGAGCACCAACAGGATGCTTTCCATGACGCTAATGGAGACGATGGCGCAAAACATGCCGAAAGCCGCGCCGGGCAACCCGTGGCGCAACGCTCCCCAGGAGACGAGACCCGCAGCCAGCGCGAGCCCGACCGACATGGCCATCGTTTCGTATTTCGGCTTTCCCGTAGCGATGAACGTATTGCCTGCGGCCAGCCCGACGATCCGGAAGACCCCTGCCAAGCTCGTCCAGAACATGGCGACCGACGCCGGCATATAACGAGGATCGTACAACAGTCCCACGATGTCCTTGGAAAAGAGAGCCGCCACGGCGGACACGGGGACCGCCGCCGCCAATATCAGGGCGGAACTGCGTTTGTAGATTTCCACCACCCTGGGAAGGTCGTGGCAGACCGAGCTGACCGCAGGCATGTACGACTGCATGAAAATCAACAGGCAAAACGTGGATACGACCACGCCGATGTTGTTTCCGAGGTTGTAGAAACCCAACGTTTCCATGCTCAACAACTTCCCGACCAGAATGACATCGGCGTTCGTGACCGCCCAGGTGACGAGGGTGTTGATGAAAATGTACTTTCCGAAACGGAACAGTTCCGCCCCGACCTCCTTGTTCCATTTCAGACGGGGGCGATAGTGTTCCACGATATAAGAGCCGCAAACACGGTAGAGGACCAGCGACACGGCGCCGATGGCCAGTGCGTAGACGGATTCGAGCCAAAGGGCGAAAAGAATCGAGGTAACGACGCTCATGAAGTGGGAGCCCAACTCGTAGGCCACCTGCTTTTCGATCCTGAACTTTTTGACCACCAAGGCCAGAGCGGGGTTTTCGAATCCTCCGATCAAGGGGTTCAGCGCCAGCACGGCCATCAGCCCTCCCAGTTCCGGCTGGCCGTAGAACCGCGACATGGGCCAGGACATCGCCAAGATTGCGAGAAAGAGGATGGCGCCCCGGCAGATGGATACGATCCAGGCCGTGTTGAGAAATTCCGGCTCCGCTCCTCGGGGGTTCTGGATGATGGCCGTTCTGACGCCGGTATCGGCAAAGAGCTGGAGCATGGCCAATACCACCGACGCGGTTGCCATCAGGCCGAAAGCCTCGGGAAACAGAATCCTGGTGAGAATCAGGCTGCTGGCCAACCGCAGCACGCGGCTCCCGCCCCTTCCCAAGAGGCTCCAGACGGCCGCCCGCATGCTCTTGATCTTCAGGGACCGCTCTTCCGGCTTGATCAAAATCCGGAAATACTCGTTCAGCTTTTTCATCATTTGGTTACCTTCGAGGGCTTTCGGCGTTCGCGGCCCTGGAAAGCCATTTCAACCTGTCGTTCCCCCATTTCCGGAACGAAAGTTCCGCCCACCCGAACACGGGCTTGCGGTCCGGGTGAGACAGCCAGGCCAGGTGCGCGAGGACCTTTTTCAAATATGCGGCCTCGAATTTCGCGGCTTCCCGTTCGTCGTTCCCGACAAGCTCGTCCAAAAACGTTTCCAGGATTCTGTCGGGTCCCGACGAACGATAGATCGGGTTGTTACGCATCTGTTCGAAATAGATGGAAAACGCGACCGCGTCCTCGTACGGAAGCGGATTGTTTTTGTCCTTCGAGAATCCGATATCGATGACGCACAACCGGTCCCGTTCGTCCACCAGGATATTGTGGGGGGCGAAATCCCCGTGATTGCGGACGACCGCGACCTTTTGTTCGTCGAAAACGCCGAACGTCCTGTCGATAAAATCGTTCGCGGCTTTTTCCGAGATGCCGTACCGGTTGAAAGCGGGGGTTCGCCCGGCGATTTCCCGCATCCGCTCCTTGCAGAAACCGACGACTGCGGAAACCGGGACAGGAGGGCGGGTCCTCTGTATTTCCGCAATGAACCGTTTCAGCCACTGCGCGGCCGACCTGGTCAGACGCAAGCCTCGATCCGGATTGCCGAGACCGGAAAATCTGCCGATGCTTTTCGCGATCAAACCATGGAACGGCCGGCCTCCGACCAGAAGGGTGGCAATGATATGCGGGTCTTTTCTGAACAAAAGCGGCCGGACGGTGTAAAACGCATCGGGATCGAGATCCATGCGAAAAACGAGAGAATAGCCTTCGAACTCGCTTTGGACGTCCCATTCGTGTCCGCCCGAAAAGCGCGCTCCGTGCTTTACGAAT
>CAZNTU010000301.1:0-6075 GCA_964575975.1 uncultured Desulfobacteraceae bacterium
CATAGTCCACCGCGCCACTAGAAAAGGCTTTGACCTTGTCGTTCGGTTGGCCGAGCGCGCTAATGAATATTACGGGTATGTCTTTTGTTTCGGGGTCGCGCTTGAGCTTTTCGCAGATTTCGTAGCCTGACACTTCGGGCATCAGAATGTCGAGAAGGATGATGTCGGGCTTTTTTTTCTCCATGGCGGCAAAGGCCAGGGCCGCGCTGCGAGCGGGTCTTACAGCGTATCCTTTCGATTGCAGGATGTGAACCAAAACTTTCAGGTTGTCGCAGTTGTCGTCTACTATGAGAACATTTTCTTTCGAATCGGCCATTGAAATCGCCTCTATCTTGTCGCAAAAAATAGCCCGCGCGATTCAACGCGGCGGAAGACGCAGTTCGGAGTCTCTTGTCT
Source organism: uncultured Desulfobacteraceae bacterium (assembly GCA_964575975.1). Classification (GTDB taxonomy): domain Bacteria; phylum Desulfobacterota; class Desulfobacteria; order Desulfobacterales; family SKZT01. Next base: position 397 of record CAZNTU010000301.1, read on the forward strand.
CGCCCCATGTACAATTTGAAAAAACAGCCCGGGTTGCATAACGGGAACGCGATATTTGATGTTGACGATCATGTTCCCTCGGGGTGTATTATAAAAAAATCGAACGGCGGTCAAAGACAATTTTTTGATTTCGGCCTCTTTTTTTTGTCTTTGCGTTTTATAGCCGCCAAACATCGTCAACAAAGATCGATTCTTCGGTTGCCGGCAAGCCGGCTTGACCGTAAACAAGATTTCAGTTTCGAGGAGCAAGACGTCTTTTGATTGGAGCGCGTAAAAATTCGGAATCGCGGATCGAGTTCGCGGCCGGGGTCCTGTTGCTGTCGACGGCGCTGATTTTGGGCGCCATTCTGTTCTCTTTCGAAAAAGAACGGTATCTTTCGCAATTGAAGGCGGAGCGAAGACTCGTCGAAATCGCCCTAATTCGACACTTGGTCTCCACGGAAAAAACGGTTTCGTCCTTGCGAGGCAAGGATACCGAACAAGCTCTGCGAGAGATCGCGTCCCATGAAAAAATCCTCGGAGCCGGGCTGTACGATCCCGATGGCCGCCTGATCGCCCAGGACGTCCAAGGCCTGCCGCCGGATTTCGAAAATCAGGGTTTTCCGCCAGATCTTCCTTCGGGGGGCGAGCCAAACGATATTTACGGCGACGGTCGCGTCGCGATTCTGACGATAGCCTTCGAAAACGAAAGGGGAAAGGTCGTGCATATAAGCGTCGTCTATTCGGTGGAAAGGATCGCGTCCGAATTCTCCGAATCGACCGCCGTTTTGTTTTCCGCCCTCGCGGCCTCCGTCATTTTCGTCTATTTTACAACCAGGATGATTCTGGAAAGAACGGTGACGGAGCCGATGCGAAAACTGACGGAAACCGTGCGTTCGTCGGTCGGTCGGGATTTTCCCGTTTCCGCGACCGCCGATGCGAAAGAACTGGAGAATGCTCTTCTGTGGTTCAAACGAGTATCCGAGGAAAACGCCGCTATGAAAAGAGAGTTTTCGCATTTAAATATGGCGCTGGAAGAAAAGGTAAAGGAAAGAACGAGACAATCCGACGAGGCCAACAAAGCCAAGACGGCCTTTTTAGCCAACGTGAGCCACGAACTCCGGACGCCTCTGAACGCCATTCTTGGATTTACCAACATTATCGGCCAAAAGCCCGGCCTTTCCGAAGAGACGATGGAGCAGCTGGGAATCGTTCGCAGAAGCGGGGAATACCTTTTGTTGCTCATCAACGAAATACTCGACTTGTCCAAAATCGAAGCCGGGCAAATGGAATTGAACGAGGAGCCCATGGATTTGCGGCGATTACTGTGGGAACTCGAAAATATTTTCGGAATGAAGGCCGCGAGCAAAAACCTGGAGCTTGCCTTCGAGCTTGACGAGAATCTGCCGTGCTACATCGTGGCCGACGAGCTGAAACTGAGGCAGATAATTGCCAATTTGATCGACAATGCGGTCAAGTTCACCGACAAGGGCCGCATCAGCCTGCGCGCCCGTGTTGCAAGCCGGTTGGACGAAAACGTTTCGGACGGAACGAAAGTTCTCCTTCGTTTCGAGGTCGAGGATACCGGAGCAGGGATTGCCTCCGAAGAAAAAAAAGACCTTTTCAAAGCCTTCGTCCAAACTCGCTCCGGCCAAAGATCCAGGCAGGGAACCGGATTGGGCTTGGCGATCAGCGCCGAATTCGTGAAGATGATGAAGGGCGAAATCGTGGTGGAGAGCACTCCCGGCAAGGGATCGAGCTTCTTCTTCGCAATACCCTTGAGCACTGTCTCTCCAGACGAAATCGAGGGGTTCGATGATTCGAACGAACGTTCCCGTCTCGAGGAAACGGCAAAGAAAGGGGCAACGATCCCCAAGTCCGGGAAAACAAACTCCACTGGAGGCGTTGGCGGCGAAATTCCGCCCGATCTTTGGGACGAGCTGGAAGAAGCGGCCCGAACCTGCGAAATCGGCGAGGTGGAAAAATGCATCCGACAAATTCGGGCGGTGAATTCGGTCTTGGCGGACGAACTTTCCGCGCTCGCCGCGGATTACAAATACGATGCCATAATCGATAGAATTGGCGGAAATCGGCAGTGAAGTTCATCTCCCATTTCCGATCGTCAGGAATCAACCATTGATCGTATAGAAGGAGAAACCTGTGAAGCCTGTCTCGAATAAGAATTGTGTACGGTGCGGCGCTTGTTGCAAGACTTCCCTCTTCGCCTATGTTTCAGTAACCGATATGGAAAAATGGAAGGAAGAGGGGCGAGAGGACGTACTAGAATTTTTGGAAAAGGCGGATCCCGTTTGGGCGGGGGATCGCTTGGTTTCGACGAGAACCGGCCGGAAAATCAAGAACTGTCCTTTTTTCAAGTGGAAGGGAGAGCACGGGGAGTGCGGAATATACGACGCAAGGCCCCATGTATGCCGAGATTACAGTCCGGGCGACAACGAGATGTGCCCGCAATTTTCGAAGTCCAAAGTCTGATGTTCGAGAAATTCGGTTCGGCAACGCGTGGATCAACATTGAAGGCGTTCGCCGGATCGATCTGATTTTCCGGATACACTGAATTTATCGCATTTCCGGCATTATAGGGTTGAAGAGACGAGAAGGTTGTGCTAAATGGCCAATATTACACAAGATTATTGTTTTTTTCAAAAACGGCATGTTTCAAGACGCTTGATGGAAGATCGAAAAAACCGGATATGAACAATCAGCGCAACCCCCGCGTTTGCTCTCGCTCGAAAACCATTCGCATTTCGTCCAACCTGTTTGCGGAAACGGAAGCATGCGGCTTTCAAACGTCCGGGGATTCCGGAAGCGCATCCAACGGAACGAAAGAGGGGGCGCCCGGATTCGACTTCGCATGCGCCGGCGCCGACGAGATTGCCCAAAGCGTGGCAAGGTCCTTGTCCGATACGATGGAAACCAAGGACCCTTGCACGGCCGCTCACCAGATGCGGGTATCCGAAATCGCGACGCGGATCGCGGCCGTTATGGGTCTTTCCGAGGAGCGGATCGCGGGAGTGCGACTTGGCGGCATGATTCACGACTTGGGCAAGATATTCGTACCGGACCCTATCCTTTGCAAGCCCGGCCGGCTCAGTTCGTCGGAGTTCGAAATCGTCAAACGCCACGCTCGGTTGGGCCACGAAGTCCTTAAAAGGATCAAGTTTCCCTTTCCTTTAGCCACTATCGTCTTTCAGCATCACGAAAGAATAGACGGGTCCGGGTATCCCTGCGGATTGGCCGGCGAGGCAATCCTTTTGGAATCGAAAATCCTTTCGGTCGCGGACGTGGTCGATACGATTTCCTCAAACAGGCCGTATCGTCTTTCCATGGGCAAAAGCGCGGCTTTGGCCGAGATCGCGAAATACAAGGGGATACATTTCGATCCGGAAACGGTCGAAGCTTGCTTCGAAATATTCGGAGAGGATTCGCCTTTCCCTCCAGACGATCGTTTTCAGGAGGCGTTTCCCCGTTCTTTGCGCGCCACCTCGTAGATTGTCCTCAGAAGTTCGGCCGGCGAGGCGGTTTTGGTTACGAAGGCCTCCGCCCCGGCCTTCTCCATGGCTCTGGCGATTTGTTTGTCCTCGAACATGGTCAGGCCGATCACGCGCACGTCGGGAAGCTCCCTTTTTATCAGACTAGTGGCCTCGATACCGTCCATCTCCGGCATGGAAACGTCCATGAGCACCAAGTCGGGCTTGAGATGTCTCGTCTTCTCGAGCGCTTCGCGTCCGTTGGAGGCCTCGCCCGCCGCCTTTATGTCGGGTTGCAGGGAAAACAGCTTTATCAAGCCCTGACGCATCACATCGTGATCGTCGGCGAACAGGACGCGAATGGCTTCGGCGCCGTGCTTCTCATGTTCCGTCGGGGCTGTCGGTTCGTCAGCTACAAAGGTGGAACAGTTTTTCGGGGATTCGACTGTTTGGGGCAGGCGGAGGGGGACGGTGAGGACGAACCGGCTGCCCCGTCCGGGGGCGCTTTCGATGGCAAGCTCTCCGTTCAGATAGCGCGCTCGCTCTCGAATGCTGACCAGACCCAAGCCGGCGCTTGTGGCGAACGAATCGACAATGGCGGGATCGAAACCCTTTCCGGAGTCCCTGATTTCGAGCACGATACAATTGTCGGACTCGAAAAGCTCGACACCGGCGCTTTTCGCCCCGGAGTGCTTGACCACGTTGAAAAGAAGCTCCTGCACGGCCCGGAACAGGAACAGCTTCGCCGGCTCGTTTTCGTAACTTTTGTCCGATTTGGTCCCGAATTCGACTTTCAACCCGAACTGCTCGCCTATGCGGGAGGCAAGCCACTTGAGGGCGGCGACCAACCCGAAATGATGCAGAACGGCGGGACTGAGTTCGTGGGACAAACTACGGGATTTTTGAATGGATTCCTCCAGAAGACTTTCCACTATTGCCAATTCGGAATTCAAGGGCCGGTTCGCGCAGGAGGCGCGAAGTTGCATCTTGGCGGCGGCGAGCAGTTGCTGCAAATCGTCGTGGAGAAGTTGCGCCATGCGCCTGCGTTCGCGTTCCTCCGCCTCGATCAGTTCCACCGCCAGAGCCTGGAGCTGGTTGGCGCGAGCCTCCGCCAGTTTGGTTCGTTCGGCGACTTTCCTTTCCAGCTCGCTCTTGGACTTTTCCAGCTCCGCATGGAACTGTTTCGTCTCGGTAATGTCGCGGGTAATGCCCACGAGCGACACGGCCTTGCCGTTCTTGTCGAAAACGGCCTGCCGGCTGTCGCCGAACCATCGATATTCGCCGCTTTTGACCTTCCATCGATACTCCATGGGCTTTTCGGGCCTTTCTCCGGCGATGATCCGCTTGATGTAGTTTCTCACGGATTCGCGGTCGTCGGGATGGACACTTTCCGCCGCTTCCTTCATGGACAGGAAGAGTTCCTCCGTGTCGAATCCGGTCAGCCTCTCCTGGGAAGGGCTGGAAAAGATGTACCGGCCGGTGCGCAAATCCAGCTGGTGAATGCCGTCCCACGAATTTTCCACCACCATGCGGAAACGGGCTTCGCTTTCCTTGAGCGCCCGTTCGGACTTTTTTTGCTCGGTGACGTCCATCATCGTGCCGATAACCCGCACCGCCTCTCCCCCCAGCCGTTTGGGCGCGAAATAAATTTTGCAGTTCGCGTCGATCCATCTGACTTCTCCGTCCGGCCGACGGATTCGGAACTGCCCCTCCACTCTGTCTTCCCCCTTGGAGGGGTCCAGGCCGTCCTCTATCGATTTGGCGACCGCCTCGCGGTCTTTCGGAAAGACGAGCGACATGAATTTGTCGAGATCGACGGGGTCGTCGGGGGAGACGCCGAATATCGCCCTGCCTCTTTCGTCCCAGAAAAGTTCCCGGGTCGCGGGATTGAACTCCCAGGCGCCCATTCGTGCGGCCTCCAGGGCGATACGCTTGAGTTCCTCGCTGGCCCGCAAAGCCTCCTTTCCATGCTTTTGCTCGGTAACGTCCATGACGAACCCGTGAGTTCTCAGAAGACGTTTCCGGCCGTCGAATTCCATTCTCCCTCGAATCGTCACCCACCGGACCGTTCCGTCCGGAAGCAATATCCGATGTTCGTGGCTGAATTCGGGATTGTCGATGCGCCGCAAGCGGGCGCGGAGCGTTTCCAAAACGCTTTGGCGGTCGTCCGGATGGACTGCGGCGGGAATCCCGTCCTGCAAAGGCAGCGGATCGT
>CAZNTU010000302.1:0-3797 GCA_964575975.1 uncultured Desulfobacteraceae bacterium
GGGTTGATGTTCCCCAGGGTGCTTATCAGAAGAGGCTTGTCGGAAGAGTTGACGATGGCGGCGATTTCGGCGTTGGTACCGCTCTGGTACTTGTTCCACCATTTGTCCGAGGAAACGATCGTTGTTTGGGAATAGACGCCCCCGACGACAAGCATTGTCGCTAAAACGCGCATGGGCAAAGCGTATTTGGCGCCCGGCCCGATCGCCCTGCCGATCGCGAACGCGACGGAAAGATGAATCGACAGCAAGGCGGGAAGCAAATACCGGGTCCCCATGGACCGCCGTCCCCCGGCCAGCAAATCCGGCAACAATACGGCCCCTCCGCTAATTGCCAGCAACAGGACCAAAAGCAGCCACGATCTTCGGGGGCTTTTCCGCACCAGGACGAAAATCGAATATGCCGCGAGAGAGACGCTGACAGGAACGAGATACTCGCTGCCGGGAAAATCGAAAAACAGCCGATTGACGCCGAGAAGCCAATTCCAGGCCAATTCCGATTTGGCGGCCGCCTTGCGCATCCAGCCGGTTACTACCGCGACGTCGTCCCTCGAGGAAAATAAAATCGCAAACCACGGTATGAACGCCGCCAAGCCGATGAAAGCGGCCAGGAGAAACGATTTTATCCGTTCGCGCCCGTATTCGGCCCGCATGAGGATCAGGTAGACCACGTGGGAAACTGTCGTGCAGACGAACATGAGGGCCGAACAAAGCGGAGAGGCTACGCAAGGCGACTACGGGATCGTCGAAAAAATTCGACCACAAGCGTCCTGCGATATAAAACAAAGGAGGGTGTTCCGGGCGGCTGGCAAGCGCCTTCAGAGTGTCGGCCATGCTCGAATCCGGGTTCGGACGCTGGTACGCCCGCACTTCCTCCGCGGAATGTATCCCGTTGTCGAACATGTTCGCGTAATACTCCCCCCCGGTGGTTCCGAACGCCCGAAGGGACGAATAGGCTTCGTCGTGCCAGTACACTTTCTTGTCAAGGTTCGCGAAGCGCAAAACCGTGCCGACGGCTATCAGGACCGCGACGACTAAAAATCCAAGGCCGACGCGTCCCAAATAGAAGGACGGCGACGATGCCGATACGGTGTTTTTCGTCAATTATGCTGCCTCAAACGATGGAATTGTTCTCGCCCAGCCCGATCTTGCCCGATTTTAAAGGCGAAAGGCTTTCGTACCTGCCAATGAATCGTAAAGTTAAAAAAATGCGGCAATGCGCATGCCGTTTTTGATGGCGACCGAAGGAAACAGATCGCTGCTCGCATCTTTAGATGCCGTCTATCGCACGAAGTGGTTTAAACCGTGTTAGATTTTCATGAATAATTGCAAACATGTCGCGGTAGCAACAGGCGGGCGATCGAATGCGATCGCGGTTCTCGTTTACGGGTCGAGCAAGATTCCGGTTTCCGAGCGCTCGTTGTACTTGAAGAGGCTTTACGAGACGCAATGATTAATATTATAAAAGACATGGACTTCGCGACGAATTAACGAAAAGAGGGTTTTGACCCGAACATGACGGCGAATTATGATTTTGAATGGGATTCCAAGAAAGCCCGCGAAAATCGCGATAAGCATGGTGTTGGCTTCGACGAGGCTGCAACGGTATTCAGAGATTCTCAAGCAATTTCCATATTCGATCCGGAGCATAGTGCCAACGAGGACAGATGGATAACTTTGGGAATTTCCGAAAAGGGGAGATTGCTGGTTGTTGTTCACACATTCCGGGAAAAATGCGACGATGCCGTTTCAATCAGAATCATTTCGTGCCGCAAGGCGTCCAAACATGAAAAAACAAGATATGGTGAATATAAATGAGAAAAGAATACGATTTTTCAAAAGGCGAAAGGGGCAAGTTTTACAGGCCGGACATAAAATTGAATATTCCCGTCTACTTGGACGAGGAGGTTGCCGGCTTTATCGACAGGATAGCCGAAAAGAAAGGATGCGATCGCAGCTCGGTTGTAAACGAACTGTTGAGACAAGATATGAAATTGGCGGAAGCTATGGAATAGAAAAAAAATGGTTCCCGACCCCTATGGTTTGTCTCGTTTCAAAGGCGACCACGGTTCTCGTTTCCGAGTCGGACAGGATTATGTGGCCGAGCGTTCGTTGTATTTATGCTTGAAGTTCGATCGGAATCATTTCGTGCCGCAAGGCGTCCAAACATGAAATCATCCGGCGTATGCTCGGCTCAAAGAACAGACAAGCCAGGAACTACCGAAAAATGCTTGTCTTTTGTGAACAATTTCAGGCCGTGTTGAAAAGTGCTCGCCGCAATCCAAATGTCGTTGGTCGGGATAGGCGTTCCTTGCCTTTTCAAATTGTTCAAAACTTCCGAATAGAATTCGGCCGTGAGAATATCGACAGGATAGATCGAAATCCTGGGAGAATCCAAGAAAAACTGGTAGTGGGTCGAACCAGTTGACGGACCGGTTTTATTCCCATTCCGCGAAAAATCACGACATGTGCGATTGGAGGGCGGTGCAATTCCCCCCTTGAGGGGGGTTAGGGGGGTGTCTGTGCGGCATGTTCGATCCACGGTCCGCCGGAAACACCCCCCTACCCCCCCTCAAGGGGGGAATCCCGCGCCCGAAGGTTCGGCGAGGAACCGACGGATTGTCCGACGCTCGGGAGGCCATGGACCATGATTTTTTACCGGTTCTTAATTCAACGGCATTGTGAGAGGGGGGCAGGGGGGGTGTCGATATAATATTGCCTTGCAGCTGCCGTAGAGCCCGGTTTCCAAATCATCCATCGGTTTTCGAGCGATCCTCATCGTGGTCCACAATCCATTTTTCGATGCTTGAAATCACGCCTTCCATGTTCGTTTTGACATCGATGTCCAAAAATCGCAAGAATCGGACGCCGAGTTTTTCGAGCCGTTCTTGACGAAGAGTATCGTCCGGAAGCTTTTTATCGTGAGTCACGCCGTCGATTTCGATGGCCAACATGAGTTCGGGACAAAAGAAATCCACAATAAACCGGTCTATCGGTTTTTGTCGCAGAAATCTGAATCCTCTCAATCGTTTGTTTCTCAAGTGATTCCACAAGAGAACCTCCGAAAAGGTGCTGTTTTTTCTCAACGACCTTGCTTTTTCCTTCAAGTGAGGTTCGTAGGGCAGGATGCTTTTTCGTTTCATTGGTTTCATTGGATCGTCCTTTTCCGTATCTTGAGGCAGAGTCGCCTAACCTTGGGGCGCGCAATTCCCCCTGCTCGGACGCGTGACGGCGCAATTCCCCCCTGCTCGGACGCGTGACGGCGCAATTCCCCCCTTGAGGGGGGTGTCCCCGGTGGAAAAGGGACCCGCATGCTCCATCGACACCCCCCCTGCCCCCCCTCAAGGGGGGAATTGCGCCGTTCCTCGTCCGAACACCCCCTCAAGGGGGGAATTGCGCCGTTCCGCGTCCGAGTCCGAGTCCGCCTCAAGGGGGGAACTGACCCCTTCCGCGTCCGTACGGATATTCGTTATCCGTGGATCTTTTCGATGGTCTCGATCAGCGACTTCAACGGCGCGGCCTTGTAATGGTAGGCGGCCGCTCCCGCCGACAGCATTTTTTCCCTGGTGGAGTCGTCCTCGTGCATGCTCAGGCCTATGACGCGGGTGCGCGGGGAGAGTCTGCAGATTCGCAAGGTGGCTTCGACGCCGTCCATTTGGGGCATGGTGACGTCCATCAGCACGATGTCCGGACTGGTCTTTTACGCCAGGCGGACCGCTTCCGCCCCGTCGGACGCCTGGCCGACCACCTCGAACGCCTCCTTGTTCTCGAAAAGATTGGCCATCGCCTCTCGGATCGCG
>CAZNTU010000302.1:3897-6064 GCA_964575975.1 uncultured Desulfobacteraceae bacterium
CACCTCGAACGCCTCCTTGTTCTCGAAAAGATTGGCCATCGCCTCTCGGATCGCGGTATGGTCGTCGGCCAGCAGTATTCGGATTTTTCTGTTCTCCTCCCCGATCGGGGAACCGGAAAAATCCGAGGATTGCGCCGTCGGTACAGTGTTGTCCAAAACGTACGCATCCTTCTTCTCTTTTTCCACATCGGTTGGAAGACTCAACGTCACCCGGCATCCCTTTCCGTTGGCCGCGTCGATCTCGAGTTCGCCTCCCAAAAACTGGATACGCTCCTCGATCTTGAACAGTCCGAACGCGGAGCCGTTTTTTTGTTTCTTTCTTACTTTCTTCGGGTCGCAGCCCCTTCCCTCGTCCGCGACGGCGATCGACAGGCGGCCGTCCCCCTTTTTCGCCTCCACCAGAGCGCCCTTCGCTCCGCTGTGCTTTATGGAATTGAACAACAGTTCCTTGACCGACTGGAACAGCATGGAGGCGAGCGCGGGGGAATCCGGTTCGGCCTTTTTGTCGAGCTTCAGGGCCACCTGGAATCCGTGCTTGGCCAGCATGTCGCCGGAAAGCCATTCCAGGGCGGGGCGCAGTCCGCTCTGGCGAAGGACCGGCGGGCTGAGATCGTAGGAGAGCGAGCGCGTCTTCCGGATGCATTCCTCGATGAGCTTCACAATCTCCCCGGCTTGTTCGTTCGTCGTTTCGTCCCGAATCTGCCCCCCCAGCAGGAGTTGCAGTTGGAACCGGGCCGCGGCCAGGTATTGCTGGAGATCGTCGTGGAGCAGCAGGGCGATGTGTTCCCTCGTGCGGTCCTCGATTTCCGAAAGCGAAAGGGTGAGCCGCCGAAGCTGGCCGGCGTAGTTTGAAAGCGCCTCGGTGCGTTCCGCGATTCGCTCCTCCAGCGTGGCGTTCAAGGCGGCAAGCTCTTTTTCGGCCTTCACTCTGTCCGAGATGTCCACAAACGTCATCCGGTACCGGTGAATCTCCCCGCTTCCGTCCAGGTCCGGCGCGATGTCGGCCCTCGCCCACAAGGAGCCGCCCCCCTTCGGAACAAGCCTCAATTCGACGCTTTGCCGTTTTCGGGTTTCTTTGAGCCGACGGGTTGTCCTGTAATAGTCGTCATTGCTTTCCGCATGGAGAAAATTCCAAAACGGGATTTCGTCCATTTCCGTTCTGTCGATCCGGAGAAGCGACGCCCCCGCGAGATTGATCCGCTCGACAAGCCCCCTGCGGTTCAGCGTGACGTATCCGCAAGGGGCGGATTCGTAGTACAGCTCCACGTACTCCCGGTGAAGATCCGACAGCTCGCATTGCGCATTCCGCAACTCCTCGTTCTGGATTTCCAGCTCCGCCTGGTGGATCGACAGTTCGTCCAGAAGCTCCAAAACATCCATGGAAATCGGGTCGTCCATTTCCGGGCGTTCCGCGAGCAAGGCCTTGGCTTTTTCCCGCAGCCGCAGGAAAGGATCGATTTTTTTATCGGATCGGTTCGGCATCGTCGTTAGGCCCTTTCCCCGTTTTCGCGGAACGATACGAGTATGCGGTAGGGATCGGCGTCGCGGATGATTTGCCCCGTCAGACAAAAGCTTCTCTTCCCGTCTCCGCCGTCGATTTCGAAAACGCTCGACTCGAACCCCTTCCCTTTTTCCAGGGCCTCCGCCAAATTTCTCTCCATTTCGTTTTTTTCGAGAGTCCCGCCGCCCAGCGAAAACACGTCCCTTCCTACCATTGCCTCCCTATCCGCCTTGAACAATCGGCCGAAGGAATCGTTGGCGATGACGATCTTTCCGTCCTTGTCGATCACCGCAAGCGGATAGGGGGTCATGTCGAAGACGCTTCGGACGAGGAGCAGGCCCTTTTTCTGCTCGTCGATGGACGAGAAGGTGAGCACCGCCCCGTCGATCCTGTTGTCCGTGGTGCGATAGGGCATGATGCGCATCTTGTACCAGTTGTCCCTGTTCGTCCGCACTTCCTCCTCGACGGGGAGGAGGCTGTCCATGGTCCGGCCGAGGCACTCCATCATCCTGTCGTCCTTGAGGTTCGTCGCCACGTGCTCGAGCGGGCGGCCGACGTCGGTCTGGATCAGGTTGACGAGTTTGGCGGCGTCGGGGGTGAACCTCCGGACGCGCATGTCGTTGTCGACGAAAATGGTGGCGATCTCGGTGCTGTTGAGCAGGTTGC
>CAZNTU010000303.1:0-6037 GCA_964575975.1 uncultured Desulfobacteraceae bacterium
AATACCCAATATCTAATATCTAATATCTAATATCTAAACCAGCTCGTCCAAGATCGACGACAACTCCTTCGCTTGCTCCGACCTTTCGAATCGGCGCGCTTTTTCGGAGCATATCGACGGAAGTTTTCTTCCCGAACGATATTCTTCGACAATGAAGGAAAGCACGTCGGCGATTTCTTCGGGATCGTCCAACGGCGCGACAAGCCCGGCGCCGCACCTGTTCACCAGCATTCCGGTTTCTCCGTGTCGCGGCGTCAACGCGAGGATCGGCTTGCCTATCTTGAAATATTCGTAGATCTTCGCGGGGATTTGCATGTCGCAGCACTTGTCCTGCAACACGAGCAAAATGTCGGCCTGCCCCATCGTATCGATCATTCTTGCGTGGGGAACGGAGGGGTGGAATTCAACGGTCCTTGCCAAACCCAACTTTCGGACCTCTTTCCGATAACCGTCTACAGTTCCGGAAGAGCCCGATCCATACAACTCCAGCACCAAATCTTCTTTCTTTATTCTATTTTCGTCGATGGACTTCCTTATTCCTCGAAATAAAAATGCGGGGTTTCTTTCTTCCGAATAAAGAGTGCCTGCGTGAACAATTCTTATTTTACCGCTGGAATTCGCGAGAATCGTCCGGCACGGAAGGCGGTCGAAATCGGATTCCATATAGCCGTTGGCGACGACCCTGCAATTTTTCCGGTTCAGGCCGGCGTATTTTCCCATGTAGTATTCGCAGGAGGAACGGGTCGTGAACAGCAGCCTGTCGGCGTATTTCGCTATCCTTTTTTCCAGCCATTTCCAGGATTTTCGCGTCAGTTCGTTGGCCGGATAGTCGTCTTGCAGCATCGGGTCCCTGAAATCCGCGACCCACGGCGTTCCTGTGGTTTTGCATATCCAATGTCCGACAAGGTGGCTGGTCGCGATGGGATATGTCGACAAAACGATATCGACTTCGAAGCTTTTGACCATCGCTCGGCCGCAAGGAACGGCGGTGAGGCACCAACTGGCGAAGGCGTCGGGAATCGTCAGGATATCCAATGTTTGCCCCTTGATCGCGAACGCCTTTTTCGCATCGAACGCCAATGTTCTCTTGACAAAATACCCGTCGGACATAGCACCCGACCTACCGTTCCCTCCGTTCTTCCTTTTTACCGTCAATACCAGCGGTTCCCAGCCCAACTCCTTCAGATGCTTGGCGAAGCCCAATACCCTGAAGGTTCCCGTCTTGACTTCCGGAAGATACGTATGGGTGACGATCAATATTTTCTTGCTGCGGGAATTCATGGTCGAGGCCCGAAAAGTTTCGTTCTCCGAACGATTTTTTTGAATTTCTCGGCCCCGACGTGACGCGTTCCCTTCGCCAGGCCGAGGACGGATTTGCAGTTGAAAGCCGCTATTCCCCATCTTTCCCTTCGATGCGACATCCAATCCTTCTTGTAGCCGTCGTCGCCGATCAAATAGTCGATTTCGTGGATCTCGCCTTGTTCGAGCGCCTTTTCGAAAAGAAAATTCGAGAGAATCGTGCCCGGAGAATAGGCGGAATAGGCTTCGTCGTAGGCCAGTTTATAGATATATCCCTTGCCTTTGCAGACTATCCAGAACTGAGCCGCGACCGGTTTTTCGCCCATCCGCGCGACGGCGATTCTCAAGGCGTCTCGTCCAGCGGCCGCGAAAGCCAGTTTGCGTATGAAATCGGGATAGGTCTCCTTTTGTTTCCAGCTTCTGTCGTAAACTTGGCAGTACGCGGCGACGGCTTCGTTCGCACCCGACTTGTCGTCGTAAAGAACGACGCTTCCTCCGTCCTTGGCGAACTTTTTCGTCTTTCTCTTTATCGTGTTTTTCAATCTGGACGACAACGAATCCATGTACTTCCCATAGCTCAGATCCTTGCATGGCAAATACCAGTTTCCAAAACAAAAGTATTTTACGGCCAGGCAATGGTTCCTTCTCAGAGCTTCGAAAATCAATTCGTAGTCCTCGCCGTCCTTGTCCAAAGGTTGCAACCGAATGGAATCGACTTTGTCTTTCAACACCGTCTTGAACGCCCGATCCAAAGCGTCTCGTTTTTCGCTTCGGTTTTTACCGTTCCATATCGGGCCGTACAGTCCGGTATAGAAATTCGCCATCGATTTGATTTCCCTCTTTTCGCGAATCAACGGCAGTATCAAATCATGGCGGGTTTCGTCGTCGTTTCCCAGCGCGACGAAATACGTCTTTCTTCTGTCCCGAACGATCTCGTCCACGAAAAGATCGTACCACCACTTTTCATGGAAGATATCCTCGCTTTCGGCAAATCGGATCTCGTTCGGATTGTCGTATATACGGCAATACACTTGTTTTTTCGATTCTTCGATTTTCGAATTCGGCCTCGCGCAAAGTTGACGCTTTCTTCAACTTTTCGTTCAGGCACAAATTATTGTTCAACGCCGGTCATCACCGGCACGCGACCGCGCCGTCAAGGGACATCAGGAAAACGCCTCCAAATATGCCCGGCGTGGTTGCGTGTCCGCGCGCATGACTTTGTTCGACGGGATAAGATCGTGGAGCGCTTCGCTCTCACGATCTATCCCTATTCGTTCGGCAGTCTTTCGGGACTCTCTCAATAGTCCAGTGCGAGGATTCTCCCTTTTGTAAACGAGAAGAATGCCTTCTTGTCGGCGATTTTAACGCCGGTGGCGAGGTCGTCCTCTGTCTTCCCGGCCGCTTTCAAACAGCCGGGGCAAGCCATCAAGACGACTCCCTTCTTTGACAGCGTGGCGAGTTGGTCTTTGGATGAAGCAAAGTGTGAATACGTCAGGTTCTCTGAGTCCTTGAGCACGACCTCGACACCCTTGATGTCGAAGTAAACAAGCACATCCTGATCCTCGCTCATGCTGTCAGCCATGGTCAGCGCCATGAGGACGCGGTGCGGGTCGTCAGCGCCGTGAGTAATGTGAATGAACACGCCGTTGCGCGTTTCTTGGGCATCGGCGGCCAACGCGGAACCGAAGCAGATTATGACGGCTGCAAACAGAATCCTGCTCCATGCACTCTTCAATCTCATTGCATGCCTCCCATCGTTATACGACTATCTCGGCTGGCTTCGCTTGGCCGAGGAACAGGATCGGACTGGCCGTGTAGCCGTAGGCGCCGGAATTGAGGATCGCTATGATATCGCCCTCTCTTGCTTCGGGAAGCATCGCGTTTTGGGCCAGACGATCCAACGGCGTACACAGGGGGCCGACCACGTCGACTTGTTCCGTGGGCGCGCCGTCGATTTTGCCGGCCGCGCCGATCGGGAAGTTCTTTTTCAGCACCTGCCCGAGATTGCCCGACGCGGCCAAATGATGGTTCATTCCGCCGTCGGTCACCAGGTACGTCTTTCCTCGTGATTGTTTCCGATAGAGCACTTTGGTCGCGTAGATTCCGCATTCGCCCGTGAGGTAGCGCCCCAGCTCCACGACGAACTTCGCTTCGGGAAACCCTGGACGGTACTCTCCCAAAAGAGCTTCCAGAGCTTTTCCGATCGTCCCGATGTCCAATTCGCGATCCTTCTCGTAGTAGGGAATGCCGAAACCGCCTCCCAGATTGATCAGCTCGACTTTGCAACCGGCTTCCTTCGCTATCCGCCAGACCAAACCCAGCGTTTTCTCCATGCATTCGGACACGGTCTCCGCCGAAAGGTTCTGGGAACCGGCATATACGTGAAAGCCCCGAAAACGCACCGGAAGCTCGCAAATCCGTCTTAAAACGCTTGGAACGCGCTCGGAGTCTATTCCGAACGGTTTCGGCCCCCCGCCCATTTTCATCCCGGACCCGTGCAGTTCGAAATCCGGATTGACGCGAACGCTGACGTTAGGCCTGGAACCCGTCCGTTCCGCTATTCGGGCTAGCAGTTCCAATTCCCGTTCCGATTCGATGTTCAACGATCCGATATCGAGTTCGACGGCTCTCTCCAATTCGCTTTCGGTCTTGCCCGGACCTGCGAAACCGATCCTCTCGGCTTTGCCTCCGGCTATAATCACCGCATCGAGTTCCCCTTTCGAGGCCACGTCGAACCCGTCTACTTTCGACGATATTCGCCGCAGCAGTTCGGGGTGCGGGTTGGCTTTGACCGCGTAGTAAAGGAGCACGTCCTTCGGCATGGCTTCCCTGAAAACGGCGATTTTCCTTTCGACGACGGACATGTCGTACAAGTAGAAAGGAGTCGGAACCTCTTCGGCCCATTCGGCCAGGGTTTTTCCTCCCGCGACGAGCGCGCCGTTTTCGACGAAAAAGTAACCGAGAGCGTATTCAAGCGCCTTTGAGTTCATACGCTTTCGACTCCTCCCGCCTCTTGAGATTGGCGAAATCGATTTTTCCGGACCCCGTTCTAGGCAAGTCGTCCACGATTTCCACCCATTTCGGCAGCATGTATTTGGGCAGGTTTTCGGCGCAACAGGACAGGATGTCGTCTTCGGTGACGACGGAGCCGTCCTGCGGAACGACATAGATTTTTATGCTCTGTCCCCTCAAAGGATCGGGCACCCCCACGGCGGCGCACAACTTGACCTTGCCTGCGGAATAGAGAACTTCTTCGATTTCGGTCGAGCTGATTCTGTGTCCGTGGCATTTGATCATCTGGTCGTCGCGCGCCACGAAATACAAGAATCCTTCCTCGTCCTTTCGCACCAGGTCGCCCGAGTAGACCACGCGTTCGGTCATGTCCATCCCCGGAGGCAAGAACGGATGGGACCTGAAAATCTCCTTTGTCTTCTCGGGGTTCTCCCAGTATCCCAAGGACACCGTCGGCCCTCTGTGTACAAGCTCCCCGGTCTCTCCCGGACCGCAGGGTCTTCCGTCCTTGCCGACCACCAGAATTTCGGTCCCGGGAATCGCCTTTCCCATGGATGCCGGACGATGATCGATTTCGGACGGAGGAAGATAGGTGGATCGAAACGCTTCCGTAAGGCCGTACATCAGATAGACGCTCGTCTCCGGGAAAACTTTTCTCAAGGTTTTGACCGCGTTGGTCGGCAACGCGCCGCCGGTGTTCGTGATATACCGCAGGCGAGGAAACCGTTTTTTAAAAACCGGGGAGCCGACTTGCAGCAGCAGGAGCCAGACGGTCGGAATGCCCGCGAACCCCGTGATTTCCTCCTCGAGCATGACTCCCACGATATCCTTCGGAAAAACGAAAGGCTTCATCACGTAGGTCATTCCGAGCATGACGGTGCAGGTCAACTGGTTGAGGCCGGCGTCGAAACTCAACGGCAGCACTCCCAACAACCTGTCCTCGCGACGGTTTTCCAGATAGGAAGTTACGATCGCCGCCCCCGCGATCAAATTTTCGTGGGAAACCATAACACCTTTCGGCTTTCCGGTGGAGCCAGAGGTGTACAACAACGCCGCCAAATCCCTTCCGATACTCGTTTCCGGCAAGGGCGACGCCGACCCGTTTCGAACAAGCTCCACCCAAGAGAAAATTCGACATCTAAACGAACTCGAGCGTCCCGGCGTTTTCCCCACGACGATCGCGCATTTCAGGAAGTCCCAGTCGCCGCAATACTTCTCGAGCATCGACAGACGTTCCGAATCGACGATCAACCCGGCGATTCTGCAATCTTTGGCGATATGGTCCACCTGGAGCCCCTTCAACTGGGAGTTCATGGGAACGTAAACGCCTCCGGCCTTGAGAATGGCGAAAAACGAAAAGGCTTGCTTTATAGAGTGATCCAGAAACACGCCGACTCGATCGCCTCGACAGATTCCTCCCTCGGCAAGCCCGAGTCCCACTTTTTCCGCGATATCCTCCGCCTCGGCATAGGAATACCTCCGGTCGTCCTGGACCAACGCCGTCTTGTCCGGGCATTCGAGAGCCGAAGAGGTCAAATAATGCTGCATCAAAAATTTCATGGTTCGACACCGATCAATTTGTTTGGACCTGTACGGTTGGTCCGCAATTCCCCCCTTGAGGGGGGTTAGGGGGGTGTCGGTACGGAATGTTCGATCCTCGGTCAACTGGAAACACCCCCCTAGCCCCCCTCAAGGGGGGAATTGCACCGCCGCCCAACCGCACAGC
>CAZNTU010000304.1:0-1089 GCA_964575975.1 uncultured Desulfobacteraceae bacterium
GTCAAGGGACGGGACCAGCGTGGGATCGTTTCCCAGTTCCCAACCGCACATTTCGCAGAAGTCGGGAAACGGGTCGCGCAACGCGACTTCGCATATCGGACATTTTTTCAACGTATCTCCTTTCGTTCTTTTAGATAGCGTCTTCCGCAATCCATAAAACCGGCCACGGGACTTTCAAGGCGATCCAAGATCGCCATCACGTCGCCCCGATAGGTTTCACAAACGCCCTGCTCGCCTCGATTCGCGCGTGCATTTCCTTCAGCAATCGGTCGTGACGTTCCAAATCCTCATGGATTTTCGAAGTCAACTCTTCAATCTCGTCTATTCCATCGGCCAGAGAGCGGGAGAACCGGTCGCCGATTCGCCGGTTGGCCTGGAAATGCATTCGGTCGATTTCCGCGAAGTTCAGAGCTTGTTCCCGGCATTCGTTCATCCTTCTAAGATTGTCCCGGATTCCGCTTTCCAGCCTGTTCAATTCTTCGGCCTCGCGAGCCAGTTCTTCCAGGAGCTTGGCGTTCTTCTTTTCCCTCGCGGCAATCCTCGCCCTTATCTTTTCCAGCCAGGACGGAACGCTTTCCGCCAATCGCGCGGCTTCGGGGCCGTAGGCGGTCTCCAGGCGGACGATTTCCGCCGAAAGGGCGTCGATGGCGGATCGAAGCTCGCCAGCGTCCTCGGCGAGGGCTTCCCGGCGGGAGAGAAGGGGGCGGTATTGTTCGTCCAGCTTTTTGTTGGCCTCCTCCTTTCTTTCGACCTCCTCCGCCAGCTTTTCCAAATCGACGCCTTCCAAGGCATTTCGGGCGGTCTCCAGTTCCGCCTTTCGTTTCAAGAACGCATCGACCTCCCGCTTTTTGGCGATCAGCTCGTCCTGCGTTCGAAACAGCTCCTCGCCCTGCTTCAGGATCGTCTCTTCCCTGTCGAGCAACGCGTTCAGCTCTTTTCGAAGAGTTTCGATTTTGACCGAAATGGCATCGACGTCGATTTCCAGAGCATTCTCGACGGAATCCACATACTCGCGCTGGGTTTCCAGGGCGGTTTTCAATTTGGACGCGAACCGATAGAAGACGGGGTCGTCGTCGGCTTTCCATTTTT
>CAZNTU010000304.1:1189-6019 GCA_964575975.1 uncultured Desulfobacteraceae bacterium
TCGAACACGAGGTAGACCACCTTGGACTTGTTGATCCACATGCCCACTTTCCAGCGGTTGTCCCGGATATGGGCGTTGGGCAGGCGTATATCCAAAGAGTCCGGCAGTTTTTGCCTTACGACCCGGTTTTTCGATTCCAGATCGACGAAAATGGTCACGGGCGGTTTCTCGTTGTAGGCCCTCACCTCTCTCTCGGCGAAATGCGCGTGTTCGTATTCCCCCATCTTTTTTCCGCCCCTGACGATGGGAACTCTGATCTCGCGGCGGTCGAGGGCGTCGCCGTTGGGTACCAGCTGGAACATCTCTATTCCTATGGTGTGCTCGTATTTTTCCTCCACGCTCACCAAGTCGTTGGCGATCAGGGCCGCGCCGTAGGAAATGGCGAACCGGGACATTTCCCGGTTGGCGTCCGCCACCAGGCGAGCGTCCCCGTTGGATATGTTCAGCGCCTTTTTCACCGCCTCCCGGACCAGGTAGAACTGGGAAAACCCGCCGACGAAATAGACCGCGTCGATGGAATGCCCCTTGGCTTCGATTTCCTTCACGAACCGTCCCAGGACTTCCGCAATGCCTTCCTCGATCTCCCGAAAAGCCGTTTGGATGTCGTCGAAGGTAAAGGTCAGTCCGCCCGACCGGAAAACGGGGGTTCCGCGCAGATCGGGATCCTCGATGGCGTTGATGATAATCTGGGTAATCTTGGCGTGGTGGTTGGCCTTGAAGTCCTGCAGATCCTTGTAGATTTTGTGGAATTCGGGGCTGTTTTCGTCGGGCGTCACGCCTTTTTTCTTCAAGCCTTCCGAAATCAGCCTCCGGTCGAACCTCACGCCCGCCTTTCCAAGATCGAACCGGCCGTTGCCGTCGTTGTGTAGCTCCTCGACCTCTCCGGGGGACACGCGGCACAGGGTCACGTCGAAAGTCCCTCCGCCCATGTCGCAAATCAGCAGGTTTCCGCGGAAAGGACGGGAATCCTTTTGAGACCGGAAGGCGTAGCAGGCGGCGGCCGCCACCGGCTCGCTGATCAACTGGATCAGGGGCAGTTTCATGGTTTCCGCGATCAGGGATTGCAGCCTGGGCCGTCCCATGTGCTTGGGATCCTTCGCCCACACGTGAGGCACGCTGATCACCACGCCGTCGATGTCGCCCTTTTGCGTCGAGAAACTGCATTCCTCGGCGTCCCGGACGGACAGGATGCGGCCCAGGTAATCCGCGACGGCCGTTTCGGGGTCCTTTTCCCTGGTCCAGGCGTACTTGGCCCGACCGTCCTCGGAAAGCGGAAGCACCATTTTCAGATTGTTGCAGAAAACGACGTCCGGGTCTCCGGCCAAGTCCAGCGCGGCCCTGCCGACGCTGACCAAGCCGCCGGGTTCGTAGGCGACGCAGCTGGGAATGTATTCGTAGCCGTCCGGCCCCGGAAACCGGAACGCGGCAAGCTTGTCGCCGTCCTCCACGTAGGACGCCGTCGAATTGGTCGTGCCGAAATCCACTCCTATTTTAATATCCCATCGTTTATCCCTCGGTTCGATTCGTTGTTTTCAACCAGACCGGCTTCGGTCCCTTCCGACGGAAGCCGGTTTCCTTTCGGCGGCATTACGGGAGTCGCCGAACGGGTCGGGCGGCGTTCCGGTTCGTTTTCAAACGGAATTTCCGGAAAATCCTCGGGCAGAAAGGTTTGCAGTTCCTCGGCCGCAGGATTGTCCTTTTGCGAAACCCTCAAGCTCAAAGATTCCAGCGCCTGCTCGAAAAGATTCCTCGTTTCCCTTCCGTTTCCGAATCCTTTCGCCTTGTACGCGCAAGCTTTCTCGGTCCAGACTTTCAGGCGGACTTCGGCTTCGGGGGAGATTCGATATCCGTTCTCCCGGCAAAAACGCTCGAATATTTTCGCCAGCTCTTCCGGAGAGTAGTCGTCGAACTCCACATGCCGGGCGAACCGGGACCGGAGTCCCGGGTTCGCGTCGACAAACCTCCGCATCTCCTCGGGATATCCCGCCACGACAACCACGAGGCGGTCGCGGAAGTCCTCCATCATTTTGAGCAGTTGATCGACCGCTTCCGATCCGAAATCGTTCTCCCCGCCCTTGGCCAGGGTATAGGCCTCGTCGACGAACAAAACGCCGTCCAGGGCTTCCATGACCTTCGCCTCGGTTTTGGACGCGGTTTGTCCGACATAGCCGGCGACCAAGCCGGCGCGGTCCGTTTCGACCAAGTGTCCCCTTCGAAGAATCCCCAGGCCCTTGAAAATCTTCGCCAACTTGCGCGCGACGGTGGTCTTTCCCGTTCCCGGATTTCCGGTGAACACCATGTGGAGGGAGCGATCCGTGTTCGAGGCGATTCCCAGCTTTTCGCGATGCTCCATCACGCGCAGGAAAGCGACTTGGCGTCGAATGAAATCCTTGACCCGATAGAGACCGACCATGGATTCGATTTCCGCGATCAGGGAGTCCGCGTCTTTTTCCACGCGCACCGCATCCCGGTACCTGGACGGAATATCCTCCGGCGTCAGCGAGCCGGCCTTCTCGGGATTCAGTCCTTCGCGCTTGACTCTTGCGGCGTATTCCACGAGCATCTCCTCGTACAGGTTCCTGACCTCGCGGGCGTTGGCCCAGTCCTCGGGGTTCCGGGTGTCGTACAGACCTTTCAGGACCGTCTTCGCGGCTTCGAAGGTTTCCGGGGTCGGAAGCGGTTTTCTGGGAGACGGGTCCGACGCGGCCATCAGTTGGAAAATCTCGAAAAGTTCGTCGGGCGTGTAGTCGTCGAAGAATATTTCGTGCTTGATTCGGCTTTTCAGGCCGGGGTCGGAGGCGATCAGGCGTCGAATCGGGTCGGGGTATCCGGCCATGACGAGGCACAACCGGTCCCGTTCCCGTTCCATCCGGCCGACCAACGTCCTGACGGCCTCGTCGCCGAAGGGGTCGTCTCCCTCCTCTCTTTTCAGGGTGTGGGCTTCGTCGACGAACAGCACGCCGTCCAACGCCCGGTCGATCAAACCGTGGGTTTTCGGGGCGGTTTGGCCTTCGTATTCGGCCACCAGCGCGGCCCGGTTGTCGGCGCGAACCGTGTGCCCGCGCGCGAGAACCCCGATGTCCCGCAGGATTTCGCCCGCCAGTTCGGCCACGGTGGTCTTGCCGGTGCCGGGATTTCCTAGAAAGGCCATGTGCATGGAGCCGGTTTCCGTCACGCCGAGGACTTCGGCGGCGGCCGCGATTCGCCGGATTTGCTCCTTGACCCGCTTCAGGCCGATCAGGCGGTTCAACCGGTCCATGGCGGACTGGTCGCTGTATTTTCTGGACGACGGAAGCATTGCGTTCACGGCTTCCCGGTCCAGCTCGCGGACTTCTTTCAGGCGACTGCGCCAGTAGGTCAAGGGACGATTTTCCCCGGACAGCAAAACGGCGAAATTGTCAAGGCGGCGCCAATCCACGGCAAGGCCGCGCTTGATTCGGAAACGATGGAACAGGTTCAGCAATTCGGTCCTGTCGGGTCCTCCCACGAAGATCGCCCTGTGTTCGGGGTCTTGTCCCATGGAGAGAAAATTGGTGATCGCGGTAAGGTCGTTTCGCTCCGCCGTTTCCTTGAGACGCTCCAAGTCGGGGGATTGAAAGACGAAGACGCATCGATTCGGCTTTCGTGAATCGACGCGCGCCCATTTGACGAGCCTGTTTTGAAATTCCCGGAAGCTCGTGCCCTGAAAGTTCGTTCGGCAAACGTCTTCGGCGTGGGTGAAGACGACTGCCGACGGGATGGCGGCGGCGTCCCTCTCGAGGATGAAATCGAGGATTTGCAGGGCGCTCAGGTCGCTCATGCTCGTCTGCGGCCGGGAAAGCGGGGCGTTGGCGAAGGTCGGGGGGTGCGGAATTGGGTTTTCCGGGGCAGACTGCGAAGCGGGTTGTCGAGAAACGTCGGGGCCGGGGGAACTCCTCAGCAAGTTTCTGCGTCCCAGCGGACCTCCGCGCAACCCTCCGACGGTTCGGCTCGCCGCGGTTTGAGCGTTCGGCAAAGGTTCGGCCTGCCGCCGGCCCGGCAGGCACAGATTCCTGGATTCCTCGTCCAGCCAGGTGATTTTGTCGGCGCCCTGGAAAAACACCACGCGCCGGTAGCCGTTTTGTTTGAAATACCGCCACAGCATGAACTCCACATGGCCGAATATCAAGTCGTCGTCGATGAATTCGTCGTTGACGTTTCCGTAGAACACGATGAAACGGTCGCCTTGATCGAGTACGAGATTTCCTGTCAGACGAGGGACGGTCATAGGGGCTCCTCTTCAAGGATTATTCGTATCCAGCAAAAATTTCATTTGTAGAATTCTTCCAACATATCGTCGCTCAACGGCTTTTCGAAATCATCGGCAATTTCGATCAAGCCTCTCGCCGACCCCGGCGTTCTACATGCGGCTTTTGAATCGGTATCCTGTTTCTGTTCTTCGCTTTGATCGATAAGTACGATAAACTCCACGTTCTTCCCGATCTCGCCTTTAAGCTCCGGGAAATGAACGAATTCCGACGATAACTTCTTTGTAATTTTTATGGCTTTCATTGCCTCAAGCCTCCTTGATTTCCGCAAATCACGGAACTTGTCGAGCTTCGCCTCGCTTACGCTTTCTTCCCGAGCTTCGCTTTTTCAGCGCCTCGAACCGTTTCCAAATCCCGGTAATCCTGCTTCGCGCTTCCGGCGCACACGGGAGCGTCGGCCCGGAGACCTTCCTCGTTCAGGATGGATACGATTTCTTCGGCGCGTCGGGCCAGGGTTTGGTCGTCCGTATAGGTTTCGTCGTACGAATGGATGGCCACGGTGTTTTGGCCGAATTCGCCCTCCACGGGACTGATGACGGCGACC
>CAZNTU010000305.1:0-6015 GCA_964575975.1 uncultured Desulfobacteraceae bacterium
ACAAAAGCGGGATGAAAATACAAGCCGTTGTTTGGCCTAATTTTCACCATCCCAGGCTTCATCCATATTTCGACCTTTTCGCCGTACATTATCTTCTGAAAGCAAAGGAAATACATCCCGCGAACCAATGGATTTCCGAGAAGGATATCCCGGGAGGCTCCACGTTCTTCCGCGGACCGCATGAAATTCCAACTCGCTTGATCGCGGATCGGTTCAACTGCGATATTGAAGGTTTTAAGAAAAGGTGCGAACAAATCAAGGGGAATCCGCTGGGCTTGGCCGACGCCTCGTTTGCGTTTCAAATAGCTCCGCGGATTCCGGTCGCCGTTTTGTATTGGGAAGGCGACGAGGATTTTCCGACCGAATCGAAACTTCTCTTCGACAGGACAATCGGCGATCATTTGGCCTCGGATGTCGTTTACGCCTTGGCGGCCGGAGTTTGCGAAAGGCTGGGAAAATCTCCGGGCCGACCGGCGGAATGAAAAACACATTTTTACCGGTTGGCGACAATCAAATACCCGATTCCGACAGTTTTTGTCCCTTAAATGTGTTATCGACCACATGAAAGTCGATGACAAACGAAACCAAAGGGGGACAAAAGATGCAGCCATCCATGAATACCGTAGAAATCTTAAAGCTCCTCGACAAATCCAATTGCGGGGACTGCAACGAAAAAACGTGCCTGGCCTTCGCTGCGGCCGTGTTTTCCGGCAAAAAGAATCTTAAAGATTGTCCGCGTCTCGACAAGAAATCGATCATATGTTTCGACGGCAAAATCCAAAGGCGGAAAACTGCCGAGGACGACCGGGAAGAAATCGTTCGGAATCTAAAGCAAAGAGTCCGTACTGCCGACCTTTGCGCCGCGGCAGAAAGGACAGGGGGCTCTTTTGCGAACGACCAACTGACAATAAAGGTTTTCGGCAAGAACTTCGCCATTGGGTCGGACGGAAGCTTGAAGTCCGACATTCACGTCAATCCGTGGATAACCATTCCCTTGCTTTCCTACGCTTTGAACTGCTCCGGCGCTCCGCTTTCGGGCAAATGGGTCCCGTTCCGCGAATTGAAATCCGGAAAGGAGTGGCAGGGGCTGTTCCATCGACAATGCGAGAAACGCTTGAAAAGCGTCGCGGACGAATACACGGAGCTTTTCGAGGATCTGATCCGAATATTCAACGGCAAAAAAGTCGAAAACCATTACGAGTCGGACATTTCGCTGATCTTGCATCCCTTTCCTAAAATACCGATTCTGATTTGCTACTGGTTGCCGGAAGAAGGCTTAGAGTCCGATCTCAATCTGTTCTTCGATTCCACAGCCGAGGAAAACAGCGGCATCGAGGCCATTTACGCGCTTGGGACGGGAATCGTGAGAATGTTCGAAAAAATCGCCCTGAGACACGGCCTGTCCATAAACGGAAAATCCCGGACGGCGACCGCTTAACCGCATGAATAAAAAATCTGGAAAGGAAACAATCAAAATGACCGAATCCGAAATATTCGAAAAGCATCGGAAGGATTATTGCGCCGGATTTGTCAAAATCGATTTCGAGTCTATTTGCGACATTCTCGGGGGCATAATCGACGGAAACCGAATGGCGATACCCTTCTACGGAAAAAGATATTACGCTTCGAAAAAGGGAATAGTGGACGAAAATGGCGGCGAACCCGGTTATATGACGTTTGTCGTCCTTTCCAAATACATTCTGCTTGCCCCCGGCCAACGCCACCACGATCCGGAGTGGGTTTCATTCAAGGATTTCAAAAGGCTCTCGCCTTTTGTGAACGCCAACTATTTTACCAGCGACACGGAAAAAGCCATATCCAGTCATTTTTCGGGAAAACGGGACGCCCTCGCAAAAGCCGGCGGATCGCTGGGCGGATTCGCCCGCTCAACGCAAGGTAATTACGATCTGACCATGCAGTTCGAGGCTCTTCCGAGGATATCCCTGTCGCTGTGTTTCAACGACCGCGACGAAGAATTCCCCGCCCAGTGTTCCGTTCTTTTTCAAAGGCATTCGGAATTTTATCTCGATCCGGAGTCCCTTGCCATGACGGGCGCATTGCTTGCAAAAAAGCTTAAAAAAGCGTCGTGACGGTTTCATGCCGAACAATCCGACGGAAAACGGCCGACTGCAAGCAACGGCAGTTATAACGGAAAGATTTCCCGAATTGCGTTCGCGACTTTTACAGACAGAGGAGATTGGGTGGGAATTCCGGTCAAAGGGGGTATGGAATTCCCACCCGGCTGTCCCGCTCTTTAGGGGGTGCGGAAATTTAGCAAGAAGGAAGCTTATTTTTTTTCTGCCGCTTCCGGCTCCGAAACGCTTTAATTATTTCGCTTCGAAACAAACCGCGTTGAACTTTTTTATCGCCTTCCAAGAAGGCCGTGTCGAAAACGACAGGAACGAGAAAGACGAGGCCGACATCCCGTATTTAATTCTCCCGGCACGTCGGCGCTACGTCCCCACTTTTTGCGTCAAAGATTCGGAGCTTGACTCTGACGTCTTTCGAAATCTCGTCCCTTCTCGCCCTACTATTTTTACTCGATGATCAAGTTTTTAGAATCACCCGCGGCATATCGTGTTATTTAAAATTTTTTACCGCTATATATGGTGTCAAAATTCAAAAACTTGATCATCTAGTTTTAAAGATCGATTGCGAACTCGACACTGAAGAATACAAAAAAAGTGCCAAAACGCTTTAAATTGACGCTATTTTTCGGGTTGACCCCCGAAATCGGCGGTAAATCAAAATGATTTCAGGGAGTTACAGATAAAAAAAAGCGACGCGCAGTTGAGAATTACCAGGAGAGAAGCGCGGATACCCGATAGAATCATTCGAAAAGCACACGTTAGGATACCGTCGCGTACACAAAAAGATACGCCTTTGATTCCGAAGCATTGTAATTGCCTGAAATCATGCCCTTTTGCATTGGATCGGCAAATATCCTTTTGTTACGACGCACGGTAAAGCCCCCCTCTACCAATTTCGGCTACTTCCGTCGCTCGCCCAGAATCCAGATGAATCATAAAAAAATTCGGGTTTGAGGCTTTTCCTCGATTTTCTCCGAGCGCGTTCGGATTCTTTCTTCGAGGGCCGACAGATCGACAACAATGGCTTGTTCGGGACATGTCCTCGCGCAGGTGTAACAAAAGATGCAATCCTGATCAAATTTTGGAAACGGGTCGAGAGATACCGCATCTACGGGGCACGCATCGACGCATGCATCGCACTGGTTGCATCGGGAATGGTCGATTTCCCGCTTCGGCATCATGGGTTTCATGATTTCCAAGTTGTGTTTTTTCAATTCCTCGAAAAGTTTTTCCGGAAGATAGGCTAGGTCGGACAACGGTATTTCGAGGTTTACGCCGGCCCGCAATTTTCGGAGCAGTTTTTCTGTCATTTCTTTAATGGCGTTTTCGTCGGAATCGTCAGGGCGGCCTTTGCCCAGAGGATTTTCCGATTTCCACATCATGCAGTGAAGGGCCGCTATTTTGGCGGCCCCGACGACTGTCATCCCTTTTTTCGTCAGCGCCTCCCCCATTTCAAACAGGGCGACCCCGCTGGTGGCGCAACCCCAAGTGACGAACGGGACTGCGCACGCGCCGGTGTTTTCGGGCAAACCCGCAATGAAGGAAGTTACCGGGGGGACGGCATGGGAAACGTAAACGGGGGAACCGACAAAGAGACATACCTTGTCTTTTCCCTTTTCGATTTCCGAATAGATCGCGTCCAAATTGCGATTTTGGGCCAGATCCGCGAGCAAGGCTTCGCAACCTTGTCCCACCAAAGCCTTTTCCACCATACGAGCCGTCGCAAGGGTGGTTCCCGCAGGGGACATGTAGACAATCAAAAATTTTTCGATTTTCATAAGCATCCTTTCTCGGTCTTTTAAGCCCAACTATGCATTTGTTACGGACGACGCCCGCACTGGGCTATGCTATTGTCATTCAAGTTTCATAGACTATTGGCGACGGTTCGTTCATGGTATTGTTTTTATGCGCGCTCGGAGAGTTTTAGCAGTTTTTCTCCGGCGGCCTTCAGCGTTTCCTCCTTTTTGGCGAAATGGAACCTGACCAGGTGTTTTACGGGTTCGTGGAAAAAGCTGGAGCCGGGAACCGCCGCTACTCCTATATCCTTGGCCATCCATCGGCAGAACTTGACGTCGTCTTCGAAGCCGAAATCGGAGATGTCAACGAGAACATAGTACGCGCCTTGGGGAGTGGTGTACGAGAGACCGGCCTGGTCCAGATAGCCTAGAAACAGGTCGCGTCTTCGGGTATATTCCCTTTGCAGTTTGGAATAGTATTTCAGGGGAAGCTCCAGCGCGGCTACGGCGGCTTCCTGGAGGGGCGCGGCAGCGCCCACTGTCAAAAAGTCGTGGACTTTTTTGGCGGCGTTGATTATCTCGGCCGACGCGATGACGTAGCCGAGCCTCCATCCCGTGATGGAATAGGTTTTCGAAAGGGAACTGCACGAAATGGCGCGCTTTTCCATGTCCGGAAATCCCGCCATGTACCAATGCGTATGGGGCTTGTACACGATATGCTCGTACACTTCGTCGGTGATGACGAACGCGTCGTACTCGCAAGCGAGGTCCGCGATGAACTGAAGTTCCTGGCGGGTGAACACTTTTCCGGTGGGGTTGGACGGATTGCATAGCACCAGCGCCTTGACCCCCTGTTTAAAGGCGTTGCGAAGCTCCTCTGGATCGAAGAGGAAATCGGGGGGGCGAAGCGGGACGAAAATCGGCTTGGCTCCGCATAAAACGGCGTCGGCTCCGTAATTTTCGTAGAACGGCGAAAACACGATCACCTTGTCCCCCGGATTGCAGGCCGTCATCATGGCCGTCATCATGGCCTCGGTTGCGCCGCAGGTCACGACGAGATTGGCGTCGGGATCGATGTCCCTCTGCATCCAGTACTTTTGCTTTTCGGCCAGCGCCTTTCGAAACCGGGGCGAACCCCACGTTATCGCGTACTGGTGATACCCTTCGGCCAAGGCGCGCCGCGCGGCGGTGACAAGACGAAACGGCGGATCGAAATCGGGAAATCCCTGGCTAAGGTTAATGACTCCATAACGGTCCGAAATCCGCGTCATTTCGCGAATGACGGATTCAGTAAAAAGATTCAGTCGAGTGGCTGTTTGCGGCATAAAGGAAGTCTCCGTTGCAAATTAATAATGTTGTCGAGGGATTTGTATGGAATTCTCCATGGGGACGCAAGAGATATTTTTGATTGCGCGCCGAGGAAGGAAGAGCCTCGGGTTCGCGGAGATCCCGGAACTTTCGAAAATCCGGAACTATTCTGTCTTTATGCTAGTCGGCAACGGTTTCATTATAATGTAACGGTAGACATAAACCGATACGGGTACGCCGAGCAGTACCCCCCAGAGCCCGAAAAGCGAGTGGCCGACATAGAGAATAATCAACGACAACAAGGGATTGATCTTAAGAACGGCGGAAACGATCCTCGGGTTCAGGATATATGCTTCGGCCGTATGAACCAGAACGATGATTATCACGGCTTTGCCCGCCAGTCCTATCCCGCCGATATTGAAAGCCAGGAGAAGAATGGGGACGGATGAAATGAAGGTTCCCCACACGGGAATCAATCCGGCCAGAAATACGAGGGTAGATAGCAGCGCTATCGGCTGTATTTTCAGGATCATCAACCCCGAAGCCGTCAACAGCGTATTCATCACCGCAATGATAATCTGCGCCTGGAAAGAGTATCCAACCACCATCGCGAATTGAGCGACGCTCTCGGCGGTTTCATCGTACACGTCTTTGAAACGCGTTTCCCGCAGCGCCAAAACGCCCGCTTTCAACCTGGGCAAATCAAGCAAAATCAAAAAACTGAAAAGGGTGGCGAGCAGAAAATATGTCAACATCTTGCTCAAATGATTTAAAAGGCCGACCATAAAATCCACCAGGGAGTCGATATTCAGGCCGATTATATTTTCTGGTTATAACGGATTTGGGGGCGGATACCTAAAACCTCCCATGGATGCCGACGT
>CAZNTU010000306.1:0-5973 GCA_964575975.1 uncultured Desulfobacteraceae bacterium
TTGGTTTCGGCGGACAGCACCCACGTGCCAGGCCTGTCGTATTCCACCATGTAGGAGTGGAGCCCCGTTTCGTCGTGGACCGCTATCTCTCTGACCTCGCCTGCGGGAGTATGGATCCGCAACGATTTGAGCTTTTTTCCGCTCAGTCCGTCGTCCACCGGGACGCGATGCCCGTAGCAGAAGAACAAGGGGGATTGTTTTCCGTCTTGTACATGGTACCGGCTGGATTGAACATACAGCGAGTGCCCGAAGGACACTTCCGGAGCGCACCACATGCAGGCTAAAAAGAAAGCCGCGGTCAAAAAAGGGATTCCAACATTCCGAAGAGATCTTGCCATTTTTTTCTTCCTCGTCGAATTCGATTGTCCAAAAACAGGTTCGTCGTTAAAAGGCCGTTCGGGACTAGGAGACGACTTGCGCGACCATTCCGCGATGGAAAGCGCTTTTCCGCCTCGCCCTTCGCCTTCGATCCCGAAAAGCCTATTAACGCTTCTGGCGTGCTATTTCAATTCCTTGGCCATGGTTTCGGCCCATTCCAGGATTTCGTCCGAGGAATCCGCCGGATCGCCGTCGACTTTCAAGCCGTCGATCACAAGCTTCCCTCCGAGTTCCTCTATTTTCTCTTCCAGCATATCGACCGAACCGCAAAAATGTTCGTACGCACTGTCGCCGGGCGCGAAAACGGCGTATTTGGCGCCGTTTAGCGCGACACCTTCCATTTTTTCGTAAAACTCCGTAAAATCCTCCTGCAACTCGATTTCCTCCTCTCCGTAAGCCGGGCACCCAAGCAAAACCAAATCGTGTCCCGCAGTCAAGTCCGCGACGGAGGCTTGATCCACGTTTTTCATCTCCGTTTCGATTCCGGACTTCGTCAGCGTCTCCTTGATCATGCCGGACATCTCCTGGGTGTTGCCTGTAGTCGTGCCGAAAATAATCAATGCTTTGGCCATAGTTCCTCCTTTCCGGTTAATTGCGTTTTATGGTTCGGAATGTCGAACAAATCCGCATTGGCCCGAAGCCTGCGGCATATTGGATTCGCGTTTCTTTTCCGCTCGGGACTTCGCCGGTCCGCCTCTTTTTTGAAAAGCAGCACGCGGCTTCCCTCGGGGGCTATTTCGAATCCTTTTTCCCCTTTGAAATACAACCTTTCCTTTTCAATGTTGTCTGCGGACATGCGGGTCTTGAACAGCTGGACCCCTGTCCGCGTTATCGCGCCGAGGCCCGCCGTGCCGACGAATATCCTCCCCGACGCGGGTTGACCTCGTTTGATTGTCTTGAACAACTCCCACGCGCACATGCCGTTGAACTCTCCAAAAAGCGAGAGGTGAAGATTGCCCGCGCTTTTTCGGAGAGCGATGCGATATCGTGTGTTCATTTGCGACCTCCTGTAATTTTTCCAACCTGTTCTATGTCTTCCTCAAGCGTCTCGCCGTCTTTCGATTCGGCAATGGATTTCGACGGACAGCAGCCGCAGCTTCCTCCGCAACCGCAGGAGGGAGCTTCGTTTTTAAGCGCTCGGGCAAATCGCGTCCAAAGATACCAGGACGCGACCGCCACGACGAGAATAACGATTACGCTTTCCATACAATCTCTTTCCTTTTGAATTTTGTTTGTATTCCGTATCCATTGCCGCGGCGAGAATCGTGCTCTCGTCGGAATAGACGGCGGTGCGATACAGGGGATTTACGATCAGCTTGAAATCCATTCGATCCGGGTCGTAGTTCTCGAGCGGCAGACCCGGCAAACGGTGGTTTTTCCCACTCCGTTTTTTCCCAAGAGGCCGAAAATTTTTCCTGCGGGGATCTCGAAATTCAACTTTTCGCAGATGGTTCGTCGCCCGAATCGGTGGGTCAGGTTTTCGACTTTGATCGCGTTCTCCATGACGTTCGTTCTTCGGTTGTCGCCGGGCGGCCCGGAAGGAGATCGGGCCGCCCGGCTTTCGGCGTTTCGTGGGAAGGAACTGGGCCGCCGAAACTTGTTATTTCATATCCACGGCCTTGATCCAGATCACTGCGTCGAGGGAGCATTCCTTGTCTTTGTACTTGTAGTCGGAATCCAGGCCGAGGGCCGCGAAACCCCACCATCCCGCCTTGGGAATCCCGAAGGTGAACACGCCGTTGTCGTCGGCGAAAATGGTCTGAAGCACGAAGGCGTCCTGCGGCGCCGCGGCCTTCGCTTCCTTGGCGAACGCCTTCTTGTCGAGCAGAGGCTCATGGTTCAGATACTCGATTTCGATCTCCGCGCCGGGAACCGGCTTGCCGTCGAACAGCACCTTTCCCTGAAACACATTGCCGGTCCAGCGGTCGTAGGGTTTGCACAGGGGAACGATTTCCGCAAGAAGACCGACCGGTTGCATCCAGGCGCCCGGCTCCCCTCCGACGTTGACGATCATTTTCGTGCTCTGCTTGATGTAGGCCCCCTCGCCCTCCTCGTAGTAGGGTTCGGGAACCAGGCAGAAAACGTGGTCGCCGCCCCTGGCCGTGTAGGTCGTCTCCCAGGCAGCGCCGCTGTTGGTCAGACTCGCCCACGACATGGGCGAAAGCGTGTTCAGCAGGTCCACCTTCTCGGGCTCGTTTTCGCCGCGCGAGCGAACGACGAAAAACTGCTCGGGCTTGCCCATGTCCATGGTGTGCCCCGCTTCGAACGGATGGGTGAAAACAAGCGCGAGAGGAATCTTGCCTCCCTTGGCCATCGCCGCCTCCGGCGTATAGATCATTTGGAAGTGGGCGAAAGCGGGAACCGTCATCGCCGCCAACAGTATGCACGTAAAAACAGCTTTTTTCATTCGAATATATCCTTTTTGAATCTCTTCGTTAAAGAGTTTTTCGTTTTTCCTATTCCAGAATTTCGCTCCCGTCGACCTTCACCGCATGCCCCTCTCCGGCGTCGAAAACGACCACGTAGGGATCGGAAGGCTTTTTGAAGGTGAATTCGCTTTGTTCGTCCATTTTGCCTTCGAAAAACACTTTGCCGTCCTTGCCTTCCACCCGGATTTGCACCCCCGACGCCGACGAGCCGTCGGAGAACCCGCCCTCGCAGGTCGCGGTTCCGTCGCCGTTGTCGTAGCAGGAGCAAAGAGGTGTATGGGCCGTCGCCTGGCCCGCCAGAAATATCGTCGCCGCCATCGTTACGACCGACCAAAGACTTCTTCTTGCCATGAAAAATTCCTCCTTTGTAAGTTTCAAGTTTGTTGCGCGATGGATTCGGTTTTAAAAAAGCCCATGAACACCGTGAAGACGAAAGCCAGTCCGTAGAACGCGAACATGGCTTCCAGCCCGGTCAATCCCAGCGCCCTGCCTCCGGAGAACACGGCCGTCGCCGCGATCAAGCCCAGACACATGGGATAGGTGATGGAAAAGAGCATCCACTTGACCGATCCGGACTGGAGCTTCACCGCGATGGTCGTGGCCAGGCACGGAGGATAAAGCACCATGAAAAGCATCAGCGCCAGGGCGTGAAGAGGAGTGAAGCTCTCTTCGCCCTTGGCCATCCGCTCTTCCAGCGTTTCGCCGTCTTCCTCCTGCTCGTAAAGCGCCCCCAGCGTCGCCACGCTGCTCTCTTTGGCCGCCAGCGCGCTCAAAAGCGCCACGTTGACCCGCCAGTTGAAACCCGCCCACTGCGTGACCGGCTCCATCCATTTGCCCGTTTTCCCCAGAAAACTGCCGTCGATGCGCGCCTTGCGCATATCCTGCAAAATCCCCGCCCTCTCCTTTACCAGTTTCTTGAACTCCCGGTTCGCCGTTTTCGCGTCCTTGTCGTCCCCCGGACGCACGACACCGAAAAACACGGGGTTGCGGGCCTCGAACCCGGCGTTCAGCTTCGCCATGGCCTCCTTGGACTTGGCCGCCATGCGGGCGTCCTTGTATTCGTCCCAATAGAGGACCATCCCCATGAGATTGTCGCCTTTCAAACTCTCGGCGTACGGGGTATTCCCGAGCTTTTCGAAAAACGCCGCCTTCGCCTTTTCCTCCCGCTTCCGAAAATCCTCCATGCGCCGGTCGTCGATGCCGGGAAACTGCAAAAGCGCGAAAATGACTACCGCCACGGCCGCGACGACGGTCCCGATTTTCCTGACGAACAGCCAGACCCTCTCCAGCGCCTTGGCCAGCACGACACGCGGCATCGGCATGTGATAGGGCGGCATTTCCATCACGAACGGGGCCGTCTCCTTGTCCCTCAATACGGTCATGGTCAAAATCTTGGAGACCGGAAGGACCAGCAGAAGACTTACCGTCGAAATGAAAAACATGGCCCAGGCCTTGTGGGCGGCGAAGTAGATGTTGATCAGCAGCACGTACAAAGGCACCTTGGCCAGGCAGTTGAGCATCGGAATGATCAAAATCGTGGCCAGCCGGGAACGCTCGTCCGGGATGCCCTTACAGGACATCACTCCCGGCACAGCACACCCGCCAACGTAAATGCCCCCGAGCACCATCGGAAGCGTGGACTGCCCGTGCAATCCGAACCTGCTGAACAGACGGTCCATGATGAAGGCCATCCGGGGCATGTAGCCGCAGTCCTCCAGCACGGCGACGAGGCCGAACAGGATGAAGAAAATGGGGACGTAGTTCAGCAGGGCGTTGACGCTGTCCACGAACCAGAGGGCGAAGGAGCGGAGCAGCGGAATGTCGATGAACCCGGGAGCGGGCATCGCGCTTTCCACCAGGCTTCTGAACTTCGCCAGAATCGGCCAGGTGTAGTTGGTGACGTTGTATCCCTGGACGATGGAAAGATAGTAGAGAAGCCAGATCACCCCCAAAAGAATCGCCGGCCCCAGAAGCTTGTGGCAAACGAACCGGTCGATCTTGTCGGACACGGGAACGTCGCCGCCCCGTTTCGGCTCCACGCAGTGTTTGGCGACTTCCGCGGCCGCCATGTACCGGCGGTTGGCGATGTGCGCCTCCGGGGCCTCGTCGTGCAGGTCCTCGAAATCCTCGCGCATCCTATCGACCGTCCGTATCAGCTCTTCGACGTCCGGGGCGCTTTCCGCCAGATACCGCCGAACCTCCCCGTCGCCCTCCATCAATTTGATGGCCATCCAGCGCAAGGGATATTTCGGGGACAAGGCGCTCCGGGACGAAAGCTCCTCCGCGAGCTTTCGCAAAAACGGCTCCATTTCTCCGTAATCGACTCGGAGAGCCTCGCCCCGCCTTTCCGATTTCGCCGACTCCGCGATCGCCTCCAGCAATTCCTTTTTGCCGCGCCCGCTTTTCATCACGGTCGATACCACCGGAACCCCCAGCCGCCTGGAGAGCTTCTTCGCGTCGATATGCACCCCCCGGTTCTCGGCCACGTCCATCATGTTCAGGTTCAGCACCACCCGGGTTTCCATCTCCAGCAACTGGAACGTCAGATACAGGCAGCGCTTGAGGTTGGACGCGTCCATGACGTTCACCGTGACCGCCGGCTTTTCCCGAAGGATGAAATCCCGCGCGACCCTCTCCTCCGGGGAATAGGAGGTCAGGCTGTAGGTGCCCGGAAGGTCCACCAGTTCGACCTTGTGGCCGTTGTGCTTGTAGCGGCCGACCATCTTGTCGACCGTCACGCCCGGGTAGTTGGCAACGTGCTGGCTGGCGCCCGTCAAGGCGTTGAACACGGTGGACTTGCCGCAGTTGGGCTGGCCCGCCAATGCGACCAGTATGCTATCGCTCTTCAATTGGCTCCACCTCCACGAATCGGGCCTCCGCGTGCCGCAAACTCACGAAGTAGCCGTCCAGAGCCACCTCCATGGGGTCCTCCAGCGGCGCGTTGCGGACGACCTTCAGTTGCAGCCCCGGATACACGCCCATATCCATCAGCCTCTGCCCCAGCTTGTCTCCGACCGACAATTTCTTGATCCGTCCCTCGTCCCCCGGCCTCAGTTCGTCCAGCGTCATGCTCCGCTCCTTTCCCGAAATATGGTGGTCGTGCAAAAAAAAAGGCGCAACGGAACCCCTTTCGCGTGGTCCGTTGCGCCTTCACTTTTCCCGCGCC
>CAZNTU010000307.1:0-5946 GCA_964575975.1 uncultured Desulfobacteraceae bacterium
GTACCCCGCGATACAGCGAACGGTAATTAGCGTACCTTCGATCAGGGGCTCTCCGTTCACTATATAGGGTGTACTTCCGATATAGGAGTAGCATTCTTTTTCCAAAGCGATTTTCACAAAACCTCCTTTATTGTTATCTGCCATGTATGGGGCCGTTGTACGAATTAAACTTAATTGATAAATTCGATAATCGTACATTCGCGAATAATTTTCAAGATTGATATTTAAAAGCGACGACAAGAAACAAACCAACCACATTTCGAAGGATGGCTCGTGACGGGAAAAGGCAAGGCGACCGAGATCCTGGGATTAAAGCACCACTTTGCAGGCCAAGATGTAGAAGCCGGGAATCAAACGGCCTTCCGCGTGACGCCGAATGCAGGGCCACGGAACGAAATAAGAATGCCGCCGCTCCGGCCGTCGGTACATTGCGCGCAACATCGGCGGCCTTGTTCCGTTCATTCCGAGTCCTTCAAAGAATTGCGAGGACTTGTCGTCTTTATTCGAAATCCCCCGAAAGAGAATAAAAAAAGATGGATGTTGATTGATTTTTCAACCGAAATTATAATGGAGCGAAAGAAGGGAGGGAAAAGGATGTATGCTTTGAAAGTGCAAAAAATCGGAAATTCCGTTGGCGTCATGTTGCCGAAGGAAGCGTTGGCAAGTCTCAAGATCGGTCAGGGCGATGTGATCTATCTAACGGATTCTCCGGATGGAGGATTCAGGAGTACGCCGCCTAATGAAAGATTCGCGGAGCAATTCGAGCATGCGGAACGTATTATGCGAGAAGATCGAGATGTATTGCACGAATTGGCCAATCGGTGACGCCTAAATGCATTGATTCGAATGTCGTTTTGGCTGTGGATTAGCAGCAGATCGCCGAACATGGCGGGCTTCTTGGCATACGGGATTTCGGATTGATTCAGAGCGCTTTGGCGCGTCCCAGAAACCTTTTCGAATACGAGGAGCCGGATATATTCGATTTGGCCGCCGCTTACGGACGAAACCATTCCCGATAGTTCCGATCGAATCGCGCAGGTTTTTATTGTATTCCGATTTGGTTCGGCACCCTTGTTTGTATGCCGAAATATTGTCGTTCTGCCGAAATTTTAACACCTTTCCATATTCTTTCCCCCGCCTTTGAAACTCCACTGTCGTGAAAAATCTTTTCCGTCAAGAAAAATATTCAACGATTTCAAATAATTATAGCTTTAAGCTCGAAGCGACACGGTTTTGGAACGTTTTTGGCATGGAAGAATTGGCGTTTCCCGCAGCCGCGCTTTGCTGGCAGAAATCGCCGGCGTGCCGTCCGTCGAAGCGTTTCCGTCCGAGCGATGCCGGTCGGAAATCGACAGAGGTGCCCGACTGATTGTCCGAAGGGATTGTCAACTTTACACCCGCATTGATCGACCGATGCAAAGGAGAGAGCTTGTGAAAACAAAGACAAGATTGGAAAAATGTTCGCGGGCCTTGATTTACGTCCTCGTTCTCGCGATGGCGGCGCCCGCCGGGACGTTCGGGCAGGACGGGAACGGGGGGCCGCCTCCCGTCCCGCAGGAGGAACTGGAGCAGATTCTGGCGCCCGTGGCGCTTTATCCCGATTCGCTGCTGGCGCAGGTTCTGATGGGTTCGACCTATCCGCTCGAGATCGTGCAGGCCGACCGCTGGGCCAAGCAGAACCAGACACTCAAGGGAGACGCTTTGACGGCCGCGCTTGAGAAACAACCCTGGGACCCTAGCGTCAAGTCTCTCGTCAACTTTCCTCCGGTCCTCTCCATGATGAGCGAAAAGCTGGACTGGACGCAGAAACTGGGGGACGCGTTTCTCGCGGATCAGAAGAGGGTCATGGACTCGGTCCAGAGGCTTCGGAACAAGGCTGTGGAAACCGGCAACCTGGAGACCACCAAGGAGCAGGTGGTAGTCGTGGAAAAGGAGACGGTAGTCATAAAGTCCGCCAGTCCCGAGGTCGTTTACGTGCCGACCTACAACCCGACGGTCGTCTACGGCGCGTGGCCGTACCCGGCCTATCCGCCCTACTACTATTACCCGCCGGGATACACGGCCGGCGCGGCCCTGTTCTCCTTCGGAGTCGGCGTGGCCGTGGGCGCCGCGTGGGGATACGCGTGGGGCGGCTGCAACTGGCGCGGCGGCGACGTCGATATCGATGTCAACCGAAACCTCAACGTAAACAGAAACATCAACCGCAACAACTATGTGAGCCATTACCAGGGCGGCCAGGGGAAATGGCAGCACAATCCCCAACATCGAAAAGGGGTCTCGTACCGGGACCAGGCGACCGCGCAAAGATACAACAGGGCGTCGACCAACCAGGCTGTAAAGTCCCGGGAAGCTTTCAGGGGACGAGCCGAAGCCGGAAGACAAGATATTGCCAGAGGAGACGCCGACCGATTCAAAGGCGATCGGAGCGCCGGCCGCCAGGGAGGGCTCGAAGGCAACAGGGCCGGAACTAGAGAAAGCGGGATAGCCGGAACCAGGGAAAGCGGAAGAGCCGGTACTAGGGAAAGCGGGAATATTTCAAGCAGAAATAGCGGAAGCCGGGATTTCGGTTCGAGTCAAAGAAGAAACCAAAGCGCCTTTTCGGGTATGGATCGTAGCGGCGCTTCGACCCGCCAATTCAGCGATCGCGGCAGTTCCAGCCGCCAAAGCATGTCCTCGCGAAGCTCCGGCGGCGGGTCGAGAAGCTTCGGCGGCGGCCGCGGCGGTGGTCGCAGATAGGCAGTTGGATGGATCGGCTTATTAATAAAAATACAACAAAGGATGGTTGATAAATGAAAAGCGGAAATAGAAACTGTTTGGCAGTCCTGATCGTTTCGATCGTGGCAATTCTTTTCGGCGCGGGGGCTGTCTTCGCGGAATCGGCCGCCGAACTCGACAGGGACGTCGATGCCGCGTACGCGAAACTCTATGCCGCCTCTCCGACGGCCAAGGAGCTTTCGCAAGTGGCCAAGGGAATTCTTGTCTTTCCCAACGTGATCAAAGGCGGCCTGATCGTCGGCGCCCAATACGGCACGGGCGCTCTTCGCGTCGGAGGCCGGACGACCGGATACTATCGTACCGTCGCGGCTTCCTACGGCTTGCAGGCCGGCGCCCAATCGTTCGGATACGCCATGTTCTTCATGACGCAAAAAGCCTTGGATTATCTCAAGACGAGTTCCGGCTGGGAGATCGGCGTCGGCCCCAGTATCGTCGTCGTAGACGAGGGCACGGCACGCTCGCTCTCGACCACGACGGCCAAGGAGGACGTCTATGTTTTCTTTTTCGGCCAGAAGGGTCTGATGGCCGGATTGGGGGTGCAAGGGTCCAAAATAACCGAAATACATCCGGAGAAATAGCGTGTTAAACAATGCCGCGAGGCTTTTAAAGGGAGAAGCAACGATGATTTCTGGAATATGCAACCAAGTGTTCTCCGTGCGTCGCGCGATCGGGTTTTTCGTGGCGGCCGTTTTCTTCGCAAGCCTTGTCCCCGGAGTCGGCGCCGGCGAAACGGCCGAAACGAAGGGTTTCGCGACTCCCGAAGAGGGCGTGAAAGCCTTTGTCGCCGCCCTTGAAAAAAGGAGCGGAAGCGAATCGTCGTCCATTTTCGGTCCCGACGCGACGGAGTTGATGTTTTCGGGAGACCCTGTCAGCGACGAGAATCGCCTGGAGAAGTTTTTGGGCGAGTTCGAAAAAAAGCACGGCCTTGTACCGGAAGGCACCGGGATGGTCCTGGTGGTCGGAGAAAAAGACTGGCCTTTTCCCATACCGTTGGCGAAAAGGGGCGACCTATGGTTTTTCGATACGGAAGCGGGAATGGACGAGATCCTGGACCGGAGGATCGGCGAGAACGAGTTGAGTACGATACAGACCATGCTTGCCATAGTCGATGCCCAGCGGGAATACTCGATGGAGGATCGCGACGGCGACGGGATTCGGGAATACGCCGAAAAATTCAGGAGCGATCCCGGCCTGAAGAACGGTCTCTATTGGGAGACGAAGGGGGGCGAATCCCCCAGTCCCTTGGGAGAACTCGTGGCCGATGCGCGAGCCGAAGGGTATGCGCTTCGGGAGCCGAACACCGAGCCTGTTCCCTACCACGGGTACTGTTTCAGAATGCTTAAGGAACAGGGGGACCTCGCATCCGGCGGGGCGTTCGACTACATCGTCGCTGGCGACATGATCGGCGGTTTCGCGGTCGTGGCGTTTCCGGCGACGTACGGCAATTCCGGCGTCATGACATTCGTCGCGAACCACGATGGGATCGTGTTCCAGGCGGATCTGGGAGAGGAAACCGAAAAGATCGCCCGGGAAATGACCGTGTTCGACCCGGGCGAGGCATGGGCGAAAGTGGATGCCGTCGCGACTGCGATACGGTAAAGGCCGAAGGAGTGACGGCCGAAATGCGGCAGGCAAGCGGATCGCCCGGAATGAACAGAACCAATGAAAAAAAGGAGGATTTACATTGCGAAAGGAAACAACTTTTGGAATTCTCCTCTTGCTTTTGGCACTTTGGGCGGGTTCCGCACTGGCGGAGGAATTGATCGTTTATCCCGCCCAGGGGCAAAGCCAGGAGCAGATGGAAAAGGACAAGTACGATTGCTTCGCGTGGGCCAAGCAGCAGACTGGATTCGATCCCGCGCAGCCCCAACCTCAGGCGACGGCCTCGGCGCCTCTCCCTCCCCAAAGTCAAGGACCGCCGGGAGAAAGGGTCAGGGGAGCGGCCAGAGGGGCGGCAGTCGGCGCCGTGGCGGGCGAGATCGCCGCCGACGACGCCGGCAAAGGGGCCGCTGCAGGCGCAGCGGCGGGCACGATGGTCGGAGGCATGAGGAAGCGCGACAGGCAAAGACAGGAGGCCCAACAGCAGCAACAGGCGGCGGAACAACAGCAGCAGGCGTCCCAACAGCAACAGGCCGATTACGATCAGGCGAGAAGTACCTACGACCGCGCCTACGGCGCTTGTCTCGAAGGCAAGGGGTATACCGTAAAATGACGTCGTCGTTCCGGAACGCGACATTGTTCGCAACATGCTGGCGGCGATCTTGATCGGAGTCTCGATCGTCGCCAGCTTCTGGTATTATGATTTCCGTCTCACGGCGGCTCTGTAAATCTCCTTGTCCCGGCGGGGGCCAACAGCCAAAACATATACCACAACCGTCTTTTCTCGCACCTGATACACCACGCGACAATCTCCCACACGGAGTTTTCGGAAATTGGCCAAGTTCCCGGACAATGGCGCCCCGAACTCCAGTGGGGCGCGGGCGAGTTTCGAGTCTATGGCTTTCACAACCCGCCGTGCGGCGAAAAGCCCGATGCTTTCCAAATCTTCTTCAACCTCATGATGATAGAGAATGGTCCAGATCATTTCCCGAATTTCTTCTGGATGTACTCGTTGGACAGGGCCTTGTTCTCTTCAAAGCTTTCCAGCCGTGCGAGCGCCAGAGCGGTCAGGCGAAGATCTTCCATCTCCTCCTGCATGGCTTCGTAGCTTTCGATAGAAAGCAGGATGGCTTTTGGAGCGTTGTTCTTCAGAATAATAAATTTTTCGGCCTCGCCGTTTTCCAAGGCATCCAGTGTCGCCGATGTCTTTTTCGAAAGCGCGGTTGCCGAAAGGTAGTCAGTGACACGCATAGTCGTAACCCTCCTTTAATTTATCCGATAATTTAACGGATAATATTCTGATAATAATCCGTGGTCAATAGGAAACAAACCCTCCAAAGCCACAGGCATTTCATCTGATTGGATCGGGTCGCTCGGACACAATGCTTGTTCTCTGTTATGACAGGAACTTTACGACGCGAATTGAATTTTTCTCAATTGGAATTCGTCTCCATTGCCATGTCCAAAACCGACCCCGGACGGAAAAGTTTCGACTTGTGCAGTTGGGTCGCAATTCTCCCCCTTGAGTGTGTTAGGGTGCGGGGCCAATTCCCCCCTTGAGGGGGGCTCAAT
>CAZNTU010000308.1:0-5935 GCA_964575975.1 uncultured Desulfobacteraceae bacterium
ATGGAAAAAACAAAATCCTCCAGCGCCTTCATCGGCATGAAATGGCACGCGAAATTCTGCCGGAGCATCATAAAACGGTCCGGAAACCAGGCCTTGGTCCTCGTGCTGTGCGTCGCGCTTTCCGTCGTGACGCTGGCGGCCTTGTCAAGCTTCGCGGAAAGCACAAACCGCTCTATTTTGAACGACGCAAGAAGTCTCCATGCTTCGGACATCATCCTGCACTCCAATTATCCCTTCGAGCCGTCCCTGCTGGAAGCGGTCGAACGGACGAAAAGCCGGTTCGACACGCAAAGCGCGAGAGTTTATTCGTTCTATTCCGTGGTCAGAAGCCCGGACGGGGAAAATTCACTCCTGGTGGGAATCAAGGCCCCCGAGAAGGGCTACCCGTTCTACGGCGAGGCGAAGCTTGCTTCCGGGAGAGATTTTTCCGATGTCCTGGCCCCCGGGTCCGCCATTGTCGAACCGTCGGCGCTGGAGAGACTGGGGCTTGGAATCGGCGATGAAATTCTGGTGGGAAAGGCCAGTCTGACGATTGCCGACGCGATTCTGTCGGAACCGGACCGTCCCGTGAATCTTTTCTCCCTTGGCCCGAGGGCTTTCGTGTCGTTCGAGGATTTGGACAAGCTCGATCTGGTCACCAAGGCAAGCCGGGTCAACTACAGGCTGCTCGTGAAAGTACACGACCCCGCAAAACTGCCCGATGCATTCGAGGCCTTGAAAAACGCCGCAGGAGACCGCGTGGGAATCGACACGTTCGAAACCGCCCGCTCCAGCGTGAAACGCTTTTTCAACAACTTCGTCTTTTTCCTC
Organism: uncultured Desulfobacteraceae bacterium; assembly: GCA_964575975.1. GTDB lineage: Bacteria > Desulfobacterota > Desulfobacteria > Desulfobacterales > SKZT01. The sequence continues at coordinate 811 of CAZNTU010000308.1, forward strand.
AATCTGACCGGGATTTTCACTCTGTTGCTGGCGGGAATCGGCATTCGGAGCACCGTGGAGGCTCTCCTGCGAGAGGAAACGGATTCCATGGCCATTTTGAAGACCCTCGGGGCGAAAAGCCGCTTCATCCTGTTCAACTACGCTCTCGTGGTAGTAACGTTGGGCGTGGCGGGGGCGATTCTGGGACTGGCGGCGGGTCTTGCGCTTCAGAGCTATCTTCCGGTCATGTTCGCGGATTTTCTTCCGGAATCTTTGGAAATCGAGGTTTCCGTCGGAGGAGTCGCCCGAGGGCTCGCGCTGGGAATACTGTCGGCGGCTCTTTTCGCGTTCCTGCCGTTGCTTCGCCTGAGGGATGTCAAGCCCACCGCGATCTTCAGAAAGGAACCTCCCCGGCAAAAAAAGGACGTCGCGTTTTTCGCCGCCGCCTTTTTCATCGCGTGCGTGTTTTCGGCTCTCGTTTTGTGGCAGCTGAACGAAATAGAATTGGGGCTCTATTACATTCCGGGATTCGTCGGATTCATTCTGGTCGCAACTCTGTCGGCCCAGGCGGCGCTGTGGGGGCTCAAAAAAATCAGGTTTCGCTCCCTCGTTTTGCGACAGGCGGTCAGAGGGCTCTATCGTCCTGGAAACGCGACCGCCGCCACCGTAGTCACGCTGTCCGCCTCGCTCTCCCTGCTGTTCTGCATCTATATCGTGGAAAGAAACATAGACGATTCATTCGTGAAATCCTTCCCCGAAAATTCCCCCAACCTGTTCTTAGTGAACATCCTTCCCGATCAGAAGGAAAATTTTCCCGAAGTCGCCGGAATCCACCCGGAGTTTTACCCCATCGTCAGGGCCAGGATAGAGTCGATCAACGGCGAACCCATAGACGCCGAACGGGAGAGGGAAAGAAGGGGGGACAACCTGGCGAGGTCTTTCAACCTGACGTATCGGGAGACTCTTTTGGAGGATGAAAAGATAATCCGGGGGGAGGGGTTGTTCGGCGACGGGTTCTCAGAGGAAGAGCCGCCGCCGGTTTCCGTTTTGGACCAGGTCGCGGAGATAAGCGACATGAAAATCGGCGACACCATCGGATTCGACATACAAGGGATTCCGCTGGCGGCGAAAATTTCGAGCATCCGGACCCGAACGAGGGAGGCGCTGGGGCCGTATTTCTATTTCGTGTTCCCCGAATCGGTCCTGAAGAGCGCGCCGCACACATTTTTCACGGCGGCGAGGGTAGGGGAGGATCAGGTCGCTCCCATGCAGAACCGGGTTGTTTCGGCCTTTCCGAACGTCAGCGTGATCGACTTGTCCCAAACCATCCGGAAATTTTCGGAGCTGATCGAAAAACTGACCGGCATCGTCCGGTTCTTTTCCGCTTTCAGCATTCTGGCCGGGTTCCTGATCATCGTCGGCGCGATATTCGCCACGCGTTTAGCCCGCATACGGGAAGCCGTCTATTTCAAGGTGCTGGGGGCCAAGCGCGTTTTCATTCTAGAAATATTCGGCTTGGAAAACATGATGATCGGACTGATCAGCGCGACACTGGGGTTGATTTTGGCCCAGGTCGCCGCTATGATAATCAGCTTGAGGGTTTTGGATATTTCCCACGATCCTTGCCCGGTCGCCTGCGTTGCGATGGCGGCCGGATTTTCCCTGGCGACGGCCCTGATCGGAACGGCCATGTCGGCGGAAATCCTGAGGCTGAAGCCGGCGGAGTTCTTGCGGGAGAGGGAAGAAAACGGATAGGGTGCGGTGTTCATGGCCCGCCCCTGCCTGGAGTATCCGAGCAGGAACGGGCCGGAAAAGCATTTACGAAACCAGACTCTTCGGATGTTCGTAGAAGAAGCGGAGCATTTCCTGCGAGGCGTCGGGGCCTTTGGGATCGGTATAGGAACCGCGGGAGCTTCCGCCCGACCAGGCATGGCCTGCGCCGTGTACCAACCAGTGTTCCACGACTGGCTGTCCGCTCGCGTCGCGATAGGTTGTGCGCGTATAGGCATGGCCGAGAGGGACGTTTCCCTGCTCCACGCTCGCGCGCGGAGCGGAGCCGTCCTCGGGCCATGTCTCCGGCCCGGCATGGGACGTCGCGCATTGGGCGATCACTTTGTCGCCGTTGCACGGATGCACCGTCGTATCCTGGTCTCCGTGGAACACGATGGCGGGGACGAGCGTTATGCACGGCCGAGAGTCGGGCGCGCCCGCGGTATGCAAACCGAGGGAGACCCCTTGGTGCAGACCGAGGGAGACCCCTGGGCCGCCATGCATTGCGCCGAGCGCGGACGGAAGATCCTGCGCGATTGCATAGGCAAGCCCGGAATGGATGCCGACCGCCGCGTAAAGATCCGGGTAGGTCATCGCCATCGTCATCGCCATCGCCCCGCCGGCCGACATCCCCGCCACATAGACCCGTCGCTCGTCAATCCGATAAGTATCCATGATCTGTCGGGTAATCCCGGCAATAATGGACGGTTCTCCGTCGTCGCGTCGCTGGTCGGCCTTTTCGAACCAGTTCCAGCATTTCGAGCCGTTGGCGGCGGAAGACTGGGCCGGATAGGCGACAAAGCAACGATGCTCTTCCGCGAGCGCGTTCATGCGGGTGCCGGCGGCGAAATCGTCGGGATTTTGCGTACACCCGTGAAGCATGACCACCAGAGGCAACGGCCGACCGTCATAGCTGCCGGGAACATACAGCTTGTAGCTGCGCGTACCCGCGTGATTGGTAAACGAGCCGGAGATAAATCGCCCTCCGTCCGGCACGATTTCGGAGGGGGTTCGTTCCGGGACGGGGTCTGACCAAGGCTTTGGTCTGCGGAGTTCGCGCCATTGCTTGCGCAGGCCGGCGGCGAAGGGCGGCGGGATCATGCGTTCACGGTTCGCAGGTCCGGGGTCGGCTTCCCTATGTATTCCGCTCGCCGCAGGGCCGACTAAAAAACGCCGCTGCGGCTCCTTCGCGTACTTCCCCGGCTCTTCGAAAACACGCAAGCCCCTCTTGAAGTCCCTATCCGCCGCTTTGCGCGGGTCCTCGGCCGCGGATTCCGGCCCCGGCCCGCCTTGCAGCGCGCGTTGAATAATCGCAACCGCCTCTTGCAGTTGCCCCGCGCGAGTCAACCGGGTCGCTTCGCGCATTCCTGTATCTATTTTTTCCTTCATTGTCGAAAGTCTCCTCGTTTGTAACGCAATGCCGGTCAGTGGATACGATCCGCCAAGGCGGCCTTGACCGACGGACTGGCATGCAATGCGCCCAGCACGACCATTGAGTCGATGGTTTCGCGGGCGAGTTCGGGGGATACGTCCTGGGCAATGCTTACCAGGCCCAGTACCTGGATCCGAAGCGTCTGCCCGGCGGCCCGAACCTTCTCCAGATCGCGGCGGCTGTATTGCTGCAGTCCCAGAACAAAGGTCTTGCGAGCCACCGTTTCCCTGACCACTTCCGAATGGGTCGCCAACTGGTTGCGAATCGCCGTTCGGATCAGGTCCGTGCGGTTGGAATAAAAACCTTCCCGCACCAGCAAATCGATTTGTCCCAGATCGACCACTCCTATGTTGATGGTGATCTTTTCAGTGGTTTCGCCGGTTTTGGGTCGAAATTCATGTACGCTCATTTCCATCCTCCTATCATCCGTATGGATGGTAAGCTACGGTCGCATGGCAACGTTGTCAAGCCGGGTCTGAAGCGTCGCGGGTTTTCGTTCGAAAAAGGAGACTCCGGATCCACATGGCGGCTCCCGGACCCGCATTGCGTCTGGTGCCGACATGAAGCGGCGAATGCCGGATAATATATTGATTCATTCGTTTTTTTTCTTTATTGTAAACGTTCAAAATTTACGATTTCATTGCCCATACAGGAGCATGCGTGCAGTGCGGAAAATATGGAGAAAAACAAAATCGGGGGTCGCTTTCAAGATAATAATCGTCGTATTTTTCGCGATGGCGGGTTGTTCCGAGCCTTCTGGTCGGAGCAGCGGGGGGGAAAACGCCTCGAAGAAGACGGAGAAGGCGCCCGAAAAAGTGATCGTGGCGTTGGGGGACAGTCTGACGGAGGGCTACAACCTCGACCGGGAAAGTTCCTATCCGGCCATGCTCGAGAAAAAGCTACGGGAGAACGGGTATAATTACAGGGTGGTCAACGCCGGCGTCAGCGGGGAAACCAGCGCCGGAACCCTGGCGAGAGTCCCTTGGATCATGTCGTTGAAACCGGATATGGTCGTTTTGGAAACGGGGGCCAACGACGGCATGAGAGGCTTGGACCCGGAGTTGACCAAGGAAAACATCCGGAAGATTATCCTCAGGTTCAAGGGGGAAAACGTGCATGTCGTTTTGGCGGGCATGAAGATGTTTGAAAGCCTGGGGCGGGAGTATTCGGACAACTTCGACTCCATATATCCGGAGCTTGCGGAATCCGAAAACGTGGATTTCATTCCTTTCTTTCTGGAAGGCGTGGCCGGGGAGCCGGAACTCAACCAGTCCGACGGCATTCATCCCAACGAGAAAGGCAACGGGATCGTCGCGGATCTTGTCTATCCGTACGTGGCAAGGGGGGATGTATGAAGCCGGGGCCGCTTCGAGCGCGCAAAGCGGGTCCCGGAACTCCGATTGTCGAACCTGGGGCGCGCGCGAACTTGCAAGGAGGGGTTTTATGAAAATGATGGTTTGTTACGACGGCACGAACTCGGCCAAGGAAGCTCTTCATCTCGCTTTGAAGCACGCCAGGGCTTTGGGCGCCTCGGTCCATGTCGTCGCGTCCATGCGCGCCGGAAACGAGAACCAAGTGTCCGAGATAGAGGAGGCGGAAAAAAGGCTGGAGTGGGCGAAATCGGTTTTCGACGACGAGGAGGTTCCCTGCGAAACCCACCTTCTGATACGGGGACTGCCGGCCGGAGAGGATTTGGTTCATTTCGCGGAAGACAACGGCGTTTCGGAAATGTACATCGGCGTCAAAAAACGCTCCAAGGTCGGGAAAATGCTGATGGGGTCCACGGCCCAGACAGTTATTTTGAATGCGCCGTGCCCGGTGATGACGGTCAAGTAGAATTCATCGCTTGTTTTTGAGGTGGGCGGGTTCGTAGCGGCGTCTTCGGCCGTTCGGGGGCTTGCGGCCATAAGCGCTAACTTAGAGCCCTGCCATTGATAATCGAGG
>CAZNTU010000309.1:0-1978 GCA_964575975.1 uncultured Desulfobacteraceae bacterium
GTAAATGCGGCCGTGCCGAGCGGTTTGATTCTAAACGAGTTGTTCGGCAACGCCCTCAAACATGCCTTTATTGGACGCGACAGGGGCAAGATAACCGTATCACTGAAAAAAAATCCTCAGGGGAAGGTGCGTCTTGGCGTGCGGGACGACGGCGCGGGAATGCCTCCTGGAATCGATTGGAAGAACGCCCGTTCGCTGGGTCTTCGCCTGGTGCTGATGCTCGCCAGGCAGCTTAACGCTTCCGTTGAGGTGGCATGCATTCAAGGAACCGAGTTTGCGATCACATTCGAGGTGACCGGGTCATGAGCAAGAACGCCATCCTTATCGTTGAAGACGATATCATCGTAGCCGAAACCCTGCGTATCAAGCTCGAACAGCTTGGCTACACCGTCGGGGGGATCGCCGCCAACGGCGAAGAGGCCGTCGAAATGGCCTTGCGGTTAAAGCCGCGGCTCGTCTTGATGGACATTCGGTTGAACGGGCAGGAAGACGGCATCCAAGCCGCCGAAACGATTCATGAACATTACGACGTGCCGGTGATCTACCTCACGGCCCATTCCGATCCGGCCACTCTGGCCCGCGCCAAACTCACCGGGCCGTTCGGGTACGTATTAAAGCCGTTCGAGATGCGCGACCTTGCGACGCAGATCGAGCTGGCGCTCTACAAGCATCAGGCCGACAGGCAAGTCCGCCACCAGCGCGAACTGCTGCAGAACATCTTCGACAACATCCCCGTGATGCTCGTCGTGCGGGATGCGCGGCTCGAGCGTATCGAACTCAATCGCCACGCCGAAACGGTGCTGGGATGGACGACTGCGGACGCCAACGAGGGCGATTTCATGGGCAAGGTCTATCCGGACGAGAACTACCGGGCCGAGGTTTCCGCCTACATGAGGTCTCCTCGGCCGGGCTGGCGCGAATGGCGCGCAACCGCCAAAAGCGGCGACAGCGTGCCTTCCGATTGGGCCAATATCCGGCTCTCCGACAGTACCACGATCGGCATCGGCGTTGACTTGCGCGATCGCAAGAAAGCGGAGGAGGCGTTGCGCGAAAGAGAGGAGAGGCTCCACCTGTTCATCGAACATGCGCCCGTCGCTTTGGCCATGTTCGACAGAGAAATGCGCTATATTTCCGTCAGCAAGCGATGGATAAAGGATTATGGGCTTGAAGGCAAGGAAATCATAGGACTGTCCCACTATCGGATTTTCCCCGAAATCACCGACCGCTGGAAGGAAGTCCATCGTCGAGGACTGGCAGGCGAAATAGTGAAGGCGGAAGAAGACGCTTTTGCCAGGCTGGACGGCGACGTGCAATGGTTGCGCTGGGTCGTCCTCCCGTGGCGCACCTCCGCCGGCGGGATCGGCGGCATCGTCATCTTTACCGAGGATATCACATATCAGAAAAAAGCCGAAGAGCATCAAGAGAGGATTAAAGAGCGACAAGCGCTTTTGGCGCAAGTGGCGGAGCGGCTCCTGCGAGCCGAAAACCCGCAAGTGGTGGTCGAAGATCTCTGCCGGCTGGTCATGGCTCACTTGGATTGCCACTTGTTCTTCAATTATCTCGTCGATGATGAAGGAAAGTCTATGCGTCTGAATGCCTATACCGGCATCCCCGAAGAATCCGCCGACGAGATCCGTCGGCTTGACTTCGGAGTCGCCGTTTGCGGCTCTGTGGCGCAAGAGCGCCGACGCATCGTCGCCGAGGATATCCAAAAACGGGAGGATGTCAGGACCCGGCTGGTCAAGTCTTTCGGCGCGCAGGCATATTGCTGTCATCCGTTGATGGCCCAGGACGAGCTTATCGGCACCTTGTCGTTTGGAACGAGGACGCGGCCGGTTTTTACCGACGACGAAGTGGATTTGATGAAATCGGTCTGCGACCAGGTGGCCGTGGCCATGCAGCGCTTGCTCGCGCAAAACGAATTGGAGAAGTTCAACGAAACCCTGGAGCGGCAGGTATTGGAGCGCACGGAACTGGC
>CAZNTU010000309.1:2078-5921 GCA_964575975.1 uncultured Desulfobacteraceae bacterium
CTGGCGGGGGCGCGAATGATGCTGCAGTCCGCCATCGCGAACCTGCCGCCGATGCCTGAAATAGGGGAGGTGCAGCAGGTTCTGGAGGAACCGATCAGGAAGTCCCGGTGCCTGTCCCACGAGCTTAGTCCCGCCGTGTTGCACCATTTGGGCCTGTTCGAGGCCCTGGAATGGCTGACCGGGCAAATGAAAGCCCAGTTCGGTTTGAACGCCAAGGTGGCAAACAAGACCGATGTCCGGCTGGAGAACGCGCCCGTAAAGGTGTTCGCGTTCAGAGCCGTCCAGGAACTTCTGTTCAATATTGTCAAGCACGCCGGCGTAAACAGCGCCCGGATAGAAATTTCAAACTCCATGGACAACTTCCACGTGATCGTGAGCGACCGGGGCAGAGGGTTCGATCCGGAGGCTCTGAAGAGGCTCAGCGGCAAGACCGGTTTTGGATTGCTGACGATCCGAGAGCGTGCCGACTATATCGGCGGACAATTGGTCGTCGACAGCGCTCCGGGTCGGGGCAGCCGGTTTGCGCTGAAGATACCCCTCGGCATCGTCGGAGTCGAGGGGGTCCGGCCGCAAACCGCGCCAGGGGCCGCCGAACAGCTTGAAACCCAGGAAATGCCCGCCGTTTCGCCTGCCGCAGGCGTGGTACGGGTGCTCTTCGCCGACGACCATAAAGTGATGCGCCAGGGGCTTGTCAAGTTGATCGCCGGCCAGCCGGGCATTCATGTGGTCGGAGAGGCGGCCAATGGAATTGAAGCCGTCGATCAGGCCATGAGGCTCGTTCCGGATGTGATCGTGATGGACATTTCGATGCCCGAGATGGACGGCATCGAGGCGACCAGAAGAATCAAGGCCGAGCTGCCCGGGGTGCGAGTGATCGGACTTTCCATGCACGACGACGAACATGTTTCCAGTGTCATGCGCAAAGCCGGGGCCGAATCGCTTTTGAACAAGGCGAGTTCGCCGGCCGAACTATTAAAGGCCATTTATGGCGTTTCCCGGGAAAAGAGTTGCGTGACCTGAAAAGGAAAATCCAAATCATCCTTCATTGCATTTCAAATTAGTCCAAACATCCCGTAACAATTCTTAGGCCATCGAAGACCTCGTTCAATCGAGTACTGGAAAGGGTCCCGATCAATTCGCGGATGCTTTGCTTGTCCACGGATTTTATTTGCGTCACATTGATGACGCAACGCTTTGGCATGTTGGCTTCGCCTTTTCCGAGCACGACGTTCCCCGGCAACTCTCCGAGTTTCAGCGTCGAGGTGACGGCCAACATCACCACCGTGTTCAACTTGCTGTCGTTCAAGATATCGCTCTGGATAACAAGTCCGGGTCTTCGGCCTTTCGGTTCGGATCCCTTGCCGGGGGAAAAATCGACCCAATATATGGAGCCCCTCCTGATTACCATTCCTGGCCCTCTTCCAGATCGGCGCCCTCGAACCATCTGGCAGTTTCCAATTGCTCCCTGCGAACATCGTCGTCCGAAAAGACCGAATCGTAAGCTTCCTTGAGCATGCGCCTTCTTTTCTCCTCGATTTTTTCCCGCAGAACGCAAGAAATGTATCCGCTTCGAGAGCCGCCTTCTTTGGCAACGATCTCGTCGATCATGGAAACCAAATCCGTCGGCAAGGATATGGCGATCTTTCTGGTATTCATCATTTTAAACCTCCTTTGGTATTACATTCAACGAATACCGAAAAAGGATGAAATTGTCAAACGGAAACCGTGCGCGGGGTCAAGAAAGCCGGAATGGCGGCGGAGCGCCGTTCGCTCCTCTCAAGCGACCAAACGCGCCCGGCTTCGGCTTTCGACGCCGAGACATACGCGATCCATGTTTTCAAGCACGGCTTGCCGCGACTGGCGTTACCACGCGGAGCGTGGTAACGAGGAGAAGAAAGGGGGCCATTCGCGACCGTGGCGGGAGAAACGCCGTGTTCGAGCGAAAAGCCCCCTTGCTCTTCCGTGCATCGTTCGAACAATTCTCGAGCGATGGAGGGTTTGGGAATATAAAGAAAATTCGCAGATTGCGCAGTTTTAGATATCGCCGTTCATCGCCTTCATCTTACTGGCAAAGACCGGACGCGCATTCTATCCTTCTCGATTACCACTATGCTGCCTTGCTCAAGATATTTCCGAATGCCAGGGAGATTGGCCAATAACAATGAAAGCTGTTGTCGTGGAAGATGGATAAAACCGCCTCTGAATAAAATGAACGAAGGTTTTGATTCCCGGCGTCCGGCTAAAATCGTTCCGAAGTCGGTATCGGCGGATATTATAATTCGGTCTTCTTCAAGAGCCTTATCGAATATTTCCGGATCGGTTGCCGATCCTAGCCCTATTTCTCGCACATGCACCGCGTCGTAATGCTCTTTTCGCAACCCATGGGCAACCGAGGGAGACAAAGCGTTGTCAACGAGAAACCGCATCATGCAACCGCTTTTGCCAGCGGCAGTTCGCGTTCCCTGACGGCTTCGGCCGCGAATTGCAGAGATTCGGAAACATCTTCGCGTTCAAGGTCCGGGAACGATTCCAGAATCTCCTGAATGCTCATTCCGTCCGCGACCATTCCCACGACAGTTGCGACTGGTATGCGCAATCCGCGAATGCAGGGTAATCCTCCCATTTGATCTGGACGAATTGTGATGCGTTTGTATTCCATATTTCACCAAATTCTCGTTCCGGCTTGAACGCGTTCTTTTTCGGATTCGTGTTTTCAAACAAAAATTGGCTTTTTATTTATCAATACATAATATCGATCTCTAAAATTTCACGCAATATTTTTCATCGAGCGTTTTCATTCTTTCCGGGAAGACAATCTTCGAACCGTTTGTGTCGCCAATGGAGGATTCAGGCGGAATTTTCATCGCCCCGCCTTCCTATACAACCTTCCAGCAACGAACTCTCCTTCCGTCCCCGGCTTCGTGGAACTCGATCTCGTACTCCTTGCAACGGCCCTCGACCAGCGGGCACCTTCCCTGGAACTTGCATCCTGGCGGAGGGTTGTAGGGCGTGGGAACGTCGCCCTCGGGCGGGGAGAAGGCTTTCTTCGCCCCCGGTTCGGGCACGGGGGCGGCCTCCATGAGGATTTTGGTGTAGGGGTGAAGCGGACGGTCGTAGACGATGTCGGACGGGCCGTATTCCATGATGTGGCCCAGGTACATCACCGCCAGCCAGTCGCTGATGTAATGCACCACGTTCAGATCGTGGGCGATGAACAAATAGGCGAGGTTCAGCTCGTCCCTCAGCCTTAGCAGCAGGTTGACGATCTGCGCCTGGATGGAAACGTCCAGGGCGGACACGGGCTCGTCGCAGACGATCAGCTCCGGCTCGACGCTCAGCGCGCGGGCGATTCCGATTCTCTGGCGCTGGCCCCCGGAAAACTCGTGGGGGTATCTGTCGCCCACGCTGCCCGGCAGACCCACCATGGTCAAAAGCTCCTCCAACCGTTCCTTGTGGTTGTCAGCTCCGTTTTTCCGCAGCAGACGCAATCCCTCCCGGATCGTGTACCCCACCGTCATGCGAGGATTCAAGCTCCCGTAGGGGTCCTGGAAAACGATCTGCATCCGGGTGCGATACGGCTTCATCTCCTTTTGGGTCAAATCGGTCAAGTCCCTGTTTTTGAAGAAAATCCTTCCGTCGTCGGCCTCGATCAGCTTCAATATCAGCTGTCCCACGGTGGTTTTGCCGCAGCCCGACTCTCCGACCAGCCCCAGGATTTTCCCTCTTCCGATTTCCAGATCCACGCCGTCCACGGCCTTTACCCATCCGACGGTCCTTTGAAGGAAACCGCGCTTGACCGGGAAATGCTTCTTAAGCCCCTCGACTTTCAACAGCGTTTCCGAT
>CAZNTU010000310.1:0-5889 GCA_964575975.1 uncultured Desulfobacteraceae bacterium
CGACATATTCCCTGGAGGATTCGCTCAACGGTTCCGACTTCAAGGAGCGCAACACCATGTTCAAGTTGCCCAAAAAATTGCCCACCTGGTGGTTCACCTTGGAGGACGCGGTCCCTAAGATAGCGAGGTTTTTCTTGTGGGCAAGTTCCTCCGTGATTTTCTTCTCGTTGGCGATCATTCGTTTCAGGGAATCGACCATGGTATTGAACGCGCGGGCCAATTCTCCGATTTCGTCCTTCGACGCGACGGAAACCCCTTGTTCGAGATCGCCGGCGCTTATCCGCCGAGCCTGCAATGTCAGTCGCCGAATCGGCTCCATGGTCCAATTGAACCAGCGCCAATACAAAAGCGCGGAGAATATGCAGACGAACAGAGTTATGGCCGCCGCAGCCGACAAGCTTTTGTAAAAATGGCCGTGGATCTCGGAAATGCGCTGGTACAGCAGTACGGTCCAGGCCAGTTCGGGAATGTGCATGCCGATTTTGTAGAAGGTCCTGCCGTCGTGTGTTTCGCGCCATTCCACCGGCTTCGGGGCTTTGCGGATTTTTTCCAGGATGTCCGGCTTCGCTCCCAGGGACAAGGAGACGACACGGTCCATCTCCACGTGTCCGATATAGCGGCCGGTCGCGTCCAATATGCCGACACGCCCCGTTTTCCCGATGGCGATATCGTCCAGGACATCCCAAAGTTTCTTCAGGCTCAGTTGTCCGACCAGGATCGAGGAGGTCTTCCCCAGGTGTCTCAGAGGCACGGCGATATTCATGAAAGGAAGCCCGTTGTCGCCGAAGCGCACCGACGAAACCGCCGTTTCGCCGGCCAGCAGGCGTTCCCGACAGTTTTCGCCGAACCCTTCGAAAGGCGAGCCTTCTTCGTCGTCGCCGACCAGCTTTACCCACTCCGGAGAATAGAGGGCCAGGAACGAAAAGCGCTTCTCCCTGTGACGGAAAGCCCGCATGGCCATCAGTCTTCCCCATTCGTCGAGCTTTGTCGCCTCGATTACGCCCGCCAAAGCCTCCAGGTTCACGACCGCTTCCGCCGCGAAGAATCGTATCTCGAAGGCCGCGACCTTCACGATGTTTTCGTAGTCCTGCCGGATCGTCCTTTCGAGATGGACGTAGTTCGACCATAAAAGGGCCGCGCTCGCCGAGAGGAGGGAAAGAACCAGGATGGGCAGCCCGAAGAAAAGAAACCTGTAGACCAGCTTGTTCGTCATCCGTCGCCGATGTCAGTATTCGAGAACGATTCCGCCCTCGAACCATCTGTCGGGCTGGGGGAACACCTCGCGATAGAGATAGTCGGAGTTCGTCAGGTTGTAGATCGCGCCGAACAGGCTTGCCTTGCCGTATCTTTCCGGGATCGGAAGTTTGAGTTTGGCCAGATAGTCGAAAACGAACCTCTTGTCCCTCGTTTCGTCGAACGAGGAGTTGTGGTCGATGTATTTCCCGACAAGGGTATGGCTCGTCCACGAGTTCGCGTAGACGGCCGAAACGTGCAGAATCGTTTTCGGGATGTCCTCGATCTCCTCGCCCGTGCGGTCGTCGGTCGCGTCAACGAAGGTCGCCCCGAAGGACGCCTTCAACCCCCATGCGAAGAGGGCCGTGACGATCGCCTCGCCTCCCTTGCGCGTCGCCCGTTCGATGTTTTGGTATCGAAACGAGTCGAAGTCGAATACGATGAGATCCTCCACGTCGGCCCTGAAGGCGTTCGCTTCGAAAGCCAGGAACGCAAGCGGCGCGTATTCGACGCCGACTTGGTAGTTGACGGCCGTCTCGGGTTCCAGATCGGGGTTGCCGTACGTCGGGTCGTGGAGCCAAGAGGCGGGCGGCGCGGAAAAACCTTTCGCGACCCGGCCCCGCAAAAGGACGCCGTATTTCGGAAAGCGGTAGGCCAAGCCGACGGACGGGCTGGTTTCCCCTCCGAAATCGCGGTTGTCGTCGTGGCGAATCCCCGCGTCCACCGTCAGGTTTTTCCAGGTGTAGGCGTCGTTGACGTAAACGGCCGTGTTTCGCGTGTCGTAGTCCCGGTCGTAGGCGAACCAGTCGTAGGTTCCCCAGTCCTGCTCGAACCCCGCGCTCAACGTGTTCTTCTCCCCCGACTCCCAGGAGAACCTGGCCCCGATTCCCCAGACTTCGTCGTCGTAGTCGTTGTAGATCGCCCGGAAGGCGGGATACACGTCCTCCACCTTGATGTCGTACTCGCTGTGCCGGCCCTCCAGCGAAATCAGCATGTCATCGCGGGGCGACGTCTCGAAGAGGATTCTCTGGTACGTCCGCTCCTGGTCCGCTTCGTCCCAGAATGCCGGATAGTTGACGACGGGGTCGGACAATTCGGAGCGGGTCCGGCTGAAAGCGAAATCGAGCCGGTTCGACGGGTTTAACGCGTAGTCCAGTTTGGCGTAGGAGGAATTCTTGCTATAGTCGGTGCGCGGGTCGAACCCGTCGCTCTCGTCGCGGCTGTACGACGCCAGGATTCCCAAGTCCGACATTGCGGCGGAGACGGTCCCCCGGGCCTTAAACGTCTCGAACTCGCCGTAGGAGGCCTGCAGATCGGCGGAAAAGGCCTTTTTCGGGTCCGGCCTGCGCGTGACGATGTTGATCACGCCTCCCAGAGCGGACCCCCAGGCGGACGACGCCGCCCCCTTGTAGACCTCCACCCGCTCGATGGTCTCGACGGAGATCATGGACAAGTCGGTCAGAGGATTGTCCAGCTGGTTCAAAGGAACGCCGTCCTGGTAGACCGCCGTGTGACGGACCTCGGCCCCTTGAATCGAGGCCACGGAAAACGAGCCCTGCCCGTTTCTGGAATCGATGTAGATTCCGGGGAAATATTGGAGCGCCTGCCCCAGATCCGAGACGGGCAGGCTTTGCAGTTCCTCCCGGGTTATAACCGTCACGTTCGCGGAAACCTTGTCTTTCGGCATGGCGGTCCTTTGGGCGGTGACGACGATCTCGTCCTGGGTTTGAACTTCCGCCGAACTCTGAGCGCGGCAGGGAGAAACCAAAGGGGAAAAGGCGGGCCATGTCGCCAGCAGAAACAGAAAAACCGCGCAGGAAGAAGCTCGGGAGAGCGTTCGCTCGTTCATTCGTCTTTCTCCAATCCGTATCGTTTGATTTTTTCGTGAAGGGTTTTTCGGCTGATGCCCAGGAGTTCGGCCGCTTCTTTTTTAACGTGTCCGCATCGTTCCAGGGCGAGTTTGACGTGGAATTTTTCGATTTCCTGAAGATTGAAGCTTGGGGGGAATTCGTGCCGGCATTTTCCGGAAAAGAGATGGTCCGCCCTGATCGTGTCGCCCTCGCAATAAAGGAAAGCGCCTTTCACGGCGTGTCTCAGTTCTCTCACGTTTCCAGGCCAGTCGTAGGATGCCATTGCGAGGAGGGCTTCGTCCGAAAAGCCTTTTATGTCCCGGTGGTACCTGGACTTGAAACGGTCCAGGAAAAAGGTCGCGATCGAAGGGATGTCTTCTTTTCTCTCGCGAAGCGGCGCTATGTGTATCCGCGCGACCTTGAGCCGATAGAAAAGGTCCTCCCTGAAACGGCCCTTATTTATCTCTTCTTCGAGAAATTTGTTGGTGGCGGCTACGAGCCTGAAATCGGTCATCCTGTCGTAAGTTCCGCCAATGGACTTGAACTCTTTGTATTCCAGGACCCGCAGAAGTTTTTTTTGCAGTTCCGGAGACGCCTCCGCGATTTCGTCGAGAAACAGGGTCCCGCCGTTTACCGCCTCGAAAGCCCCGACCCGTTTCGCGATCGCACCGGTGAAAGAGCCCTTTTCATGTCCGAAAAGCTCGCTGTGCATAGTGTCCGAAGGTTCGCTGCAACTGCAATTGAGGCAATAGAAGACTTTTTCCTTCCTGGCGCTGAGGGCGTGGACTTCATGAGCCGCAAGCTCCTTGCCGGTCCCCGTTTCGCCGGTTATCAGGACGTCCATGTCCATCGCGGCCACTTTCGAGATGGTGTGCCGGACCGCTCTGATGGATTCCGAATTTCCGACAATGGGCGGATACTTCAGTCCTTTATGGAATTCGGCGTCCAGTCGGTATTTTTTCGCGTCCTTTTGCGCGCGGTTCAGTTTCAGAGCTTCCCGGACGGCTGTCCAGAGAAGGTCGGCGCTGTCTTCGGTCAGCGGTTTTTTGAAATAGTGGTAGGCGCCTTCTCTAATGGCGTTCACGGCCTTTTCCACCGTGCCGTAGGCGGTCAGGAGAATGACGGGAACGTCGGGGAAATTGTTCCGTATCGTCGCGGAAAGCACGATTCCCGCGTCTTGGTCGGGCTCGAACACCACGTCGGATATGGCGAGGGATACATCGTCCCTGTCGAGGATTTCCAGCGCGTCCTTCGGGGAATATGCCGGGATAAATTGGTAGGCTCGGGCTTCCGGCATGGAGAGAAAGAGCTTTATGAAATTCCTGTCGTCGTCTACGATCAATATTTTCGGTTTCATCCGCCGCTATATACCTCTTCAGCGCAAGTATTCCAGCATCATCATCCGAACGGCGAGGTTCGCACTGGTCCGTTAAAAGCGGTCAATCATAGAAGGTGGCGCGAAAAAAATCAAACCGAAAGTCGAACTGAACTTGGTTTATTTAATCAAGCCGCCTGAATCGTCAAGGAAATCCCGGCGCTCCTTGGTTTGGGGTCTGCAAGAAGGTTATATAGAGGCTTTAGGCGTCCCGAGCCGAATGGGAATCATGGGAATCTTGTATGTCGGACAGGTCGGACGAGTCGGACGAGGGTTCCGAAAATACAGGCGCCGGCCGCAACCCTCCCTGCTGCCAGCGCCGAATCGCGGCCGAGCGCGTTCTCTATTTTACGCGGCCTCGGCCAAACGGTTTTCCAGAAACCGGCGTCCCTTTTGCCTGACGTATTCTTCGACCTGCATTTTGAACGCCTCGTAGTTGCAATCGACGCCGCCGAAGTCGCCTTTCCTGGTCAGGGCCTGGAGGCGGCACCCTCCCTGGCACAGGGGGAGCAGCTCGCACGAAAGGCATTTTTCCGGAAGCCTTCTTTCGATCAGCTGGGACTCCCTGACGAAATCGACGCCGGATTTCACGTGCCCGTAGGACATTTCCCCGCTCTGGAGCGAAGGACAGGGAATGATGGACCCGTCGGCGTCGAAGACCATCTGGGACCTGAAATCGGCCATGCACGCCGCTCGGGGCGGATGTTCGCAGACCGGCAGACCGCGCGCCGCCGCCTCCCGGTACAGGGACAACTGGATTTCCGGCCTGTCGAAACCGGACGTGAACCGGTTGTCGGTCCTTCGGGGAAGAATGGGCGTGAAGGCGATGTCTTCTATGGACACGCCCTCCTCGGCCAACCGGTCCAGCATGCGGGGGATTTGTCGATAGTCCTCCGCTGCGGAATCGTACTGGCATTCGACGGACACCGGTACGAGACCGGAAATCCGCTTGAGGTTTTCGAGAATCGAGGAATAGGAGCCTTTCCCCGAAGAGAACGGGCGCAACCGGTCGTGAACCTCTCCGGGTCCCGCCAAACTGACCTTTATCGAAGAAAGTCCGGCGTCCGAAAGCCTTTTCACGACGTCCGGCGAAAGAAGAGTGCCGTTGGTCGTTATGGAAAACCGGTATTCGATTCCCTTGCCGTCGCAGAAATAGAACCGGCGGGAAGCGCTCTCCGCGATTACTTGCGGATTCAGCAACGGCTCTCCGCCGAGATAGTTGTCCACCACCAGCGAAGGCCCCTTCTCGCGGACGAACCCGATGTAGAAGCGGTCCATCGCCAGGGCCGTCTCCGGGGTCATGTGCGAGGCTTCCCGCTCGAGGACGCAGTAGCGGCACGCGAGGTTGCATCTTCTTGTGACAAGGACCTTGGACTTGATCGTGGAATAATCGTGGACGTGCTGTTTTTTCCAAAGATCGAAAAGCGCGAT
>CAZNTU010000311.1:0-5861 GCA_964575975.1 uncultured Desulfobacteraceae bacterium
AACCGAAAATTTCCTGAAAATTTCTTGACATTCATAACAGTCGCTGTGCGGTTGGTCCGCAATTCCCCCCTTGAGGGGGGCTAGGGGGGTGTCGGTGCGGCATGTTCGATCCATTGTTCGCCGGAAACACCCCCCTGCCCCCCCTCAAGGGGGGAATCCCGC
Source organism: uncultured Desulfobacteraceae bacterium (assembly GCA_964575975.1). Lineage (GTDB taxonomy): Bacteria > Desulfobacterota > Desulfobacteria > Desulfobacterales > SKZT01. The sequence continues at coordinate 163 of CAZNTU010000311.1, forward strand.
GACCGAAGGTTCGGCGAAGAACCGACGGATTGCCCGACGCTCGGGAGGCCATGGACCATGATTTGTTACCGGTTCTTAAGTCAACGGCATTGGCCCCCCCTCAAGGGGGGAATTGACTCGTCCCGCACCCGCCCCCCCCCTCAAGGGGGGAATTGCGACCCGACCGCACAAGGTCGAAATATTTCAATTGGTTGCGGCTTATGTTTACGATGTCAAGTTACGATTTTACGTTTGGTAAAATAGGGGATTGGCGAAAATGACGAAATTACTTGAAAAAGCATTTGAGGAAGCCTCGAAGCTTCCCGAAATCGATCAAAATGCCTTCTAAATGGGTCCTGGATGAATTGCAATCGGAGAAGATTTGGGAAAAATCGTTCGCCAACTCGGAGGATATTTTGGAAAGCCTTGCTGGCGAGGCGCTTGAAGAAAAACGGCAAGGTCGTACAAAACCGCTTGATTTGGATCGGCTATGAAATCGTCTGTTACAAAACGATTTCGAAAGTCCTTGGAAGAATTGACGGCCGAAGTCAGGACTCAAGCGAAGGATGCCTACGAGCTTTTCTCCAACGATCCATATCACCCGAGTCTGCATTACAAAAGAATACGAGCTTCTCATAAAGAGACTTAGAAGCAAGTAACACATCGCCAAAAACGACAGGCGGGACTGATTTAAATCACCCCGGACCCCAAGGCAACGGCGATGCCCAGCAACAGAACCCCCGTGATAGTCTGGACCGTTTTCATCGTGATCTTGTTCAGAAAACGCTTGCCGATCACGACCCCCGAGAACGCGGCGACGATTCCGGTGACAATCAGGGGCCAATGCTCCCGACCTAAAGGACTGCTTGTCTTTGCCAGGAAAAACATGCCCGCGTAGGTCAGGATTCGCGCCAGGTCCACCATGAAGCCGATGACGGCGTTCGTGCCTACGAAGGCTTCCGCCGAAACCCCGACTTTGGTCAGAAACGCCGCCCGCAGGGCGCCCTGATGTCCCGAGAATCCCCCGAAAAATCCGGAAAGGATGCCGCCCATAAAGAGGTGTTTCCGTTCGAATTTAAGGTTCCGCAGACTGGGAAGAAGCTCGAAAAGCGCGAAAACGAACATCAACGCTCCCATTGCGAGTTTTATCGGGGTGACCACCGCCTCGTGCAGTCCGAGCGAGTACCTGGCGATCTCTCCGAAACGGGACACGTAGCCCAGCGCCGCGGCGCCGACGAAAGCGGCGGCGATCGCCGGAACTCCGAAGCGGAGTACCAGCGTTCTGTCCGCATGCATTCCGACCGCCCCTATTTTAAAAATGTTGTTCGCGCCATGGACGATCGCCGTGGCCGCGACGGCAAACTCGACCGGGAAGAAAAGCGCGAACACCGGCATGAGAAGAGTTCCCAGGCCGAAGCCCGAAAAAAGCGTCAGCCCCGAAACGAAAAGGGCGGCGAAGGCGACAACGACGAATTCCATTGCATGCTCCTATTGGAATACTCTTTTCTGGCGCGCGGACCTCCGGCGGGGTCCGTTTCGCATTCGAGCCAACCGCGCTCTTCCAGTCTCGCAAGCAACGGGTAAACGGTCCCGGGACTGACCTCGTAGCCGTGGTCGCGCAACTCTTGAATCATCCACTGACCAACGACCGGGCCTTTCGCCGCGTGGCGAAGAATATGGATTTTCCAGAACCCGAGCAGGATTTCCCTCTGAAGCGCCTTTGTATCGATGTTTTCCATTTCGTCCCTTCTATTACGGTTGTCGCAATCGGCTTCCGTTATGTCGTCAAGCCCGATCGTTCATTCGGTCGACAGCACCACAGAATAGGCGCCGAACGTTGTCCAAACCTCGTCTCCCTCCACCAAGCCGAGTCGCCGGGAACTTTCGCTCGTCACGATGGAACAGACCTCGGTTCCATCCGAAAGCCGCACTATGTATTCCGTGTTGATTTCTCCCCGGGCGATTTTTTCGACGACTCCTTCGAACGTGTTTTCGGCGCTGCATGCGTTGCGGTCTGGGTTTGTTTGCAGCATCACCCAAGGGGCTTTGACCTCCGCGGCGATCAGGCTTCCGACTTGCAGACCGAGCCGTTGCGCGCTGTCGTTGGTGACGACCGTGGTCAAGCCGTATCCGCCTATGGTCGTCACTTCGACGAGACTTTGGATGTCTCCTTTCCGAATATCCCGGATTTTTCCGAAGAAAGAATTGCGGGCGCTGGTCTTGCGGGCGGACTCTTTTTCCATGAAAAGCCGGGTGACCCGCTGGATCTCGTCGTCGGAAAAGGAAACGTAGGAAGAGGTCAAGTTGGGCGTCGAATGCCCCAATAGCATCTGGACTGCGGGAAGAGGCATGTTGTTTTGCATCAGTTCGACCGCGCGCGATTTGCGAAGGTTTTCCGGCGCGCCGAGCTGTTTGGCTATTCCACAGTCCTCCGCGCGTTCGTAGAATTTACGCCTGACAAAGCCGGGGTCCATGTCGAGCAAGTTCCCCGCATCGGTTTCGACGCGAAAATCGGCGAGGATCGCTTGAATCTCGCGACAGAGGGTTTCGGAAATGTTCACTGTGCGTCGAGATCGGATCGATTTTGCCTGAACGCGCCCGAAGCGCACGGACTGGTTTTCGAAATCGATGTCCCGGAACGGATCGAGGCCCAGCACTTCGCTCAATTTCGCCCCCGTATATCGAATCAGCAAAAAGATAAGCAAAATGCGCCGGCGCGACAATCGTACGTCGGAACGGGAGGCCGCCTCGGTCCACTCGCGGAAGGATTGTTCCAATTGGTGAAGCTGAACAGGGTTCAGGCATTGGTCCTGATCGGGCGCGGTAAAAATTCTTCCGTGATAGCCTCGCTCCTGCCGAACAGTTCGGTCGTTCCCGTTTTTGCTGTCGTCCTTTTTTGTTTTCATCGAATCCCAATCCTCTCCCTGCGTTGAAGTGGCCGTTTCCGCCAAAAGGCTGAAAGCCATGGCGTCCAATATTCTCTTGACAATTTTTCGAATCGATTGTATTGTCACGTTTAATATAACATTCGTGACATATAGTCAACGAAAAAACGCAATACCTTTCCGGGGTCGCGCCAGCGGCCTTTAATAACGACGACAAACAATACGCGAACATAAAAGGAGGTTCTTCATGAAGAACGGCGGCCACATGGAAACGGACATCGGCGCAAACGCCGATGCGTCGTTCGAAACGGAAAAAGCAAGCGCTCCCGGAACGGATTCCGCCTCCGGCATATCCCGGAGACTGGAGAATTTGCGAGGACTCGGGAAAAAGCAGGCGTTCCGGGACGGCTTCCGCTTCGACCGCGTCGAGCTGGCGGGTTCGCTTGGCGATCTGGGCACCTTGCTGCCCATCGTGGTCGGAATGATCCTGATCAACAAACTCAGCCCGACGACGGTATTCTTGTTTTTCGGTCTGTTCTATATCCTGTCGGGATTGTATTTCCGCCTGCCCATCCCGGTTCAACCGCTGAAGGCGGTCGGCGCCATCGCCATCGCCTTTCCCGATCAAATCACCGAACCGGTCATCGGCGCCTCGGGTGTCATCTTTGGCGCGCTGCTGCTGATCTTTCACTTGACCGGCATTATCGACAGGCTTTCCAAGCTGTTTACGCAGCCGGTGGTGCGCGGCATCCAACTGGCGCTCGGCCTCGTTTTTCTGATAAAGGGAGTCGAGCTGATCGTCGGCAAGAGCCTGTTTTTGTCCGGCGTGGTCGGCAGGTACCCGGACACGAACATCAACCTGATTTTGGGGGTGGTCGTTTTCGCGCTGGTGTTGCTGCTGTTGGACAACAGAAAAATTCCCGCCGCCATCGCCGCGGTAGGCGTCGGGATCGTGACGGGCTTTGCCCTGGGCGGCTTGGGCGACCAGCGTCTCGCGCTCGGTCCGACCGAAGTGAGCCTGATGTCGTTCTCGCTCGACGACCTTTGGATCGCCTTCATCATGCTGATCCTGCCCCAGATTCCGCTCACCATCGGAAACGCCTGCGTGGGCACGGCCGACACCTGTACGACCCTGTTTCCCGGCGATCCGCAGCTGTCGAAGACCACCGCGAGCAAGTTCGCGCTCACCATGGGAATCGCCAACCTGCCCGCCGGCTTGTTCGGGGGCGTTCCGATGTGCCACGGGACGGGGGGATTGGCCGCCCATTACCGTTTCGGGGCGAGGACCGGCGCGGCTCCGCTGTTAATCGGCGTTATGTTCGTGGTGCTGGCGCTCGTTTTCGGCGAGGCCGGGCTGACCTTCCTGACCCTGCTTCCCAATTCCGTCCTGGGCGTTCTCCTCATTTTCGCCGGTCTCGAGCTTTGCCCGCTCGTCAGAAGCCTCAAAACCAACGAGGAATACTTTGTAGCGCTCCTGATCAGCGGTATCGCGCTTGCCGTGCCGAACATGGCCTGGGCGTTCGGAATCGGCATCGTGGTTGATCTTTTTATCCGAAAGGCCAAGATCAGGATATGAACATTGCATGCCGCTTGCTCGATCCCCCCTTTGCTGAGGGAGAAGCCCCCCATGGCCCGGCTCGTTATCGGGAACATTTTTTCGCTTGACAATCCAATTCGCTTTTGGTTTATTCAATTAAAAATATTTTTAATTGGATCGTCTTATGCCGTTGGTAAACATGCTCAAGGCCTTGGCCGACGAAAAACGGTTGGAAATAGTGAGAATCCTGAAAAGCAGCGACCTGTGCGTCGGCGCGTTGGCCAATCGACTCGGCGTTTCCAAGCCCGTCGCGTCCCAGCATTTGAAGATTTTGCGCGAATCGGGGTTGGTGAAGGGAGAAAAGCGCGGTTACTGGACCCACTACTGGGTAGACAGCCAGGCGTTGGTCCGAATCGCGTCGGAACTGGAAAATCTGGCGAAAAGGGACGAAATCGGCAAAACGGTTTGCGCGAGAATCATCGGTCCCGATTCGCCGCAACCGAAATCAAAGGAGGTCGATATGTGCAATTGTTGTTGTCAGAAACCGGAAAAGTTGAAGGACAAACCCGAAAAATGCACCCTTGAACAAATCAGGGACTGCCACGGGGACGTGGAAGTGCATCCTTGCGCGTGCGAGAAACCCGATTCCGACAACGCGAGCAAAGAATAATGGATAAGAGGGGGGAGCGAAATCCATGACCGCCTCGCTCGTTTTGATCGGCGCCATATTTTTCATATCCCTGGTGCTTACGATGGTCGGCCTCGGAGGGGGTTTGATATTTTCGCCCCTCTTCGTGATCCTCGGGTTCGCCAAGTCCGAGGCCGCCTCGGCATCGTTGTTGCTTAATATAGCGGGGGCCGCTTCCGCGTCGTTCGTCTATTCCCGGAAAAAAATGGTGGACTATTCGCTTGCCGTGCCCTTGATCGTTTCCTCCGCCCTGGCGGCGCCCATCGGCTCGTGGTTGAACGTCCGAATCGAGACCGAACCGTTTCTGCTGGCGATGGCGATAGTACTGGCCGCTGCCGGCGTTCGAATGCTGATGCCGTCTCCGGCCGGAACCGAGCACGCGGAGATCGGCAGTTCGAAAAAAACAGTCGGCGGAATCGTCATCGGAGCATGCATCGGCTTTTTAGGCGGCATGCTGGGGATAGGCGGCGGGGTGTTCATCGTCCCGCTTCTCATTTACGTGCTGAAAACGCCGATCAAAATCGCTGCCGCCTCCTCCACCTTCATCGACGGAAAAATGGTTTCCACCCCTCTCGAAGCGAGGTGAGAGCAAATGAGAATCGAGAAAGAT
>CAZNTU010000312.1:0-5797 GCA_964575975.1 uncultured Desulfobacteraceae bacterium
GGACGGAGGAAAGATTCTTCCCCTGTGCCGGGAGTGGACGGGAACAAAGCCGTTCTGTGATCCGAAAAAGCTCATTTATAAGCCTACGCCCTTGATTCCGCCGGATTTTCAAACATTCCTTGCAAGTTCGACGGCATGTCTGTTATGTGGATGCCATGAAATACGAATTCGAACAAATCGGAACGATACGGTCCTGTTTCAAGGAGAAGTTCGGCATACCCAGGCAGCCCGGGTTGGTTTCCGAGGCAAGGGCGCGGCTGGAGCTTTTTCCCCCTTACGGGACGAACGAAGCGGTGCGGGGACTGGAGCAGTTTTCCCACATGTGGGTCGTCTTCGTGTTTCACGGAACAGTCGGACAGGGATGGCGTCCGACAATCAGACCGCCTCGGCTCGGGGGGAACGCGAAGATGGGCGTGTTCGCGTCGAGATCGCCGTTTCGCCCCAATCCCATCGGCATGTCGGCGGTCGAGATCGAGGAGATCGCAAGCGGGAACGGCCGGGTTTTCATCGATATGAAAGGCGGCGATTTTCTGGACGGCACCCCCGTGTTGGATATCAAGCCGTTCGTGGCCTGGTCGGACTCTCCCGAAGGCTCGAAGGGGGGCTATGCCTCCGGACGGCCAGAGCCCGCGCTCCGCGTGTGTTTTTCGGAACGCGCCGCCATCCAGTGCAGGCAAAGGGAAAGCGAAGGTCTGTCCGGCCTTTTTTCGCTGATAAAGCATGTTGTCGAACAGGATCCGAGACCTTCGTACCACAGGAAAAGCTACCGGGAGCGCGTCTACGGCATGCGCCTCTTCGATATGGACGTCAAATGGAAAGTCGATGGAAAAACGGCGACGGTATTGTCTCTCGAGCAAGCCTAATGATCTTTCCGCGCAACGTTAAATTGGATGATACGGCAGGGGACGAAAAGCTCGCGGATGCTTCCGCGAAAACGCTCCTGAAAATCCGACAGGGGGTAAAACAAAATATTGTCGGGAAGTTCGAACCTTTCCGAAAGGCCCGGCGTCCCCGACACTGTTTTTCAATTCCCGGAAGGGCGAACGATTAAAAAGAGAATTTTCTGAACAGAATATCTCTGCGTTGCCGTTCTTTTTTGGACGACTCGGTTTTCTTCCTGACGTAGTCCGCTCCTTGCATCGCCATTCCTGCGGCTCTTTTCGCGCTCTTTGAAAAAATCTCCTTGCATTTCGGTGTCGTCGAGTATTTCCCGATCAAGGCCCCAGCCAATAACCAGACGAGTTGCTTATACATGTTTACCTCGCTTTCATTGCGGATTGAATGTTGTTCGGACCATCATAATCCGATTTGGAAAAGAATGCAAGAAGCGAGAATTAAACAAACGGAGTGTTGCGCGGCCGTCAGAAGGGCGCGCCTGGAAGGGGTGGTCAAATGAATGTCTCCATCGACCGAGACGCCGGAATCGCGGGATTCGACAATTTCAAAGCAGCGGGCATCGTGTTTGGAAGAGGCTTCCATGAAAATTTCGCGACGAATTTCCGGCAAGCGCCTTTCTTCCGTCAATTTGGCGCGTCCCGTGGTTATTGTCGTTCCGCTTCGATACGAACGGTTGCAGGTCGATTCTCCCGGCACCGGGTTCGGGTTCGATGAGGTCGCATTCGCCGGTAACGAATCCCAATTTTTCATAAACACGGCATTGACGATGTCCTTTATTTTTTTTCCGTTTTTTTCGAGCGATATGCCCAAAAAAAATTCAATTTCGACTTCCGAAAGCCACTTTTTGAAATTAATCGGCGTTTCTCGGAAAATACCGCTTTCAACGATCAATTTATCCAACTCGTCGATGCGCAACAAGCTTTCAAATTCGAAAGCGATTATCTTCTCCCGATAAAATTCCTCCAAAGCCCAGGCCAAAGCAGTCGGCGTAGACAAGCCGTAGGATTCCTTGATATTGTATTCGCCGCCAAACATATCCTTGAGCAGCAAACCGTTTTTAACCGAACGAAGAAAACAATTTTTAACATTTTTCGGGATTTTCGACTCGGCTATCAATTCAAGATTTTTCAGCGATCGATGTCTTGCGTCGATTATGTTTCCTAGAAATTCTTTGTTGAAGATTTCAGCGTACAAGCACAAAGGGATCGTGGCAGCGGAACAAAGGACTCTTTTATTATTGCATACTTTGACGTTTCCAAAATACGCGTGGACGCTAGTACAGTAGTCCACGGTGGTTTCGGAATCAATACCATACACCCTGATCTGGCTGTTATCGATTTTACACGGCGTTGCGAATTTTAACCTTGCTGGCATGCTTGAACACCTCGTCAAAAGACATAAGCCATCGTCGTACCAGAGTCGGGAATCGCGCGCATATGACAATTCTCCGCAATTTCCGCAATAAAGGATACCGGTTGAAAGAAGCGGCCGATATCGGCCGCTTCTCGGTTCATCCTTGTTGTTTATCATGTATTTGTTGGTTCTTTGTTTTGCGCTTGTTGGTTTTTTACTCGTCGTCTTGTTCGGTGGAAGCGGAAGAAGAATTTATTGGTTCGGTTCCGTGTCCGTGCCAAATTTTTCTCGCGAGCAGCGGCAATTTTGGCAATGGCCTTTGCACCGGCAACGGTTTTTGGGGAAGCATGCCACCACGTTGCTTCCCGCAGGGGCGATCCTATAGCCGTTTTCACCCTTGAAAAAAACCCGATCTGCCGGGACCCCGCTCAGACAAAGGTGGCAATACAAAACCCCGCAACCATATATTCCGACGTGGCGCAAGTTTTCCGTATCGACGAACACGTTTCCCCTGCCGTCGTAATTCTTGAAAAGGAACCTGATGAATTCCCAAGCGGCCTTTTCGTCGAAATCGCCGACGGGATTGACGAGCAAGTCGTCTTCTTCCCTTTCGAAATCGATTCGGAAATTTCCGCTCATGTTTTTTTCACCTCGGCTATTTGCCCGTTTCTTCGATCGACGATCGCACGGATCTCCTCTCCGACAGGGTTGCGGATTTCCAGGCGGGAACGGCAATTGATCAGGCCCCGGACTCCGAGTCCCTTTTTTTCTATGAATTTCGGGGTCCAAAACTCCGAAAACGGGTATGAATAGTTCGTCATGCTATTGCTCCTTTCCATATGGATTTGTTGGAATTCGTCTCGTTTTCGATCCCGCCGTCGATCGCCCGTTCCCTGAACGCGGCTCTCTACAGCGGACAATTGATTCCGGGGCGCCAGTGATCGGCCTTTCGTATGGCCTGCGAGACGGCGCTCAGGCTGGAATTGTCGAGCATATGGACCGCTTTGTTATGCTTTTTCGCGAGGTTCTTCACGGCGGAACACGCCCCGTGGGAATTGCAGCTGACAGGGCAAAGAACGACGTCCGCCCTCTTGAGGCAGGACTCCAGCCTTTTGACGCCTTTCTTAATATAGCCGTCATGATACTCGAAAACGCCTCCGCTGTCTTCGATCAGTTTCCGATAGAGGGATTCCATCTTCGTTATTCCTCCGACGATCAAGACGCGCTTGCTGCACAAGTCGAACGCGGGACAACTCGAATCGCAACGGTTCAGGGCGACCATGTCGGACATGATCTCTCCGAGTTCCTCCTCGAAACGTCCGTTGGACTCCAGCAGTCGCTCGATCTCCGAATTCAGCCTGCCGTTTTCCTCCTCCATGGTCCTCCTTAAGGAGTCGCTCTCCTTCGCGCGCTCGGCCATCGAGTTCAGCCGTTCCTGCAACGCCCGCTTTTCGCTCTCGAGTTCGGCGACGCGACAAGCAAGGCGGGAACCGGCAAATTCCTTTTCGAATCTTTTCTTCTCCTCTTCCGCGGCGGCCGCGGCCGACAGCAAATCCGCGTTTTCCTTCGCAAGCCGTTCGTTTTCCTTCGCCATCGAACGCCTGCTTCGCGCGGCCGTTTCGATTTGCGCCCGCAGCCCCTCGATTTCCGCTTGCTGAAAGGCCAGCTTTTTCTTCAAGGCGGCGCTTTGCTCCGCGTTGAAGTGCATGGCCATGTGGAACTCCCCGAAGATTTCCCTTTTCAAGGCGTCGGACAAATCCGGGCTGATCGCGGCGGCCCAAAGAAAGACTCCGGCGTCTCCGGATTTGAAGGACTTTTTAAACCGCGACACGAATTCCCCGTGGGGAAGCTCGAGCAAAGGTTCCGCCTCCTTGCCGTATTTTCGATGGAGCAGGCTGTCGATTCGTCTCGACACGTGGTTCTCGTCGTTCGAACACGACACGAGCGCCTCGTGGATTTCGAAGGGGCTCGACTTTTTGACGGAAAAGTCCGTCCTTTTCAGCAACTTGATCTGCTCCGGGAAAGTCAGGCACATTCCGACCAGCGGGCATTTGAAAATGCGGTCGGTCTCCCAGTACTTCAGGCGTTTGTCGAGCATGCTCTCCCGCTCGTCGTTTCCTGCGTCGTCGATGCGGCGTTTGCACGCGCACTGCTTGTTTCCATGCATTTTCGGTTTCCTCCCGTTTTTCGGCGTGTTTATAGGCTGGATTCGATCAGCACGTCCGTCAGCTTTTTGCGCAAGGCCTCCAGTTTTTTGGACTTGAAGGCTTTCCGGCTGTCCTCGATGACTTCGATGGCCTCCTTGATGGCGTCCCGCAGCATCGTCTCCCGCGATTTGGCGGGGCATGGCTTCGAGAGCGCCTTGGAGTCGCCACCGTTCGGATTTTCCTCCGCCAAGGACGAGAGAAGGCAGCAGTGCAGGTCGAGTTTTCGGCCAAGATCGTTTATGGCGGCGTTGAGAGCGTCGAGGTCCTTCTTGGTTTCGGGCATCGCGAATTTCAGCCTCCTCATTATGTTTTATCTATCTAACTTGAAGCCCCTAAAAAAACGCGGTATCCTCCCTTCGCCCCGGATTGGCGCGATTTCCTCTTTTTTTCAGGGGAAATCCAGGAATCCGCGTATGGTATTTGTCAAAAGTTGCGAACGGCCTGATTTGGACGCTCGCTGTCGCTATATCCGCAAATCGTTGGAAACTGCGCGTTTGGCTTTATGCAGGCAGGCCTCCGAACTTTTGCGCCGGCACGGACCTCGCAGAATCGAAAACCTCGGGAGGCGTTCGCCAGCCGCGATCGTTTTTCAGTCCGCCCCGCTCGGCTTTTCGCAAGGGCAACCCCTCGGTTCGTCGTTCATGGCATCGAGACGATCCTTGATTTCGCAGGAAAACACATTTCCAATCAACTGGCATTTTTCGGGGTTAAGGCCGTTTTCCCGATATTGCTCGAAATGCTGGAGCCAGCTTTCGCCGGCCCGGGGGCATTTCTGTATGAACTCCATGAAATCGGTCAGGCTTTCCAGCGTTTCGACGCTTAACGCGTGCTCTATTTTGCATGCGTCCTCGTTGGCGATTCCATGGTCGACCTTCAGGATCCCGGTCAGGAACTCGAGCAGGATTTCGTGCCTGCGGCGCATTTCCTTGCCGACCATCAAACCGTCCTTGGTCAGCTCCACGTATTCGTACTTCTCGTAGTGGACCAGTCCCCTGTCCCGCAAGGTCTTGAGCATGGAGGTCACCGTCGGCATCTTCACGTCCATCCGTTTGGCGATATCCCTGACCCGCACGACCTTTTTTTTCTTGTCGAGGTCGAATATCGCCTCCAGATAGTCCTCCATCACGGAAGTAAGAGGCTTGTCCGCCAATTTTTCCCTCACTTGGGTCAACATGTCCCCACCCTTTGTATTAGATCACACTAACAAATTTTAAAAAACCTATTATCCGATGCGGCGTTTCATGTCAAGCATTTTTTTCGAGGCGGTGGGAGGACGATATTTTTGCGAAGCCGCGCGCTGTCTCGCCGTCAATCCTGTTCGGGTTCTTTTCCCTTTCTTT
>CAZNTU010000313.1:0-5707 GCA_964575975.1 uncultured Desulfobacteraceae bacterium
CGTCGCCCGCCGCCGACTGGATGTAGACCTCCTCGAACGGCGTCCGGTCGAAAATCTTGCCGTTCGCCACGCTGTTCATGGCGCAGCCCCCGGCAAGGCATAGAACCCGGCTGCCGGTCCGACGGTACACGTGGTTCAGCAGGTGGAAAAAGGCGTCCTCGTACATGGCCTGGAGCGAGGCGGCGATGTTTTCGTGGCGAGGCGCGAGGGGGGCGCCATTGCGACGGGCAGGCCCCAGAAGGGACTCCATAGCAGGTGAAAAGAGCCGCCCGATCACCGGCTCGCCCCCCTCCCAGGTCATGTCCACTCCTTGCGAATGGTGGACGAAATATTCGAGGGCAAGCTGAAATCGGCCTTCCGGCCCCAGCCTGACGATCTTTTTCATCGTGTCCATGAAAGCTGGCTTTCCAAAGGCCGCAAGCCCCATCACCTTGTACTCGTCGCCGTATTTCGGAAAGCCCAAGAACTGGGTCGCGGCCTGGTAGAAAATTCCCAAAGAATGAGGGAAAAAGACCCTCTCGCGAACCCGGATCGAATTGCCCTCTCCCAATCCCCACATCGCTCCCGCGAAGTCGCCGAAACCATCGACGGAAACCACGGCCGCCCGGTCGAAGGGCGACACGAAAAAGGCGCTTGCCAAATGCGCCGCGTGATGCTCCACGGCACGGATCCGGGCCTTCGGAGCCGAGGCCGTCGTCCCTAACGCCGCCGCCAGATCCGCCTTGATGTTCCTCACCCGACCGGCGTTTTTCAGCCGATCCCGCATGGCTCTCAACGACGGACGGTTCTTCAAGGCGAAAAGAAATTTTTGCGGAAGGTTGCCCCTTGTGTCCCGGTTGACTGCGACACAGTCCACGTCCCCTATCCTTGCGCCCGCGGCCTCCAGACAGTATCGCGCCGCCTCGGCCGGAAACCCGGCCCAATGCTTGACGCGCCGGAAACGCTCCTCCTCGGCCGCCGCGACGAGCTTTCCGTCAACGACGACGCAGGCGGCGGAATCGCCGTGGTATGCATTCAATCCGAGAATAAGCAATTAACGTTCCTCGTTTTTGGTTCCTCTGTCCCTTCTATCCGAAAACGACTCGGTACGCCCGGTCTATCGCCCCGCTGCGAACCCGCAAAAAGTCGATCGCAACGATTAGCAGGTACACCGAAACGACGGTAATCGAAACGGTTGCCAAATACCCGCCAATTTCTAGATTTTTCGCCTCCCCTCCCGAGATTGCATGGTAAAGGAATCGAATGATCGCCACTTGACCGATGTATCCGACCAGAGTGTATTGCCCCAAACGAATAACCGGGCCTTGCCACCAAGTTGCCGAAACGGACCTGTACAGGAAAACGAAAGTCAGAAACCACAGCAAGGTTTCGAGGCAGTAGAGTAAAAACGACGCGACAGGGATAGCCTTCATCGCCTGACGGATTTGCGGGAGCCCGGCCTGGTAGAATATCAAGGATGCCATGGCCGGAATGCCTCGAGTTCGCTCCAGAAAACGCCAAACCCCGTCGAAAAGCCCCTTGCCCGCCCCAAGTCCGATTAAAACCCCCGTTACTCCGAAGCACATGTAGAATACCAGCAAACACGGCGAAAAAACGAGCAAAACGGCCAGCGCGGCGGAACTCGCGGCAAACGCAAAAGATCTCCCCAATGCGCAAGACGCCCAAAAAAGCAAAGCCGCTATGTACAAGACGAGTTCGAAAGCGACCAGATTCCCGTTCACGTTCAGAATCAAGTTGTCCATAAATCCTTCGAACGTGCCCGCCGCCCCTGCGAGTTCTTCGAAACGACAGGTCAAACCGCCCATGTAAAGAACGGACGTGGCGCCGACAACGAATAAAACAAGCTTCAAGCCTCGAATCGCGAGTCTTTTTCTGACAGAGGCTCCCTCCTCGCCTATCCCCGGGCCGTAATGCCACCCGCACAAAAAACCGCTTATCGCGATGAACGCATAGTGGATAAATTCCACCCGATCCTGAACAACCCATCCCGTCCGGGTCCATTTCTGCGTCATCAAAACAAAGGTCCCGTGCCAGACGATCATCACTAGCACGAGCATGCCTTTGACGATGTCGATATCCGTGTTCCTAACATGGGCACTGCTTGAATCCCTTTGATTTTCCGCTTCTTTCAAAGTGGTGTAGAGCTTTGCTATCGAAGTTTTAGAGCCAAAAGCGACGTCGTCCCGTCGATGGAATCTTTCTTGAATGCGACAAGGCAACCAAGGCGATTAATTGAGTAGAGCTTCATGTTATCGGGCAATTCTCAATCCGAAAGGCAATTCGATGCATTTTTTTTGCAACACACCGCTGCACTTAGTCTCCATGCGGGAACGGTCCAGATGGATTGCCTGTCCGTATTCTATCTTCAACGAGCATTCTATCCCGTTTTTTTAATTTTACAGTCGAATTTTTTCAGCTCGATCATTTCATAATACAACGATCTCATTCTGCAATATGCGTAACCTCTTCGCCCATCCAAAAATCCCAACCGGAAGAAGAAACTGTAGATAAAATATATAAATCCCCTGAAAGGCAATGTTTTCGAAAATTTTTTAGCCAGTTCTCGTCGTCCCAGCGAACCCTTTGTCCTTATTTCATGGCCGGTGTTTCGGCCGCCAAGGTCGATCTCGTAAAGCGCTTCCTTGCTTGAATACCGGTTTTGCCTTTCGAACCACTCGTCGATCCCTTTCAAATTTTCATCGATCAGATCGTGCTCGAGCGCTTCCATGTCTCCTTCGACCACCTGTGTCTCCGCATGGCCCCTGTTGACGTACTCAACCCTGCCCTTGCGAACCAATCTCACCACCCAGGTCGGATACAGGCTCGAATATTTAAGCCATCGGCCCCACATGTAAAATCGTCTTCGCAAACGAAACGCGGCGATATTCGCAGATGCCCCGCGAACCTTCCCCGAAATCTCTTTGGCCAGTTCGGCGGGAACGCGCTCGTCGGCGTCCAAAATAAGTATCCACTCGTATTTGGGTTCGGTATTGTGCAACGCCCAATTCCTTTGCGACCCGAACCCCTCGAACTTATTTTGATAAAACCTGACACCCATTTTCTTGCATATTTCCGATGTTCTGTCTTCGCTGAAGGAATCCACGACAATAATGTCGTCAAAACCCTTCAAGGACGATAGGCAGGTCGCTATATGAATCTCCTCGTTTAGGGTAAATATCATGGCGGTGACAGGCATTTGGACGTCCATATATCTCTTTTTCTGATCCTCTCTATCAATCAGTTGCCGCGACGATATCGCGTATAGGACGGCTTATCGACCATAGAATCTATGGCGTCGAACGCATCTCAAAGTTGGCTTTTGTAAAAACTTTCCATCCGTTCCGCGACCGCATCCCAAGAGCATCTCTCGAAAACGAACCTTTTGGCGGCCTCGCCCATTCGCTTTAGACGATTTGGGTGTGGCAACAATTCGGACAAGGTCCGACCCAGCGTATCTCCGTCAAATACAACCCCGCCGCCCGATTCTCGCACAATATCGGCAATGCCTGTCTCCGCGCTTACCACAACGGGACATCCGGCTGCCATTGCCTCCATTGCCGCATTCCCGAAATTTTCCGAAATCGACGGGAGTGCAAAGACGGAAGCGAAATTCAACAGCGCAATCTTGTCGCTTCCGTAGACCGGACCAACGAAACTCACCCGCTGCGTTACGCCGGCCATTTCCGCAACCCTCTCGAGATACGCCGTATACCCCTCTTCATCGTTTCCAGCCACCACCAAACGCCCTGTTTCTATTTGCCTCATCGCTGAGATCAGGCGGTCAATGCCCTTCTTCCAGTTGATTCTCCCGATGAATAGGATCATGGGTTTTCGGTTTAAAACATCTCTTACCGGAACGCTTAACTTGTTCTTCGCAGGCGATTCGGCAGGCATGTCCACTCCGTTTGGGATGACCTTGACTACCGGAAGCTTGAAGCCGAAACGTTTCGCTTCCAGCTCCTCGATGGCCGAGGTCATGTGGAGCGCAGAGGCCTTTTCGAGATTCCGTCTCTCGATCAGCGATATCCATGCCGTCTTTGGAATCCGACTTTTGCGCCTAATCAAATTCTTGACGAGCATCCCCCGGGGAGACACCACATACGGTACCTTGTATTTTCGCGACGCGCGAGCAGCCGCCCATGTAGGCCAAAGGAAAATCGAGTGAAGATGGACCAGGTCAAAGCCCCGCACGCGCGCCCTAAGCATTCTTCCCATGGAAGGCGACCAATAGAGCCTCCTCGAATGCCTGGACGGGAAATACCATACCCGCACCCCCTCCACCAAAACTGGGCGGCACATTGGCACCGGGGAATTGTCCGGCCCGTCGACATTGGTGGTGAACACATGCACATCGTGACCCCTCGCGGACAATGCCCTGCACAGCCCATGCACGGAATAGATCGGGCCCCCGTAGCGGTAAGCCGGAATGTAGGTGGGAACGACATGGAGGAGTCGCATACGTTTAAACCCGATATTCCATTTTCACGGCGCCGGCCGAGATATCAATGCTTTTTTCTCGACAAATTCATAGGCATGGGTCGCACTAAGTTCAATTCGCTTTTCCGGTACTCGGGCAGGCAATAAAGCGACAGATTGGTGTAGTGGGAACATTTCCCGCAGATATCCTTGCAGCGCTTGGTCAAGAATTCATTTCTCAGTTTTCGCGCTTCGTCGCCAAACCATATATCGGCCAAGTGCCTCTTTCCGATATCGCCAATGACAAGTTCCTTTGCATCGACATCCCGACAGGAACAGGCGCCGACATCTCCGTTCCAATATATGGTCGGCCCGTTGTAAAGCTCCTTGCAGGCGGAAATCCTCGGATGCCTGAACGATGGCATGGAGCGCAGCTTCATGTTTCCGGAAAGGTTTTCTTTTCGAATTTTACCGCCCCAATCGTCATATCGGTTCTTGAAACCGATCTTGCTTTCTCCGCAAATTCCGGCAATTTCCAGGTAGTCTTCGCTTTTTTTTACGTCGGATATGGATTTGTCGACACGCATATCGATAAAAATGTTGACAGGACGTCCCAAATTGTTATTGACTTCCAAGATTTTTTTTATGTTTCGAAATACTCTTTCGTACATCGGCGATCGATAAACGCGACGAAACATTTGCTTTTCAAAACCCGATGTCGATATAGTCAAAGAAGACAAACCGGATTGCAGGAAATCCCTTGCATCGAACCGATCCATGAAAAGCAAATTGGAATAAATTCCGATATTCTTGATCTCGGAATAGCTTCTCGCAAGTTTTATTCTGTCGATCAAATTCCGATCGACCAAAGGATCTCCAACGGTTGGAGTAAGATTGAGATTGCCGCCTCCGCACTCGATAAAATCGAGCAGCGTTTTTCGAAACAACCCGGATGTCATTATGCCTTTGGGCCTCTTTTGATATTGATAGGCGCAAAAGATGCATCTCGCATTGCAGATGTTTGTCGTCTCGATATTGATTCCCGTCATATTCGACGACAACTTTTCGATTATTTCCTTTTTATGAAAAGGATAGGCGAACAAAGCACCAAATGCTTTTATCTCATAGTTCAACTTGTTCAAAATGAAATTCATAATTTAAAGTATTTCGATAGCGACATGATCGTAAAAAGATCCTGAGTAGGCAAGCACTCTGTACGATTTTCGGTAAGAGTTAACATACTCGCTAAATGCTTTGAATTCATCCAAAATGGAATTGAATTCGTCGAATA
>CAZNTU010000314.1:0-5697 GCA_964575975.1 uncultured Desulfobacteraceae bacterium
CCGCACGGGTCGATAAATTCGGCATGTTACCCGTTAAGTTTACAATGTCAAAATATCCAATATCCAATATCCAATAACCAATCCCCCCTCACCCGGTAATGGCTTCCAGCTCGCCCCGGTTGTTTTCCAGGAGTTCCAGCCGGGCCTTGTCGTTTTCCTGGTACACTTCCTCGGCTTCCCGGAGTTCCTTGTATTCCATGTCCCACTGGGCGCCGGTCGCCACCCGGTCGCCGATGAGGGCGGCGTATCTTCCCAAAACCTTGTTGCCGCTCTCGATGCTCTCCACGATCATGATCATTGACTGGGTCACCTTGGCCACCCCGGAGCAGATTTGCGAGACATTGTCCACCGCGATTTTCATGTGGCTTGCTCCCTGGGCGAACTTTTCCACCATGTTCACGTGAAGCTCTCCGCGTTCCCTGAAATCGTTGATGAGTCTCCGGTAGCTCTTGAGGGCGGCCTGGTAGTTCGCCCCCATGTCGATGCGGGTCTTGAACTTGAATTCCTGGCCCTGGCTGTCGCGCAGGGCCATTTCCAGGTGGTCCCGAGCCTTTTCCACTTCGGGGTGCCTTTCGTCCAAAGGGCTCAGCGACTCGTGGAGAAGCGTTACCGCCTCAAGGCGAGATTCCAGTTCCCTGCTTTGACGTATCTGGTTGTAGTACGATTTTCGGTCCCGGTGAATCTCGTCCGTGTAGGCGTCGCTGACGTCGGTGAGGTTCCTTACGATTCGGTCCACTTCGAGCACTGTGTCGCGAAGACCGCCGTTTAGGTTCTTCAAATTTTCGATGTACCGGTCGATCATGCTCCGGAATTCCGAGATCGCCACCTCGTCTGGTTTTTTGGGAACCTCCCTTTTCACCGTTTCGAAATCAGTGTAGGTTTCCATTTTTTGGCGGATAAGTCCCATGGACAGAAACGCTCTTCGGATAAAGCCGTATTCGACGGGCCTTTGTTTTTCGACGGGTACCTTTTCCTCGACGATTTTTTTGGTTCGCGCCGCGACCAGCGTCTTCAGGCTCTCCTCGATCAGATTGATCTCCTCCACGATCTTTTCCAGGTGAGCGGAGTCGAAGCTTGTTGAGCGGACTTCGGTATAGAATCCGTCCCGGTTTCCGGGGTCGCCGTAGGCGTTTCCCGTTTCCTCTTTGCCTTTGTTCGTCTCCCACAGTTTTCCGATCCGGTTCATGGGTTCGTAGGCCTTGCTGTATTGATCCACCACTTTGGCCAGTTCGTCGGGAATCTTGATCAGCCGTCCGGTTTTTTCCTCTTTTTTAGCCACGATGTTTCCTTGTTTCTTCTTTTTGCGCCGGTTTCGGCATCGTTATTTCGGCATCGTTAAATTTTCTCGTTTTCTTTTCAGTATATCCCGAAGGTCGGACAAGGGTCAAAAATTTTATGGAAAAATCATTTTCCTTTCGGACACCCTTCGGAGTGGAGTAAGATGTTCGATATCGTTTCATTGCGGACGGTCAACGAAAGCAGGCGGCGAAGAACATGAACGAGAATGACGCGAAAAATCCGCCCCGCGTTTGCCCTGTATGCGGGGCCGGCGATCCGGACAGTTGCCGGGAGCTGGAAAAACTGGGGAACAGGAGTCTCGAGGCCGACCACGAGAGGGTTTGTCCCGTGTGCGGAGGGGACTACGCCCTCATCGTCTGGACCGGCGTCTACAGAATGTGCGAATTGTGCGCGCAGAACAAGGAGCAGGCCGTGCGAATCCTCAAACACAAGCACAGCAAACGACTGAACAGGATCTTGGCGGAACTCGACCGCGAATGAGAGTGCGAATTCAAACATGTTTCAATAGTACCAGTACGGATAATAATGCCAGTACGGTCCGTACCGCCAACGATGATGAATAGGGTACGAGTACGGGTACGGGCCTCTTCTTGTTTCGGACCACAGATGTATCTCCTCCGCCGCGACCACCGGATAGGTATACTGGATTCGGTCAATAGGCGACGTAATCGTTCCCGCGATTTCTCCCCCCACGGTTATTGCCCTTCCTCTTTCATAGATCGCCGAATCCAAGTATCCGTCGTACAGGGCGATGAAACGGCCCTCGGAATTGTCTCCGTATTTCGGCTTGAGTTCGAAATCCAAAGGCTTTTTCAGAATTTCTATCCGAGTTCCTTCTTCCACGTTGGTGGTCTTGACAATCTCTCCGCCCCATATCACGACTTGTTTTTGGTATTGGTCGGGATTTTGTTTGACCATCTCGTAGGTCAAATCGGGGTCCGAGAGCCCCCGAAGATTTTTGGAAATGGCGGTGGCGCAGCCGAAGAGGCTCAATGCCAGTGCGGCCAAAACGATCGTTATGCCGAATTTTTTCGTTTTCATCGTCCGATGTTCCTTTCTGTTCCTTCTCGGTTGTCGATTCAATAAAATAACATCAAGAGGAAAAAAATAAACGCGATGCCGTTTTTCTGGAACCTAAAACCCATTGACACGAACGCGCGATTTTTCTATCGTCGTGAATTCGACCGCCGCACGACCGAGATCAACGGGAAGTTTTTTTCCTAACATGCTCGAGAACGGAGAAATGGCACAAAAGACGGACAATCGGAACAAAAAACCGAAAATCGAAAACAGTGGAAAAAAGGCGCCGAAAAAATGGTCGGCGCGAGCGTCCATGAATTTGAAAACGGATCTCGAGCGTCTCGAATTTCACAGGAACGCCTTCGCGTTGATGCCCCGCGCGGGAGACGAAAAGCCGGGAGTGGCGATTCTTCTTTTGGGGAATTCCCGGTTTTCTTTTCGGGGCTGTACCTGCAACCGATTCCAAAACAAAACCTGCAAGCATCTCCTCGAGCTTGCCGCCATTTTGAAGGCGGTAAAGCAGGAGAGGGGAAGCGTCGATTTCGAGGGCGGTTTCAATTCGACCCTGTGGTTTCACTTGGCGCAAATTCTGGCCGAGCCGTGCAGGGTCAAGCCCGATGGAGTCGATATCGAAGAGGAATCGCAGGGAGAGGAAACCGTACTGAAAGTGTTCGACTCTCATAAGAACCGTCATCTTTTGACTTATATTTCCAACAGTTCGGATCGGTCTCGGCTCCTCGAAAGAATGGACAAGCTTGCCGGAAACGGTTCCCTTTCCAGGGGGGACGCTCTGGATAGGCTGATCGCGGCGGCGTTGAACGACAACGAGCGGGAGTTGATGCGGTGCGGAATGAGAAGCCGGGGGCTCGTCGTGGCGGAGAGCTTCTGGTACCGCTTCGCGTATCACGCCTATCGCGAGATCGGAACGGGCGGTTTTTCGTTCGTGCCGGAAATCGACAAGGAAAACGGAGATTTCCGATTGGCGGTCTTGAGAAACGGCGGCCCCGCCATGTTTCGCATCGTGGTTCCCCGCTCTGCGGTCAAGCGTATTCTTAACGATCCAAAAATTCCCCTGTCGGAAAAAAAAGGCTTTTCCATCCATCCGAATTCCGTCGTGCCGATCATGGCGGTTAAAAAAGACGCCGCAGGGTGTTTGCGTCTCTATCCGCAACTTATGCTCGAAAAGCAAGAGGGGGAAATCGTCCGCTACAGTATCGCCAAAGTCTCCAAATACCGGTTCGGCGACCTGGTCCTTTTTCCGGGGGAAAAGATGTTCGTGCCCTTGGCCCGGCCGGACGCGAGATTGAAAGAAATCGGCTATCCGGAAAAGCGCGTGATTCCCAAGAGACAAGTACCCGGTTTTTTGGCCGAATACGGAGACTTTCTGAATAACGGCCGCAACATTTTGGACGGTTCCGCCGCCGGGCTGAAGGTTTTCAGGGAATCGGACCGGTTGGAAATCGTGCCGGAAAAAATCGACCGGGACTGGTGCTGGCTGTCGGTGAAATACGGCTATGGAAACGACCGGATTTCCCTTGTGGATTTGCTGAGGGCGCGCAAAAAGGGCGAACGCTACATCGCCACGTCGGAGGGATGGGTTGACGCGACTGCGGAGGAACTGGAAGTCCTGGACCTGCTGGACGGTCTGGAAATCGGGGAAGAAGCCGGAGAAGGAGAGGGGACCGGAAGGATTTCCGCGAACAAAGGGGAACAAATACGGTTGAGCCGCATGGACCTGTTCAGGTTGCAGGCCGGTACCGGCAAATATCCGGAATTCTCGGGCGACAAGGACAAGGCCGAGTTCATGAGAAAGTTTTTCGAAACAAGACCGAGCACTCCTCCGCCCGATATCGGGGATTCGATTTCCCCTTTGCGGGGATACCAGGCGCGGGGGGCCGAATGGCTATGGTTTCTCTACGAGAACGGTTTCGGGGGGCTTTTGTGCGACGACATGGGCTTGGGCAAGACCCACCAAGTCATGGCCCTCATGCAGTTTCTGAAGCATAAGGACCGGACGCCGTTCCTGGTGGTCTGCCCGACGACCGTAATGAGCCATTGGGAAAGGAAACTCAACGAGCACGCGCCCGGGCTGGTCGCCGAGAGCTACTACGGCGGAGACAGGAACCTCGACGAATCCCGGGAAAAGTGCGACGCGTTGATCACCTCCTACGGCATCGTGCTGCGGGACGCGAAGGCGCTTTCCAAGATACGTTTCAGCCTGGCCGTCTTCGACGAGATTCAGCACATCAAGAACCCCGACACGAAAACCTACGGGGCCGCGCGAAAAATCAAGGCCGACATGAAAGTGGGACTGACCGGAACCCCGGTTGAAAATTCGGTCTGCGAGCTGAAAGCGCTCATGGATATTACGACTCCCGGTTATTTAGGGGCAAACGCGAATTTCGAAAGACGCTACGTCAAGCCGTTGGAATCCAACCCGAACGCGTCGGCGGGAAGCGAACTCGCCCGTCTGGTTTTCCCGTTCACCCTTCGCCGTCTCAAGACGACGGTTTTGAAAGAGCTTCCCGAAAAAATCGAGGACATTCGGTCCTGTTCCCTGAGCGACGACCAGGTCCGTCTCTACCGTCAAGCCATCGAGGCGCGGGAGAGGGGCGTGATCGAAAACCTGAAAAGCGACTCGGCCCGGATACCCTATATCCACGTATTCGCTCTGCTTTCGCTTCTGAAACAGATTTGCGACCATCCCGCCCTGCTAAAAAACAAACCCGAAGAGTACCGACTTTACGAATCCGGGAAATGGGAGCTTTTCAAGGAAATACTCGAAGAAAGCGTCGAAAGCGGCCAAAAGGTGGTCGTGTACAGCCAGTTCGTCGGGATGGTCGAAATCATCGAAAGGCATCTCCGGGAGAAAAACATCGGAACGGCCGTTCTCACCGGGAAAAGCAACAATAGAGGCGATATCGTCAACCGTTTCAACGACGATCCGGATTGTCGGGTTTTCGTGGGAAGCCTCAAGGCGGGCGGGACCGGTATCGACTTGGTGTCGGCCTCGGTGGTGATTCACTACGACCGATGGTGGAACGCGGCCAGGGAGGATCAGGCCACCGACCGGGTCCACAGGATCGGCCAGCGAAGAGGCGTCCATGTTTTCAAGCTTGTCACGAAAGGGACGCTGGAGGAAAAAATTTCGCGGATTATCGAGAGGAAAAGAAACCTTATGGAAAGCGTGGTTCGCGAGGACGACCCCGGACTCTTGAAGACATTCACCCGCCGCGAACTCTTGGACATGCTCTCCATGCCCGGTTAGGATACCGCATGGGATTTCGGAACGTTGGAACTGGAAGCCGGGTGATAGGTCAAAGCTGGGGTGATGAAAATATCGAGTTTTCGGTATTTAAACTCCAGTCCGGTTTTGTT
>CAZNTU010000315.1:0-5690 GCA_964575975.1 uncultured Desulfobacteraceae bacterium
TAGGCGGGCGTTGCGAGATCGATAGCGCTTCCGGGAAGGGATGCAGCGTAACCCTGGAGGTACCGAAAGACGTAACGAAAAAGCCGACAAAAAGGTCGGATTATTTACGAGGCTCCACGGAAACAGTCTCGGCGATTTTTTCGAGCGAATAGAGGGCCTTGGATATCCTCCGGGAGTCTGTCCGGAGGCAGTTTTTCTTCGAAGAACCGTTCTTTCCAAGAAATCGGGGCAAATCGTCCACGAAGCACGGAAGAGCAGCCCGTTTTCTTGCAGGCGTTTTGCGTTGCGGGAGCCTCGGAATATTCGGGGTTTGCGGCAGGCGATCCATCAATTTTTCGCCTCGGCGGCAGGTCGCCCGCCGCAGATCCTATTCGGAAAATCTTTACGACGCGTGGCGGCCGGAATCGGGACTGTCCCCTTGCGGCATTATCTTTGGCAAAGTTCGACCAGTACGCCGTTGGTGGATTTTGGATGCAGGAAGGCGATTTTAGCGCCGCCCGCGCCGATTCGGGGTTTTTGATCGATGAGCTGCACACCCTTTGCTTTCAGTTCCTCCAGGGCCTCTTCGATGTTTTCGACCCGAAACGCCACGTGCTGGATTCCCTCGCCCTTTTTCTCCAGATACTTGGCGATGGGACCGTCGGGGGCCGTGGACTCCAAAAGCTCGACTTCGCTATCTCCGACCGGGAAGAAGGCTGTGGTCACCTTCTGTTCCTGCACGGTTTCGGAACCCTCGAAAGGCAATCCCAGCGTTTCGGTCCAGAAGTTCTTCCCGTTCTCGATGCTCTTAACGGCGATTCCAAGATGGTCGATCTTGAGAATTTTCATGCGCTTCTCCTTTCATGCTTTGTTTTTATTTGAATTTATCCATGACTTTTTTGAAGCCGTGCAGGGCTCGCTTGATGGTTTCGTTGTCGACGCAATAGGAAATGCGAAAATGTCCGGAGCCGCCGAACCCGCTTCCGGGAACGGTAAGGATTCGCTCCTCCTGGAGCGCCCGGACGAATTTCACGTCGTCCTGGATGGGCGTTTCGGGAAAAAGGTAGAATGCTCCGGGAGGCGTGATGAACTTGTAGCCGCAATCCCGGAGGCCGTCGCAAAGGATGTCGCGTTTGCGGGCGTATTCGGCGACATCCACGGACGCGCCTTGGAGTCTGGCCACCACTCGCTGCATCAGCGCGGGCGCATTGACGAACCCCAGGATGCGGTTGGCCATGGTCATGCCGGCGACAAGGTCGGCCTTGTATTTGGCTTCGGGAGATACCGCGATGAAACCAATTCGTTCTCCCGGAATGGAAAATTCCTTGGAATAGGAAGTGGCCACGATGCTCTCCGAATAGGACGGGAAAATGCTCGGGACCGTTCGTCCGTCGTAGACGATTTTGCGGTATGGCTCGTCGGATAGGAGATAGACGATTTGTCCGAATTCGACGCTTTTTTTCGTTAATATCGCGCCAAGCTCGTCCAGGCTCTCTTTCGAGTAGATTTGCCCGGTGGGATTGTTCGGGGAATTGATCAGGACGGCGCGGGTTTTTTCCGTTATGGCTTCGGACAGGGCTTCGAGATCCAGGGTAAAATCCGCGTTGGTGGGGACAGTCTTCAGGACGCCCCCGTGGTTGTCCGCGTAAAAGGCGTATTCCACGAAATACGGAGCGGGTACGACGACCTCCTCGCCCAGGTTCAGAATCGTCTTGAGAATCGCGTTCAATGCCCCGGCGGCCCCGCAGGTCATGATAACGTGGTCGGCCATAATCTCGACGCCCTGCTCCTTCGAAAGGTTCTCGGCTACGGACATCCTGACGGGAGGATAGCCCGCGTTGGGCATGTAGCCGTGGTCGGAGGGGCGAAGAGACCCCACAGTCTCCTTCAAAACCTCTCCGAATTCCTTGGGCGGCGGAACGTTGGGATTGCCCAAACTGAAATCGTAAACGTTTTCGGCGCCGTACTCCGCCTTCAACTTGGCCCCTTCTTCGAACATTTTCCGTATCCACGAAGATTTCTTCATGAAGCCGCCCATCTTGACCGCAACCGTCATTCTTCAGCCTCCCACGTAAATTGTCCGTCGCGCGGATTTGTTTTTCGAAATACAAGAAACCGGGCGCTTGCGGGCGGCCCGGCTTCCTTGGATTCACGAGAAAGCGATCAGGCCGACTCTACGGCCTTGACCTCCGGTATCTCCTTTTTCAGCAGCCTTTCGATGCCGTTTTTCAAAGTCATTTGAGACATGGGACAACCCTTGCAAGCTCCGGTCAGTTTAACCTTCACTATGCCGTTATCCACGTCTATAAGTTCGACATCGCCTCCGTCCGCCTGCAGCATCGGTCGAATTTTATTCATAACCGCCTGTACTTTCTCTTTCATAATCATACCCCTTTTCTTTGGAATTGGGTTTTTGCAAACCCGTAATGTGGCGTTTTCAACATTCTAGGATTAAGTTTCCAAGTTTCAAGCCGGAACCTTGCGCATTTCGCCGTATTTGTCATCTCCTGCCGAAATAAACCAAAAGCAGACCAAAACCCATCAAAAACAGCCCGAAACGTCTTAAGGCGCCGTCCTCCATTTCCAGAAGCTTTCGAACCATAATCTTCATCTTTTCCGGAAACGCGAAGTACGGAAGTCCTTCGACGATCATCACCATTCCGATTACGCATAAAAAATAATCCATTCCAATCCTCTTGTATTTCTTCAACAATTCTTATAAGGGCGAAGTCGATGCTTTGTCAAAACAAAATCGGCGGCGGAGAGTCGGGGGTTTCTTCTCGATCCGTTTCATTCCTTGAACTTTTTTTGGTCAAAAACCAAATGGCGCACGACTGGCGGTGTTTGCAATACAGTTCGGGGTCTTTGCATTTCAGGCACTGTTCGCACATGGCCGTTTCGTATTTCATGCAAATGTAATCGGCGCGCCTGTCCGAATGCTTTTCGCAAGTTTTCATTTTCCAAGGTCCTGTTGTATGCGGTTATGGAGTGTCCACCCATGCTCATGAAAAGAGACAATTTAATCCTTTTTTCGCGGAATCCAAATCGGCGAGTCGTCTCCCGGCAGACACATCTTGTTACGTTCGCTTTCCCTTCTTATGTTGAAACATAACGACGAGACACGGGCTGCATCAAACCGAAACGAACAAGGGATATAATGGAAAACCAGGAACAAATCGTCAGGCGTGTATTGGAGAATTGCGACATTTCCGACGCGGGGCATGCCGGCCTTTATTCCATTTGCGGTCTGGCTCTTCGGCTTAGAGACCTGTACAAATGGGAAAACAGGCTCGACCCTTGGGTGGAGAAAAGCTCCGAGGAGATTCTGGGATGGATCGGCCGAAAAGAGGAACTCTGGGAAAAGCTCGCCGGGCGAAAGTACGTTCCGTTGCCGGTCAACGGCAAGGAGATCGATCCGTTCGAAACAGAGACCATCAACGAAATCTTGGCCCCGTCGGGACTCATGTACGGTGCCGGATACGCGCGGGGACTGAAACCGACATTTTTTCTGGCCGTGGTCAAGGAAAAAAAAAGAATCGGGCGACTCGAAGCGGTCGTCTTGGGCGAGGAGCTTGCCAGGGACATGCTGACTCTTCCGGCGCTCAGTCAGGGCGACCGGGTGGTTTTCAGGAAGGAATCCGCAAGGATGTATCTCTGGGACCAGCTGTTTTACATGAAAAAGTCCGGCCGCCCTTATTTGAGATTCGCATTGAAACGTTGCGGAATCGAAGAATCGGACTCCGAAACGCTTCGGCAAAATCTTGATCGATTGCTGGACCGTTTTCAGGACGCGTATATTTACCACGAAGTCGGAGAAATCACGGACACGGATTTCGAGCGGGAAATCTGGCGCGAAATTGTCGGGGCCTATCCCCAAAGCGTCGTCGAATATTTCGCAAGGACCGTGAAGGACCTTTTGGCCGACTTGAACGGCAAAGGTACTCTGCGGCGAATCATCGACAAGCGTGACGATGCGTCGTTGGGTCTTTACGCGGCTTTCTTCGACGGCCTTGCCCGGCTCCTGTTTCCCGAGCTTAGAATCTCGGTGGATAAATTCTCGAAAGGGGGCGACTGGGATGAAATCGAAGAGGCGGTCGAATCCGGCCGGGAAACGGCGGTACGCGCCAAAGACACGCTGGTCGATCTGTATCGGGAAGGCCAAAAACGCAACGACCGAAATTGGGTCCAAAAAAGGATCGAAGATTACGTCGATACAATGGGAGACCAGTAATGGGAGGAAGGTTCGGGAAATACGGGGATTTGAAAAGGAAAGAAAAATTGCGCGGCGTCCGGGGCAAGAATCCATCGGAAAAAATCCAAAAGCCGCGAATTCGGGACAGACGAAAGGGTCCTAAAGACAAGCGTGGTCGATGAGCAAGACGGGCTCGTTTGCAGTAGCGTCTTCAGCAGTTAAGCCGCAAAGCGGCTAAGGCCGCCTAAAGCCGCCACTGCAAACGAAGGGAAAAGATGTTGTCATAGTCCGCAAGTTTTTTTCCCGCCCTGCGATTGGAGCCGTTCAAGAGGGCGAAACGACATCCTCCACGACAAACGGCGTGCAACGCACGCCCACGGCTTGTTTCTTTATCCATATCCTTGCCATGTTCACCGTGTCGCCGTCGATGGTAACGATGCTCGCAAGTTCCTCGATAAAGTCGATATCCCTGGTTTTGAAGTCGTAATAAAACGTGTTCGTGCTGAAGGGGTCCGCGACCAGCACGACCCTGTTCTTGTCGTAGGGGTGCTTTCTTGGAGATCCCGTGAAGGGGACGTGCGTTTTTGAAAGGCTCTTCCAGTCCTTCGGTTTCTTATAGGCCTCCACATCCAGTTTTTGTCCCTTCTGCAAAAATATGGGCAACGTCATAAGCGGCTCCTCATGCCAATAAAAAATGCA
Source organism: uncultured Desulfobacteraceae bacterium (assembly GCA_964575975.1). Lineage (GTDB taxonomy): Bacteria > Desulfobacterota > Desulfobacteria > Desulfobacterales > SKZT01. The sequence continues at coordinate 4,871 of CAZNTU010000315.1, forward strand.
ATAAAAAAATACGCGAAAAAGTTTTAAATTCGTAAATTGTTCCGAAGGAACAACACGAATTTTATTTGAAGATATTTTTTAGACTTTGTCAATACGCCAACGGCAATATACGGAGCGCTGCGGACGTCAATACCTTTTGCCGTCCGCAGGCCATGCCGCCGGTTATCGGTTTCTCCTTAATCAAGTGGCAATGGCGGGTTCCAGTTAGCGCTTATGTCCTCTGAACCACCGAACTCTGAACTCCTGAACACGGAACGCTGATCCCCGGTTTGACCCGAAGCCGCATGTAGGGTATAGGGCTTTTTTCGCATCGAGTTGCCTTGCTTGATGTGATCGAATCGATGATTTAATATAGGGCCTAACGTAAATTCTATGAATGCCTGAAAAATCGGGAGGAAAACAATGTCTCTTAAAGACACGATCGCCGACGACGCGTTGGCTGAACAGATTGTCAGATACTACGGATATACGGAAGAGGTTTCGTTGAAAAATGTCGCTAAGACTGTCGCCAAGCTGATGATAAACGAATATTTCGATTCCATTTGCTCGGGAAAATTCAGGAATATTACGAACGAGGAAATGAGGGAATGGGTGGTGGAGGAACTGAACCGCCGTTTCGACGAAAAGGTTGTGGCTGCGGTGGAAAAGTCCTACCCGCACCTGAGCGAGGAGGAGATCGACGCCAAGCTGACGGCGATCGAAAAGTTGTACCAAAAGGAACACGAAAACCAGGTGGAAGCCGTCACGAAAGCCGCTTTCAAGGATCTTAGAAGCCGAGTCGAGGGACTTCAGAAAGAAGTCGGAGCGTTGAAGAAAAAAT
>CAZNTU010000316.1:0-5660 GCA_964575975.1 uncultured Desulfobacteraceae bacterium
GATTTTCGGAGTTCGATTTTGTGTATAACGACGAGCGTTTCACGTGGGAACGCCTCCCGGACGCTTCGCGTCCGCGCCGCCGTGGAAGGCGGCGCTACCGTATTACCGACGTCGCCGGCAAAGTCCGTTGGAAACGCCGGAGGGAAAATGGACTATCCCTCCGGGAATGGAAGAAAATTACTGCTCCAATTTAACGGATACCGGGACGGCTCGGGTGATGGTGTCGTACACAGGGGAGAAGGTCGGCCCCAGCTCTACGATTTCCTGCAATTTTTCGGGCGGGGCGTCCGCTTCGATCTTGAAGAACATCCTGATCTCCTTGTAGCCCCTCGGAACGTCGTCCTTGAGTCCCAAAAAGCCCTGGAGATCGATGTCCCCCTCCAGTCTCGACTCCACTGACTCGATCTTTATCCCTTTGGCGGCCGCATGGTATACGATGGAGGTGGTCACGCACGCCGCAAGGGCCGTAAGCGCGTATTCCACCGGGTTGGGACCCATGTCCCTTCCCAGCAGCAGCGGCGGCTCGTCCGCGTCCAGCACGAACGGCTCCGCTCGTCCGTGTTCCTGCTGCGTTCCATAATATTTGCTGATGGTGGTCCGATTATGCCCGCCCCCCATCCATTTGTTGTTCGCGCGAAACTTGAATTTGGCGATCACCGGAGCGTCCTTGATCGCGTTGATCGTTCCGAACAACTGGTCCACGTTGACGCCGTTGACTACTTTTTGCTCGCTCATTTTATATGTCCTCCCGCAAGTTTTTTTGTGGTTTCTCTCTAAAATTATCCGGGCGTTTGCGATTTCTATGGAATCATATTCGACCGGTCGCCGAATTTTTCGCCCTGGATGAAATATATAAAAGCAACTGCCGTGCCAGATCGGCGAACGAACTGACGAGAACCGTAGCATAGCCCCTTGAGGGCGTTTTTGCGGTCGTTGACGGATTCGTGAATATCGCGAGATTTCGCGACTGGCGAGATTTCGAGAGCGGAAATTGCGAGATATCGTGTCGTCTCCCTTTATTGCGGCCGCGCGATCCCGAGTGCTTTCATCCGCGAATTGAACGTCGAGGGGGGAACCCCCAAAAGGCTCGCCGCGCCGTTTGTTCCGGCGACTTTTCATCGGGCGGTCTTCAGTGCGCGAAGCATGTTTTCCCGTTCCATTCTAGAAAATTCCGCAGCCGTCTTTATCCCGTCGCGATTCGGGGATGCTCCGGCCTCGTTTTCCGAGCCGACCGTCACGCGAGTCTCGGACAGGAAACGATCCAGATTGACTTGCCCTTTCCTGGCCGTGACAACTCCCCGCTCGATCACGTTTTGCAGTTCCCGGACATTCCCGGGCCAATCGTAGTGTTTCAGCCGTTGCGCCGCCTCCGAAGGAAGACGCAAGTTATCGCGTCCCATCCTTCGGGCGAATTCCTCCGCGAAATGTCGCGCCAGCAATACGACGTCGTCTCCGCGCTCTCTGAGCGGCGGAATCCTGACGGGAAAAACGTTGAGGCGATAGTAGAGGTCGGCTCGAAAGGCGTTTTCGCGGACCGCCTTGGACAAGTCGCGATTGGTGGCGGCAATCAGGCGGACATCGACCTTTTTGCTCGCGGAGCCGCCGACCGGTTCGAATTCTCCCTCCTGAAGGACCCGCAACAATTTGGCTTGGAATTCCCTCGGCAGTTCCCCGATTTCGTCCAGGAACAACGTTCCCCCGTCCGCCAGCAGGAACCGGCCTTGCCTTCGGGAGACGGCGCCTGTGAAAGCGCCCTTTTCGTGTCCGAAAAACTCGCTCTCGAACAAGGTCGGGGGGATCGCGGCGCAGTTCACGGTTATCATCGGCCGGTTCCTTCGGCTGCCTGCGGAATGGATCGCCTGCGCCACCAACTCTTTCCCGACTCCCGTCTCCCCGTAGATCAACACCGTGGAATCCGTCCGCGCGACCTCGGAAACGCTCTCCAGCACTTCCAGCAACGACTTGCTTTGCCCGACGATCTTATCGAAATTGTAAACGTTTTTGATTTTTTCGCGAAGATACTCCCTTTCGTCCCGAAGCGACTCGATGGTTTTTTCGGCCTTGATGCGGTCTTCGACGTTTCTCAAAATGAGGACGTAGCATTTTTCGCCGCCGATTTCAAAGCGGGACAAGGTGGCTTCGGCGCGAAACCTGTCGCCGTTCCGGGCAGAAGCGTCGAAACCGCCGGGCAGCCATATGCTCGCGCGGTTTTTAGAGACTTTTTCCAGTTCTTCCACCGCCTTTTGAAAATCGCTCGCTCCCTCCCGCGGCAGAAAAAAATCGAACGGTTTGTTCGCCGCGAATTCGGCGGAGCAGTCGAAAATATTCTCGGCGGCCGGATTCATCATTCTGATTTTCAGTTCGTGGTCCAGTTCCACGATTGCGTCCATGGCGGCGTCGAAGAGGCCTTTCAGCTTTTCCTCGCGTGCGCGGATATCGTTTTCGGCTCTCATGCGCCCGATTTCGGCGGACGCCCTGGCGGCGAAAATACGGAAAATCGCGGAGTTTCGGAAGGTGGCCGGCATCGGCTCGCCGTCGAACACGGCCAAGTTGCCCAGCACGTTGTCTCGTGTATCCAAAAGAGGGACTCCCATGTAGCTCGCCGCGCCCATTTCGGCCAAGTCCGGGTCTTCCGGAAACATCTCCACGACCCCGTCCGGGATGTGGAAGAACGTCTTTTTTTCGACTACGGATTCGCAAGGAGTGCCCTTCACATCGTACTCGTAGTCCTCCAAGTACTTGTCGCCGAGGCGGAACGCGATCGCCCGCAATCGGCCGCGTTCGGGGAAATATTCGGTGACCCAGGCCCCTCGGACTCCCAACGCTTTCGAAAGGTTTTTCACCAAGGCCTTGAAAAACCCCCTTCCCGTCTCGGCCGACGTTCCGTCCAAAAGGGATCGAAGGACGGCGTCTTCATCGAACTTGTACAGTCTTTCCTTCATGGCGACCACTTGCCCCTTCAGTCTTTTCCAAGGCAACCAGCTTGTTCGACAAGGCAACCAGAGCTTCCAGCTCTGGTCCCGTCGAAGGCGGCTCGGTCGTTTCGCGAAACTCGCCGCGCCAAACCAGAGCTGGAAGCTCTGGTTGCCTTTCAACGAACATAAATATCGGATACGGCCGTGTCATGCCATGCCTTGTCGTTCCTTCAAATCGCCATGCGCCAGATCACTCCTGCGGCGGCGCCCATAGGTACCAGACAATGAATGGGGATATGAAATTTCTGCAATAGCGCAAACGACAGAACAGCGGACATCAGCGCGAAATAGTCCGGTCCGCCGTCGGGAAAAATCACTTTGAGACCGAACCAAACCGCCAGATTGAGCACGACGCCCACCACCGCCGCCGTGACGCCGGCGAGCGCGGCTTGCAACCGCCGGTTGCCGGCCATGGCCTCGATGAACGGCGCCCCGGCGAAAATGAAGAAAAAGCAAGGAAGAAAAGTCGCGTAGGTGGCAATCAGTGCGCCCAGGATTCCAGCAGTCAATGGATCAAGCTCTCCCGGCAGGTTCCATGCCCCGATGAAGCCGACATATTGCGTGACCATTATCAACGGACCGGGAGTGGATTCGGCCAGACCCAGACCGACAAGCATCTGCTCCATCCCGAGCCACCCGTTTTTCACCGCGACGTCGGCAATGTAGCTCAGCACCGCGTAAGCCCCGCCGAACGTGACGAAAGCGGCCTTCGTGAAAAACACGCCGATCTGCGTCAACGTGTCGTCGTACCCTCTCCAAGCGTACAAGCTCCCCACCGGCACGATCCATAAAACCAGACACGCGAGAAAAACCCGGATGAAACGACCCCAAGAAGGGCGAGCTTCCTCTCGTCCGGTTTCGGGTTCCTCGTCCGGTCGGCACTCGCGGGTTTGTTCGTCGAACTCCCCTTTGCAGAAAACCTGCGGAAGCCATCGTTGCATCAACAGACCGCCAACCGCCGCCCCGGCAACAATGTAAGGAAAAGGCACCTTGAAAAAGAAAATGGCGACAAAGGCCAAGGCTGCGAAGAAATAAAGCGCGCCGTGTTTCAGAGCCTTCCCGCCGATTCGCATCACGGCCTCGACCACCACCGCCACCACCACCGGCTGGATGCCGTAGAAAAGAGCCGCCACGACAGGGACGTCGATATGGGCGACGGCCAAGTAGCTCAAGAGCAGCATGATCGCGATGGAAGGTATCACGAAAAGAGCCCCGGCCGCCAGGCCGCCCAAGACCCCGTGCAATCGCCAGCCGATATAGGTGGCGAGTTGCTGTGCTTCCGGGCCTGGAAGGAGCATGCAGAAGTCCTCGCACTCAGTCAATAGACCGCGTTTTTTGCACGGATCGACCCGTGTGGTTATATTCCGACGTATGTTCCAGCCGGAACACCCAATATTGGAAAAAAGCAAGCTTTGGCTTGGATTATTGAACCTACGGTGAAAAACGATGGAAAACACGATGGCTAAGATCGAATCATTGGCCCTGAGCCGAAAAAAAGGGACGAGAAAGACCGTTGTCGCCGAGGTCGTGCTTGTGGAGAACCACGGATTGGAGGGCGACGCCCACGCCGGAGACTGGCATCGCCAAGTCAGCTTTCTTTCCGCGGAAAACATCGAAAAGGCGCGAGAGCAAGGACTCGATGTCACGTTCGGGGACTTCGCTGAGAACATCGCCACCCGCGGCGTCGATTGGAAGAACGTCCCGGTGGGAACCCAGGTGCGCCTGGGCGAAACCGCGCTTGTGGAAATCACCCAGATCGGAAAGGAATGCCGCAAAAAGTGCGCCGTCTACTACATGGCGGGCGATTGCATCATGCCCCGGGAAGGCGTCTTTGCGAAGGTTTTGAAAGGCGGCGCGTTGCGCGCGGGAGACCGGGTGGAGATAGTTTCCCGAGATTAGTTTCGGACCGGAAGATCGGAATGTCGCCCGAGTATTTTCGGGAATTCGACGAAAAGCGCCGGCGGTTCGTTTTTCCCGTTTCGATGCGCTTCGCGGCTATTTCTTGGTTCTCCTGATCCTGGGGTTGGAGCGAAGGTGCTTTTCGACAGAGTCGAGAGCCTGTTTGCTTTCGTATTCCTGTTGCTTTTCCATGGCGTCGTTCACGTATTTCATCGAGGCCCGGTAGCTCTTGAAGGAAACGGCCAGGGAAAACACGCCGATCAGCGTGCCCGTCCCGAGACCGATAGACGGGACCAGCGTGTTGAGGAGGAAGCCGACGCCAAACCCGCAACCTATCAGCGCAGCGTTGATGAGAAGGAACCAAAACAACCTGGTCCCCCAAAAAACCGCAAACGCGAGCCAGTTCAACAATTTATCCAACATAGGTAACTCTTTGGCAGCCGAACCTCGAATTGATCGGCGGGTTCAGGCTCCCGAAATCCGAACCTCGATTTTCGCGCGACGGCCTGCAAGCCGACGCGCGCATTTCGTATCTTTCAAAGAACACTATAAGGGTTTCTTTTCGAACAAAGGAATCGGCGTCGACTTTATTTTCATGCCGCAGAGCCTGTATATCAAGCTTCCAGGAAGCGCTCATTGTACAAACTAATAAGATTGCCATATTGCGAAGGAAAAGCAGGGGAAAGGATTGTGGAGCGCGAAGCGTTTAATTTGACATTGCAAACTTAACAGGTAACATGCCGAATTTATCAACCTGTGCGGTCGGAGGGCGGTGCAATTCCCCCC
>CAZNTU010000317.1:0-5604 GCA_964575975.1 uncultured Desulfobacteraceae bacterium
CGCCCACGCCGGTGAGGCTGTCGGGGACTTATTCCACGGTCGGCCAGCAAATGTGGTTCAACGTCAAAGTGACCGACGATTCCAACCAGGATTTGACCAGCGCGGATTTCAAGCTCGACTTGGTCCACGTTCCCAAGGACCTCATGAAAGTATGCGGGGAGGGCAATCGAATTTGCACTCGCTACGACGAGGAAAGCTCCGACGGTTTCTCGGAGGGCTCCATGCCGGCGGAGGCCTTGATGGGGCACGTGCAGGAGGCACTTGCCGATCACGGCGTCAGTCCGCAGCCCTGCGCGTCTTCCGATTCCGGGACGACCAGCGTCGTCGCAAGCATCCAGGTGAAGTCCAAACCCAAGAAGGACGGCTTTTTTCTCGCCGTCGGCAAGGTTCGATTGCGGGTCGTGCAACCCGACGGTCAGGTGGCGGGCGTGTTCGAAAAGAAAATCAAGGCCCTCCACAGGGGGGACTTGGACGGGGCCGTGGAAAAAGCCATCGGCAAAATTTTCGGCGAAAAGAGTACCGGCGAAAAACTGGCTACTATCGTCCTAGGAAGATAGACGGGGGCGTTCACCATGTCGGAATCCCCGGACGACAAGGCTCCCGAAAAACCCGAGAACAAAAGGAAAACCCTCCTGCTTCTTGCCGGTGCGGTCGTTTTCGCCGCAGTCGTTTCGCTTCTTTTTTTCAAAGGCGACGCCAGGATCGTCGAAATCAGAAAAAGTCGTTTGGAAAACACGGAAAACAAGACGGTCGGAGAGCTGATCGATATCGTGTCCTACGGCAAAGCCCGCTGGAAGGACGCGACGCCGGAAGGCGCAAAGTCCCCGGTAGTCGCGGACGCCCTCTGGATCGACCAGTACGGCAAGCGGTATCGGTTCCGGTTCGAAAAAAACCCGGATTCGCCCCACGCAAGGCTGGTTCAGATCTTTTTCGGAGAACAGGCACAGGGGTTCTACACCATGGGGGTTTTTCTGGACATGTTTTCCGCCTTGGACCAAGGCAAGCGACTGGAGGATATCGTAGGAAAAAAATCATAATCGTTTCAACTCCAAAAAAAGGTGCGTCAAATGCGAAAATTTTTCATTGCTTTTCTTGCCGTATTGTTCGCTTTTTCCTCCTGGGTGCTTTTCGATCCGGCACCCGCCGAAGCCAGGGTCATGATCATCGCCAACAAGGCGAAACCCGCCGGGGCAATAGGCATTCGACACCCTGCCATTCTGGCGGCCATCGGGCAAGTGGAGAATCATTTCACCGTCAACGGCATCCCGGTCTTCGACCAGGACGCTATGCAGGAAGTGTACGCCGAAATCGAACAGACTTCGGGCGTCGATATCGACGTGCCCGACAACGACCTGATCGCCCTGGCCCTCAGAAGGCACGCGGAGCTTCTGGTCAAGCTGGAAGCGTTCAAGGTGGACGCCGGCGGGTCCGTAAAGGGAAGGGTGGTCGGCAAGATGTTCAACGTTTCCAACGGCCTCGTGCTTGCGATGGGCGATCAGTTCGATCTCAACATGGTCGCGAGCAGAAGCAGCGAGGCCGTCGACGCCGCCGTAACCTCCGCCTGCTCCAAGGCGGGCTTCAGGGTGGGAAGAAGCCTATACGGAACGCTGGAGAAGACCCAGCCCGCCCTGCTGGCACGTTTAAAGTCCACCAGCGGCAAACCTCGCTACAATGTCGTGGTCAAGGGGCTGTCGGAGAACGACAACGACCTCGTCATCGATATCGTCTACGAAGACTTGGGAGTGGAGGAACAAAACATCAACGAACTCAAGGTAACGCCCGGCTGGATCGAGCTGGAGGTAATCACCGACCAGAATTTCGGGAAAATGATTCGAAAGCTCAAAAGTACGCTGAAAAACGAAAACATCGCTGTCGTAGAGTCCTTTCGAGACACCAACAAAGTGATTTTCGTCAAGGAGGGAAGCGAAAAAAGCATGGGAGAAGTAAAGGTATATTGAAACCATCGTTGTTTTCACCCAAACCGAAACAAAGGAAAGGATCGGACATGGAAAAGAATTCAGTACGTTTTCTGCTGGCGTTTCTACTGTTGACGATGCTCGCGTCTTGCGGACCCGCGAAGAAGGGAATGATCATCGACACGGTCGTGCCCGCGCAAATCGATCTTCAGCAGGCCGTCGCCTTGGACGGCGACCCGTTGAACCAGTGCATTGCCATCGACGCCGTTGTCTGGAAAGACAGAAAAACAGCCAAGCTGTTGGGGTCTGCGCTCAAGGAAGCTCTGATCGATGAGCCGACCTTCGTATTCAACGACATGGCGGCCGCCAAGGGGTCCTGCCCCATAATCATGGCCGAGATCCAGGATTTCACCGTCACGGACAAGTCCGAACAAGGTTACCAGACGCGACGAGGCTCGGCACAGGTCCTGTTCAAGCTAAGAAGCACCGGCGGCAACATAGTCGCCGAACAAGCCGAGTTTTCCGAAATCGTCAATACAAAGCCGGTCGGCGCCAAACTGAGGAGCAAGGAAGATATTTCCTTGAGCCTGGCAAAAAAAGTGTGCCAGGATTTCGTCAAAAAGCTGGTTCCCACCAAGAAGAAGGTGTTCAGGGAGTTCGCCAAGGGAAACCAAAAGGTAGAGGCCGGCACCCAGGCGGCCATGAACGGCGCTTGGGACTTGGCCATCAAGACATGGAGCACGGTTGCCGAGGAAGATCCCCAAAACGCGCCTGCCATATACAACCTGGGAATAGGATACGAGCATAAGCAAAACCTCCGCAGGGCCCTAAAGGAATACGAAAAGGCCCTCTCCATCGATCCGACAAACCCCTTGTACCAGAGGACCTACGCTCGCGTCGAAAAGAGGCGCGAAAACGTTAAAAAGATCGACAGCGTCAAGGAAAAGGTTCGAGAGGAATCCGGCGTCGGCGCCACCTATTGATCGTCGTATTCGATGGACTTTCGCAGGCCCGGATTTACAAGTCCAATTGCATATCGATTTCTAGCGAATTGTTCGTATTGGCTTAAAATGGAGAAACGCCGAAGGAGGAAGAGAATGAAGACAAGGAACGGAAATGGGTTTTTGGAGTTGTTGTGTGTGATTTTGCTGGCGGCGGTTATCGGTTCGGGGTGCGCGGCGGCGAGGGCCACGGTGGAGTCCGGCATGGCGTACATTGAGCAACCCAGCATGGAACTCGTGCTCGACCGTATCAACACGGCATCCGCGGCCGCCTATGTCGCCACCACGGCCTTGAATCATGTACCCATAAGCGACGAAGCCGAGTGGCCCGAGAAACTGGAGGCCTTTCCGGACAAAGAATTCCTAAGTGTAATGCGGGCGCTCGCCTTCGACGGCGCTTATGTGGCTAACGGCGGCATTATTTCCCCGATCAAGGGCCACGTGGTCATGGCGCAGCAAATTCTCTACGATATCCCCCCCGACATGTACTCGGCGGCGGGAACTTTCTACAAAAAAGGCGAACCCACCATCATCAACGGATACTATTACAAAGTATACTCGGATAGAGAGTTCGACAAAAAAGAAAATCCCAATGGCCAGGAAATCAAGGAAGCCGTCGCGGCCGTTACCAAAAACATCTTCGTTTCCAACAAAAAAGGCACTGTCTCCAAGAGACAAGGCCTAATCAAGAGCTTCGACACAATCGAAAGCAACCAGTACACATACCCGAGCGTTATGGACGCCGTATTCGAAATCATACCGGAGGTCGACGGGCACAGCCTCAAGGGCGCCTACGACGACTACCTGACCGCGAGGGAACAATATATGGAGGCGTGCGACTCCCTTGCCGACCTCAAAAAGGCCAAGAGCAACCTCAACAACGCAAAGGCCGCGGGCGAGAAAAAGGTCGCCGGCCGAATCGACGAGCAGTTGAACATTGAAAGCATGAGGGCCAAGGAATTGGAACAGGAGATGGACGAAAAAAAGCTCATCTTCGACAATCTTTTTTCAAAAATCAACGAACAGGAAATCGTTCTCGACGAAGAAAAGCTGAAGACCCTCAGGAAGGTCAGAGAGGTATGCAAAGGGGTCGAAGGGCTTCTGGCCGAATCCATGACTCTCGCGGTCATCGCCCTTGCGAAGCTTCCCGATTCCATCTCCGGCGTATCCGAGGAAATCAAGCGATTGACCGACGTCCAAAGCGCCGGGGCCAAGGCGGTATGGCTTCCGTTGCGGCTGACGCGCCTGAAGACGAACGTTTGCGACATTGGCGACAACATCAAGATGATCGCCAAGGTCCTGAAAAACGACACGACTCTCGTCATAGACATCCACAAGGCACTGGGACCCATCGTCGATCGTCAGATTGCCGCAGACGCCACGCCGGAAAAATCGTAGATTGCCGGTCCGAAAAGACCGTCCAATCGAAGAAACAAACTTTTGTCCGCCTTTGAAAACTTGAGCCGTCGCGCGTTTTTCGGTTCGAATTTTCAAGGCGGACATGCTTTTTTCCACAGTCAGAGCGTATTTGGCAACAATCGAAAAAAAAGGAAAAATCAGAGTGGAGAAAAAATCGTTTTTCAAGTTGGCGGCAGTGGCTTTCATTGCGTTGTTGTTGCAACCCGTGGCCGATTGCCAGGGGGCGGACACAAGCGGCGGCAAGGGAGGGATTATCGGAAATCCCAGGTTCGTGGCCCTGTACATGCCCAAAGTCAAGGGGCAATCCGACAGGAATTCCGGCGTGGTGAGAAGCGTCGGTCGCTGCATCGAAGGGGTTTTCGTAAAGGAGGGATTTATCGTTCTGGACGAAAAGTCCCTGGACGACATATACGGCGAGATAGAACTGGCTGGCATGATCGACACGGACGTCGACGGCCTGTCGGCGCTGGCACTGAAATACCGGGCCGACCTTCTTCTTCTGTACGACGTTGCCGTAAGCAAGAAACAAGGCGGCAAAAGCCGTTTTTTCGGAAGCCTGAACGTCGGCGTAAACCTCAGGACCGTGTCGCCGTCCACGGGCGACGTCGTCGCGATCAAGTCCGGAAACGTGGAAATCCGTACAAAAAAGGACAGCGTCCAGTACTACGAGGACAAAGCGGTGGGCGGAGCCTCGGTCAAAGTCGCAACGGCCGTATCCGAGGCTTTGATCAAGGACGTCCGGGACTGGTATTCGAAACCCGTTCGCTACGACATATGGTTCCAGGATTTCAGCGAGGACGAACTGTACACCGTGGTGGACATTATCGAGAACTTGGAGGATTGCCAAGGTTTCGACGTACGAAACCAGACGCCCGAAAATTTTCAACTGGACGTCTTTTACAAGGGGAAAAAATTCAACCTTCAGAGACAATTGCACAAGAAATTGCAGGAACACGATATTACGTTCAGCACGGGTCAATCCAAAGGGAACCGGTTGTTGCTCATCAGGGAATAACCACCGGGAAATTCGGTTTCCGATAATCGTCTTGTTCCCACGCCCCGCGTCCTGTCCCGCGACGCCGCAACGCCGAGCTTTCGTCTGCGCGACCAAGTTCAACAAGACCGTCGCCGCGATCCGCGCGGAGGACTCCGTCTCCGGAACGCAAACTTGCGCGAGCATACGGGCGCTCAGCGCCGGTCCCCAGGCAGAGGCCCTCATCGTTATACACAAGTCTACGAGGTACTCGGCGAGCCCTCCAATTTCGCGA
>CAZNTU010000318.1:0-5566 GCA_964575975.1 uncultured Desulfobacteraceae bacterium
GGTCGATAAATTCGGCATGTTACCCGTTAAGTTTACAATGTCAAAATAACGAATATCCAATAACGAATAACGAATAACCCTTACCCCATGGAAAGGAAAAAAACCATGGCAGAAACAAGAAGGTCGTTATGGTTGAAGGACAGTCCCGCGAACCGTTATCCTTCCCTTGTCGGGAGAATCAAAGCCGACGTGGCCGTCGTGGGAGCCGGTATAACCGGTCTGACGACCGCTTTGCTGTTGAAGCGCGCCGGGGCGAAGGTCGCCGTCGTCGAGGCCGGGAACGTTTGCTCCGGCACGTCCGGAAACACGACCGCGAAAATAACCTCTCTTCACCAACTGATCTACGCGCGCATCGAGGCTGCCTTCGGAGAGGAAAGGGCCAAGGCTTTCGGCGACGCGAACCAGGCCGCCATCGAGGAAATAGAGAGGATCGCGAAAGAATTGAACATCGATTGCCATTTTCATCGACTTCCCGCCTACACGTTCACGAGAACTCCAAGAATGGTCGCCGATATCGAGGCGGAAACCGAATCGGCCCAAAAGGCTGGACTTCCCGCCCGTCTCGTCCACGACTTCGACCTGCCTTTCCGAATCGAAGCGGCCGTGCGCTTCGACGACCAGGCCCATTTCGATCCGTACCGCTATTGCTCCGGGCTAGCCAAGGCCATCGACGGGGACGGCTGCCTCGTGTTCGAATTCAGCCGCGCGGTCGATGTCAGAGGCCGTATCGTCGCGACCGAAAACGGAGAAATCGAGGCCGACCATATCGTCCTGGCGACGCAGCTGCCATTTTTGGACCGGGCCGGGGCGTTCGCATGGAACTTTCCCAACCGGTCGTACCTGATGGCGATTCGCATCGAAGGAGAAACGCCCCAAGGGATGTACATCTCCGTTGAAAGTCCAACCCGGACAATTTCCCGGGCGGCCGGAAGCGACTACCTGCTGGTGGGCGGGGAAAGCCACAAGACCGGGCACGACGTGGACACCTATCGGAGGTACGACGCGATCCGGCAATGGGCTGGGCGGCATTTCTCCGTCCGTTCCGTCGATTTCGAGTGGTCCTCGCAGGATTTCATGCCGGCGGACGGACTTCCCTACATCGGCCGTCTTCACCCGCTCGCCGGAAACGTCTACACCGCGACGGGTTTCGCCAAATGGGGCATCACCCGGGGGACTTTCTCGGGAATGATCCTCAGGGACTTGATCATGAAAATCAAGAATCCGTGGGCGGAGGCGTTTTCTTCCACGAGAATGAATCCGTCACGGTCCGCGAAGACTTTTTTCGTGGAGAATTTGGACGTCGGAAAACGATTCGTGTTCGACCGGATGAGCGCCATCGCGTCCAAGCGTCCGGAAGATCTCCCCAGCGGAACCGGGGACGTGGTGCGGGCGAAGGACGGGCGGGCTGCGGCCTATCGGGACGAAAACGGGGTCCTCCATTCCGTTTCTCCAGCCTGCACCCATCTGGGATGCTACGTGAGGTGGAACTCGGCGGAGAAGAGCTGGGACTGCCCCTGCCACGGCTCCCGCTACGACGTGGACGGAAACGTTCTCGTGGGGCCGACGGTGAGGAAACTTCCGGAAAAGGAAATTTAGGAAAAGACGGAAATTTTCCGAAGCGGAAAGAGGAAGCGAAAAAGAAGGATGGCCGCGGGTTTTCATTCGAAGAAAACCTGCGACCGGGAATTCGAGAAACGGAAACGATGCAAACGGAAGGAATCATGCGACGGCTTCGGCGTCGATTTCCACTTTTACCCATCCGGGCTGGCGCGTGTCGAAAGCCTCGTACGCATCGATGATCGAGTCCAGGGGTTCCACGTTGGTGAGCACGTCGGCGATTTCAGCCGCGCCGCTGGAAACCAGTTCCACAAGCATGGGGATGTATTTGCGATGATTGCAGTTGCCCATATTGATCGTGAGATTTTTCATCATGGCCTCGCCGATGGGAAAATCCCGCACCGAAGGCGGATACACGCCGATGATGGAGAGGGTGCCTGCTTTCGCCAAAGCCTGGATTCCCCATTCGAGAGCCTGGGTAGGAGCGCTTCCGGGCTGCCATGGCTTGCCCCCTGTTTTTCCCTTTTTCTTTTCGGGACTCTCCGCGTCCACGCCCACTGCGTCGATGAGGCGGTCCACCCCGATTCCGCCCGTAAGCTCCACAATGACCTCCACGGGGTTCTCCTTGCTGAAATCGACCACTTCCGCTCCGAGGTCCCGGGCCAAGTCAAGACGATCCTTCACCTGAGCCACGGCGATTACCCTTCCGGCGTCCATGAGATGCGCGCTCATAATGGCAAAGAGTCCCACAGGCCCGCATCCGAGGACGGCCACGGTGTCTCCGGCCTCGATCTCGGCCATGTCGGCGCCGAAATAGCCGGTGGGAAAGATGTCGGAGAGCAGGATCGCTTGGCTATCGGTGACGTCGTCTGGCAATTTGACCAGGCCGATGTTCGCGAATGGTATGCGGGCCTTTTCGGCCTGAAGTCCGTTGAAGGGACCCGAAGTCTTGGGGCCGCCGAAAAACGCCGTCCCGGCTCTTTTGCCGTTGGGGTTCGCGTTGTCGCACTGGGCGTAGTACCCCGCCCGGCAGTACGAGCAGTAGCCGCACGCAATGGTGGATGGAACGACCACGCGGTCGCCCGGAACCAGGTTTCTCACTTGCTTGCCGACCTCCTCCACGATTCCGACGCCCTCGTGGCCCATGATCGTGCCGGGAACCATGCCGGACATGGTCCCCCGGATCATGTGAAGGTCCGTGCCGCATATGGCGCTCGACGTGAGACGGACGACGGCGTCCGTGTCCTTTTCTATCTTCGGATCCGGCGCGTCTTCGAGACGAATGTCGCCCACGTCGTGAAATACTACAGCTTTCATATTACTTCTCCTTTCCTGTGCTGGTATTCCGAATTTGCATTCGGTCGGTATTGGAAAAGGGTAATCAGCAGAAAAGTGTCTGAATATGGGCGCCGATGAGTATATGAAGGGCGGGGAAAGGGTAGTTGCCGGAAAGGCCGATTTTGAAGGCGAGAAGAGGGGAGCGGTCGTAACGGACGGTCTCGTCTATATTGCCGACGAATCGGAAGGAATCCGGCGCAAGACGCGGGGAAGGGGTTTTTCCTATTTCGAAGGCGAGGGGAGGCGTGTTCGGGAGAAGCAAACTCTGAAGCGGATCAAGGCCTTGGCAATCCCTCCGGCCTGGACCGACGTCTGGATCAGCCCCGACCCTGCAGGGCATATTCAGGCGACCGGAAGAGACGTCAAAGAACGCAAGCAGTATATTTACCATCCCCGCTGGAACGAAATACGGACGCGAATCAAGTTCGACCGGCTGATATCGTTCGGACGGGCGCTGCCCCGCATTCGCCGCCAAGTCGACGCGGACTTGCGGACGCGCAATTTGTCCTGGAGGAAAGTGTCCTCCCTCGTCGTGGCCCTGCTCGACACCGCGAAAATCCGGATCGGCAACCCCGAATACGCGAGGGAAAACCGCTCCTACGGCCTGACGACGCTGAGGGACCGCCACGTGGACGTTTACGGTTCGACCCTTCATATCGAGTTCAGGGGCAAGAGCGGCAAGGTCAGGAGCGTCGATATCGAAAACCGGAGACTGGCAAGGCAAGTGAAACGCTGCCAGGACCTTCCCGGCCAGGAACTGTTCCAGTACATCGACGAGGACGGAAACCGCCGCCCGATTCGCTCCGAGGACGTGAACGAATACTTGAGGGAGATTTCGTCGGAGAACTTCACCGCCAAGGATTTCCGGACTTGGTGGGGCACGGTTTTGATGGCCGAAACGCTGTACGAACTGAGGGAAACGGAAGGCAAACCCAATCCGAAAAAGCATATCGTCGCCGCCGTCCGCGCCGTGGCCGAGGAGCTGGGAAACACCCAAAGCGTATGCAAAAAATACTACATTCACCCGGCCGTGGTCGAGGCGTACGAGACGAGCCGACTGTTCGATGCCTTCGAACGCGCTTCGGAACCGAAGGAAGAGGACTCGAATCTTCGCTATCCGGTCGTGTCGAAAAACGCGCCGAATAAAACCGGAAAAGTCGAATAAACAGGAGTCAATTTTTACCAAAGTGAATAATAAACAGTTGGAGAGCAAATGGAAAAAATCAGGATAGCCATCGCGGGAATAGGCAATTGCGCAAGTTCGCTGATCCAAGGCATTCGCTACTACGGGGAAAAATCCGCCGGGGAGGCGATCGGTCTGATGCATTGGACCGTCGGCGGTTACAGGCCCTCCGACATCCAAGTGGTCGCCGCCTTCGACATCGACCGCCGCAAAGTCGGCAGGGACGTCAACGAGGCGATTTTCGCCCCTCCCAACTGCACTGCGGTTTTCCAGCCGGACATTCCGCCTGCGGGAGTGCCGGTCCAAATGGGGAAAATCCTGGACGGCGTTTCCGACCATATGAAGGACTTCGACCCCCGGTACACGTTCGTCCCCGCCGAATTCTCCGAGTCGGAAAAGGAAGATGTCGCCGAAACTCTGAGGCGCACGGGAGCCGAAATGCTGCTCAACTACATGCCGGCAGGCGCCGAGGAGGCCGCCCGTTTTTACGCCCAGGCCGCCCTGGACGCGGGGGTTGGATTCATCAACAATATGCCGGCCTTCATCGCCAGCGATCCGATTTGGGCCGCCCGCTTCGAAAGGGAAAAACTGCCGGTCGTCGGCGACGACGTCAAATCGCAGCTCGGCGCGACCATCACCCATCGCGTGCTGACGGACCTGTTCCGAAAACGCGGCGTTAAATTGGAACGGACATACCAACTCAACACCGGCGGCAACACCGATTTCCTGAACATGCTGAACCGAAATCGACTGTCGTCCAAAAAAATCTCCAAGACCGAAGCCGTCCAGTCCGTCGCCGCCGACCGACTTGACGGCCGAAATATCCATATCGGACCCAGCGACTTCGTTCCGTGGCAGAAGGACAACAAGATAGCCTTCATCCGAATGGAAGGAAAACTCTTCGGGGACATCCCCATGAACATCGAATTGCGCCTTTCCGTGGAGGATTCCCCCAATTCCGCCGGGGTGGCCATCGACGCGGTCCGGTGCGTGAAACTCGCTCTCGACTCCGGCGTGGGCGGCGTTTTGGAAGGCCCCTCGGCGTACTTTTGCAAACACCCCATTCGCCAGTTCACAGACGACGAGGCCTATCGCATGACCGAAGAATTCATCGCCAATTCCACTTCCAAAAAAGGATTGAGATTCAAATAGCATATCTCGAAGGATAGAAGGTCGGCGATAGGCTGGATTTTCAAACGGTTTTCATCCCGGCAAAACGCCAAGACAACCGTTTTTATGCCAGCGGCGGCCTGCCGGGATGAAAACCGTTATGCCGGTCTCATTATCAGGTTTCCCAGTTGCAATATCCCTTCATACGCGTCCTCGTCTCCTCTGCGGTCCCTTTCAGACAAAACGGAAACCCGGTCGGAGTCCGACCTTTTTCAAACGGGGGAGTTCGAGGCCATTCCTTGAATGCTCGAAGCGTTCTTTCGAATCGTCTCCATTATTTTGGAAACGACTTGTTCCCCTTCATGGCCGGATACAATC
>CAZNTU010000319.1:0-5526 GCA_964575975.1 uncultured Desulfobacteraceae bacterium
CCAGCACAATTTCACATTAGGGGAAAAATTTCCCCACAATTCCGCGATGAACCGACATTCAAAACGCTCCGCCGGCTCCGGCGGCCGGACCCCCTGCGGCCGGAAACGCCGACAAGTAATCGGAAATGGGTATGATGAACATGGACGACATTCGTTTTCATCCGTTTCGCCCCAGGCGCGGACGCGCCCTCGCCAGGACTGCTTTTGCCGCGCTCCTCCTCCTCGGTTTGGCGTTCGTCCTGTCGTGTCGCGGCAACGAGGCGCAAAATAACGTTTCGGCGGACAAGCAGGCGGAGAAGAATGGGGAAGACGCGGGCATCCACAAAACCTACGAGCGGGGCCCGGCGACCCTCTCTATAGACGCGGACCGCTCGGAGATCACCATTGCCGACCGGCTGCATTTGACCATCGGCCTGACCGTGGACGAAAACTACGAATGCGAACTGCCCGGCATGGGGGAAAAACTGGAGCAGTTCGGCATCGTGGACTATCATACGTCGCAACCCGAGCTTGCGGGCGACAACCGGAAAAAGGTAACCCGATCGTACGTTCTGGAGCCTTTTCTTTCCGGGGAATACAAAATCCCGCCGCTCAAGGCCTCGTTCTGGAAAAACGGCGAAAAGGAGACCGACCGGCACGAGGTAGAATCCGAAGAAATCGTCGTCACGGTCAAATCGCTTCTGCCCGAAAAGATGGCCGAGCTGAAAATGCACGACATCGTCCCCCCCGTCGGCCTGCCCCGGTCCTTCGACGCGGGAACGGTGGCGGCCGTGGCTGCGGGAGCGCTCGCGATCCTCTCCCTGGTCGGCTTTTTTATATATCGCAGGCTGAAAGCGTCAAAGCCGGCATCCGCAGTGCGCACTCCGGCGCACGAGATCGCCTACGACGAGCTTTCGAGCCTGGTTTCCCAGGACCTGATCGAAAAGGGCGAGATCAAGCGATTCTACCAGGGAATATCCGATATCCTTCGAAGATATATAGAAAACCGGTTCGGCCTGGCCGCGCCGGAGCAGACCACGGAAGAGTTCTTGAACAGCCTGAAAAGCAGCACGGGCGTCATCGCGCAATACAAGTCGCTGTTGCAGAACTTTCTGGCAGGGTGCGACCTGGTCAAGTTCGCCGAGCATCGGCCCTCCGCCGAGGATATCCAGTTGATGTTCGATTCGTGCAAGGCATTTATCGCGGGAACCGAAGAAAAAGAGGAACAGAAAGAGTAGCGTATGCATTTCGAATCACCATGGGCGTTTTTGATTTTGCTGCTGATACCCGTCTTTCTGTGGTTGCGGCGCGTTATGGCAGGCAGGGGTGCGTTGCGGTTTTCCACCGTCGGGAACGCGGCCAAGGCTGGCAAATCCATACGGCAAACGCTGGCCCCGCTTGCGACGGCGCTGCAAATCCTCGCCATCGTCTGCCTGGTTGTCGCGTTGGCCAGACCCCAGACCGGCCGCGAGAAGATTCGCGACATCAGCAAGGGAATCGCCATCCAGATGGTCGTGGACCGCTCCGGAAGCATGGGCGCGGAGATGGAGTACAAAGGGCGGAATATGAACCGGCTGGAAGTCGTCAAGGAGGTGTTCCAGAATTTCGCCCTGGGCGACGGCGACGATCTGGCCGGAAGGCCCAACGACCTGATCGGCATGATTTCCTTCGCTCGCTACGCGGACACCATTTGCCCGTTGACCCTTGCCCACGGCGCCCTGCCCCAGTTTATCGAGGGCGTGAAGCTGGTGCAACGCCGTGACGAGGACGGGACCAACATCGGCGACGCGCTGGCCTTGGCCGCCGCTCGTTTGCAAACCGCCGACGAGACGCTCGCCAAGCAAAATCCGGGAGTCGAAAAGCCCTATGAAATCAAGAGCAAGGTGATCATCCTTTTATCCGACGGAGAAAACAATTGCGGCAAGCGCGACCCGCTCCAGGCCGCCGAACTGGCGAAGAAATGGGGGATCAAGGTCTACACCATCGCCATCGGCGGCGGCGATGCCGTGCAATCCATCCGTACGCCGTTCGGCGTCTACAAGATCCCCATGGAAAGACCCGTCGATACGTCGGCGCTCCAGGCGATCGCGAAAACGACCGGCGGTTTTTTCCGCAAGGCCGACGACGCCGAGTCGTTGCAATCGATTTACGAGGACATCGACAAAATGGAAAAAAGCGAGGTCGAATCCGTGCGGTTCGTGGACTATAAAGAAACGTTCGTCCCGTTCGCCCTGGCGGCGGTTCTCTTCATGACGGGCTCCATCGTGTTGAACAACACCGTATTCAGGAAGGTGCCATGAGCGGCGTGAAACTGCAAAACATCGACATGCTTTATTTGCTGTGGCTTATGCCCCTGTTGATCGGCGTGTACGTTTACGCCTGGCGGCAACGGAGAAAGGCGCTGGCCGTTTTCGTCGACGCCTGCCTCCACCACCGGTTGAACACATCGATCAGCTATGTTAAAAGGGCGTGGAAAGCCGTTCTTTCCATCGCCGCCGTCGTTTTTATCGTTTTCGCCACGACCCGGCCCAGCTGGAACCCCCGGCCGGAAACCATCGAACGCAGCGGCCGGGATGTGGTGTTTCTTCTGGACGTGTCCAAAAGCATGCTGGCCGAAGACTTGGTCCCCAACCGGCTGGAACGGGCGAAACTGGCGATCGGGGATTGCATCGACCGGCTGGAGGGCGACCGCGTGGCCATTGTCGTGTTCTCCGGAACCTCTGCGGTCAAGTGCCCCCTCACCCTGGACTACGGTTTTTTCCGGATGATGCTCGACACGATTTCCACCGACAGCATCGCGCGGGGCGGCACCATGATCGGGGACGCGGTCCGGAAAGTCATGGACGAAGTGTTCGACGACCAGGACAAGGAGTTCAAGGATATCGTTCTGATCACAGACGGGGAAGATCACGACAGCTTTCCGGTCGAAGCGGCCAAGAAAGCCGGGGAAAAGGGAATCCGGCTGATCGCCATCGGACTGGGCGACGAAAACGAAGGCAAGCGCATCCCGGTCACCAACGAGAAAGGGGAAAAGACGTTCTTGCAGTATGAAGGTCGGGAAATATGGTCGAAGCTGGACGCCGACACGTTGAGAAAGATGGTGAACGCGACCCCCGGCGGCAAATACCTGAACGTGGCCACCGGAACCATCGATCTGGGCAATGTATACGTCACCTTGATCAAAAGCGCCGATAAGAGGAAACTGGAATCGGAAACCATCAAGCGATACGAGGAAAAATTCCAGATCTTCATCGCGGTGGCGCTCGTTCTTCTCTTTATTGAAATGCTGGTCAACGAAAGAAAACAGAGGCAGGCCAAACATGCGTAAACGGACAGCGGTCTTTTTAATGATCGCGAGCATTGCGCTCGTTTCCGGGACGGCCTTCGCCGAATCCGCGCGAAGCCTCGTGGAGAAAGGCAATGTCGCGTTCGCGAGCGGGAATTACGACCAGGCTTTGGAAGCCTACGAGAAAGCGGCGGTCGAGATGCCGGAATCGGCCCGAATTTATTTCAACAAAGGGACCGCTTATTATCGGAAGGACGATTTCGCCAAGGCCGAACAAGCGTTCGAGCAAGCGGCCCTGAAGAGCAAGACTGCCGATCTGGAGGCCAAGAGCCGGTTCAATTTGGGACTTTGCTCTTTTCGAGAAGCCGAACGGCAAAAGGACGGCGATCCGGGCAAGGCGCTCGAAGCCTGCGAGACCAGCATCCGGCATTTCCATGACGCGCTGGAGCTGCAACCCGATTTCAAGGAGGCCGCCGAAAACATCGAGGTGGCCCGTTTGACTATGAAGTCGATCCTCGACGCCATAGAAAAGCAAAAGCAAGAGGCGCGGAAACAACAGGAGGCCATGCAAAAGACCGCCGATGAAATCAAACAATTGATCGACGAACAG
Source organism: uncultured Desulfobacteraceae bacterium (assembly GCA_964575975.1). Taxonomy (GTDB): domain Bacteria; phylum Desulfobacterota; class Desulfobacteria; order Desulfobacterales; family SKZT01. The sequence continues at coordinate 3,876 of CAZNTU010000319.1, forward strand.
CAGGCCCTGCTGGATCGAAACGAGAACCTTTCAAAGAAAAAGGACCAGGAAGGGGATTCCCCGAGTCTCGGGACCGAAACATCAAAACTGGCGGGAGACCAGAAGGACCTCGCCCGACGGACCTCCGACGCGGCGGAAAAGCTGCCGGCGCCGCCGCCCTCTCCGAATGGGGCGAACCAACCGAATCAGGCCGCGCCCGATCCCGTGAAAAACCACCTGGAAAATGCCGCTTCCGAACAAAACGTCGCTTCGGAAAAACTGGAAAACAGCCAGGCGGAACCCGCACGAGACAACCAGCAAAAGGCGCTGGAAGAGTTGAAAGAGGCCCTGGCCTCGCTCGAAAAGGGCAAGGACGCGCAACAAAACCAGCAGGGAAACCAGGACGACAAACAGGAAGGCCAACAAGCCCAAAAACCCGGAAACAAGGACGAGAAGGAAAAGGAGGAACGGAAGGAGGACGGGGCGAGCGGCGAAAACGGCCAGCAACAGGATCGAAAAGGGAACGAGGACGAACAGCAGGCCCAAATGGCGCAAATGCCCGACAATCCGCAACAGATTCTGGAAGAGGAAAGGAACAACAGGAACCAGCGCAACCTCGGCCGAACCGGCGGATACAGCGAGGTGGACAAGGACTGGTAGCAATGAAAACACGACGAAACACAGCCGCTCTTCTTTTCGTGTCGATGCTCGTTCTCTTCGGTTGGCGACCCGCTTCGGCGGAACCCTTGCGGGCGAACGCGGCGGTCGAAAAGGACACGGTGTTCATGGGGGAACCGTTCATTTTCCAGGTCCAGGTTTCCGGAAGCGAGCATCCCGAAAAACCCGACATGTCCGGCGTTTCGGATTTCACGGTCGAGTATCGGGGCGGACAGCAGAACAGCAGTTCCTCCATCATGATCGTCAACGGCCAAATGACCCGCGACATCCGAAAAGGCTACGTGTTTTCCTACCAGCTCTCGCCGAAACGAACCGGGACGCTTGTCATCCCTCCGATCACAGTCCATGACGGTCAAGACGAGGCTTGGACGTCGGCAGTGGAGATCCGGGTGCAAAAGCCGGCTGAAAGCGACGATTTCAAATTGCGGCTGAATCTCTCCAAAAGCCATTGCTACGTGGGAGAGCCTGTCTCCCTGACCGTTACCTGGTATCTGAGCGAGAATGTACGGGGCTTCGACATGAGCTTGCCGATCCTCGACGATACGGACGACTTCTATTTTGCCGATCCGGAGGTGAATACCGCTTCGGGCGGCAAGTTCTACCGGATTCCGCTCTCGGGCGGCGAGGCGATCGCGAAAAAGGGGCAGGAACGACTGGAAGGAAAAGACTACGCCACCATTTCCTTTTCAAAAATACTGATCCCCAAGAAATCCGGACACGTATCGATTCAGCCGGCCACGGTGGTTTGCGAGGTGCTGTCCGGTTACAGACAGCGACGCAATCCGTTCGGCGACGACTTTTTCTCGGATTTTTTCAACGACGACTTTTTCGGCGGCCGCCAGGGAATTTACCGCAAGGTGGCCGTGCCCTCGAACGAACTGGAGCTGACGGTCTCCGAGGTGCCGGAGGAAGGCAAGCCCGCGAACTTCGCTGGCCACGTGGGAGAATACGTCATCGAGACAGAGGCGTCTCCGACGGATGTCAGCGTCGGCGA
>CAZNTU010000320.1:0-5524 GCA_964575975.1 uncultured Desulfobacteraceae bacterium
ACAAGGTCGAAATATTTCAATTGGTTGCGGCTTATGTTTACGATGTCAAGTTATTGATTATTGACTATTTGGGCAGTCAATTTTGAAACTAGATCTAATTTTAAATTTTTCATTTTTTAATAGTCAATAATCAACGGTTAATATTCAATAGCCAATGAATAGCTTGTTCAGGCTCCGGCCGTCCCGTAAAGCGCCTCGTCTATGACATCCAGCATTTTGCGCGCCCCGAACCCCTCCAAATAGGAGGCGTCGTTAGGGCAAACCGAGGCGCAGGCGCCGCATCCCTGGCACATGGCCGGGTTCACGACGATCTTTTCGCCGTCGGGGTCTATCGTCCGCGCTCCGTAGGGACATGCCTCGATGCATCGTTCGCACAAAGAGCAAAGCGAATTCCTGACCTTGGCAGTCGTCTTTCCGCACGGGATCGATTTCCGCGAAACAATGCGAAGCGCCCTCTGCGCCGCCGCCTTGGCCGATGCGATGCTTTCCGGAATGGAGCGCGGGGAAAGGGCCAGGCCGCACGCGAACACGCCTTCCTTTATGGAATCCACCGGGCGCCACTTGCTTTCCGCCTCTTGGAAAAATCCGTCCCGGTCCTGCCCGAATCCGTAAAATTCCGAAAGATCTCCGGTCAGGTTCGAGGCGACGCCGGGTGCCAGCACGATCAGGTCGGGCGAGATTTGTACGTGACGCCGAAGTATCCCGTCCCGAAGTTTCACCGTCGGCGCGCCGTCATCGGAAATCTCCATAGACGGCTTTTCATTCCGGTCGTAGGCGAAGAAGACCACGCCTTTTCTCCGGGCCTCCGTGAAATATTTTTCCGCGAAGCCGCAGGTCGTCATGTCCCGATAAAGAACATAGACGTTGACGTCGGGATTCTTTTCCTTCAGATAGAGAGCGTTTTTGATCGCGGAGGGGCAACAGACCCGGCTGCAATAGTTGCGGGGCTCTTCGCGGGAATCGACGCACTGGATCATGACCACCTCGTTCAGCTTTTCGGGATCGACGCTCTTGTCATTGAGTTTCCTTTCCAACTCGGATTGCGTGAGCACCTGCGGGTGTTCTCCGTTTCCATAGCTTCCCGTTTTCGCCTCCGAGCCTCCCGCCGCGACGATCATGGCTCCGTGCCGGATGTTGACGATACGGCCGTCCGTGTACTGCACAGTCGTGAAAAAGCTTCCCGCCTCCCCGTACGCGCCGATTACGCTTGCTTCCTTGTGGACAGCGATGTTCGGGTGCTTTTCCACGCGGGAAACCGTTTCCGTCAAGAGGCCCTGCACGTCCAGGCCGTCGATGGTGCGCCGCAGCCAGAGCAGGTTTCCTCCCAATTGGTCGCTCTTTTCGATCAGATCGACGGGATATCCGGAATCCGCCACGGCCAGCGCGGCGTTCATGCCGGCGATTCCGCCCCCGATCACCAGCGCTCTTTGCACTGCGGGCACGTTCGGCGTAGTCGAAGGATCTCGGTGTTCCAGATCGGCGACCGCCATTCTCAAATTCGAAACGATTCGATTCTCCGAGAATCTTCGGCCCGTTTCCTCCGTTCGGCCGCCGGTCGCGGGCGGCGACGAAAACAAGCCCAGTTCCACGACGTTCATCAGGGTGGAATCCAGGCCGGTTTTTCGACTCAAGTCCTTCAGTTTCCGGACGAAAGAGTATGGATGGCACGCTCCGATCAATATCCGGTTCGCCCGGCCGTTTTCGATCTTTTCCGCCAGTTCGCCCCATCCCTCTGCGGAACAAAGCCTGTCCGCGACGATCACTTCGTTCACGGCGCTTCCGCGCTTGATTTCCCTCGCGATCCTATCCACGTCCCCCGTCGATTCCAAGCGCTTTCCGCAGGAACACAACGCCGCCAGCACGACGGGCTCCTCGGTCGGATCGCCCGTCGACTCCGGCGTCTCCGTTTCCTCCAGCGCGAGACTTCCTCCGGACGCGCGAAGCACCCGCTGCGCTTCGTTGGCCGCCGCCGACGCGCAAATCACAGATTCCGCGATGTCCTTGAATTCTCCGGCCGACCCGCTCAGAAACACGCCCGCGCGATTCGTCGACGACAAGGAGAACGGAGCGGTCTTGTAGAACCCCCAAGGGTTGAGTTCCACGCCGAGCATTTCCGCGATGCGAGCGGACGACGCGTTCGGCCTCTGTCCCGTCGAGAGCACCAGGAGATCGAACTCCTCGTCCTCCGCATGGCCGTCTTCGCCCATGAAGCGAAGGGGCAATCGACCTGCGGGGGAAGCTTCCCCGACCGAATGGAGCCGTCCCCGGACGAAACGCACGCCGTGAACGTATTCTGCTTGGTCCCTGTATCTCTGGAAAGATTTTCCAGGGGCGCGCAGATCCATGTAAAAGATGGCGGCGTCCAGCTCGGGGTCGCTTTCCTTGGCCAGCACGGCCTGCTTGATCGCGATCATGCAGCAGACCGAGGAACAAAAATCGCTCTCCTTCTGGATGTCCCTGGAACCGACGCATTGAATCCACGCGACTTTCCTGGCCGGGGAGAGGTCGCCCGGACGGAGCAGGCTTCCGCCGTAGGGTCCAGTCCCGCTCAAAAGCCGTTCGAACTCCAAATTCGTGAGCACGTTCGGGTTTTCGCCGTATTGAAAGACGTTCTTTCCCTCCTTCGGATCGAAGAAGGATACCCCGCCGCTTAGGATGATCGCCCCGACTTCCATCTCGAGGTCCTTTTCCGCTTCGCGCTCTTGGTAGATTTTTTCGACCATGGGAACGAGAACGTCGATCTCGAACGGCTTCATGAGATATTCCCTGGCGCCGATCTTCATGGCCTCCACTGCCGTTTCGACGGTGGCGTAGGCGGTCATCATGACGACGCACAGGTCGGGGTTCGCGTCGGTCGCGCGTTTCAGAAGCTCCACGCCGTCCATGCCGGGCATTTTGATGTCGGTCAGCATGAGATGGTATTTTTGCTCGGAAAGCATTTTCAAGGCTTCGGCGCCCGACTCCGCCATATCGACCGAGTAACCCTCGTCGGAGAGCAGTTCTTTCAAGGAATCCCTGACGACCAGTTCGTCGTCCACCACTATAATCCTGAAGGCCCCCCGCTGTTTCGAAGGAAGGCTTATGGCGTCGGCGGGGCAGACTTTTTCGCATTCGCCGCACTTGGTGCAGGCCGAGAAATCGATTGCGTATGGACTCGGAATGGCGTGGGGGACCGGCGGATGGATCGCCTTTCTCGTCCCGAATCCCTCGTTGAACGAATCGGGGATTTCCACGGGACAGACATCCGAGCAAAGTCCGCAGCCGACGCAAAGCGAGGGATCGACCCCTGTCGGAATCCTCCTGATTCTCACCTTGAAATTGCCGGGCTCGCCCTCCGCCGATTCGAGTTCCGCGCCGGTCAGAATTTCGATGTTTTCTTGAAAGAAGCCCTTGCGCATGCAGAACTGCGAGGACGAATCCCGCTCGAGCAAGGGAAGCATCTTGCACATCCCGCAACGGTCCGATGGAAACTGGCGGTCCAGTTTGCCCAAAAGTCCGCCGATATGCGGCTCCTTGTCGATCAACGTGACGCCGTAGCCGCATTCGGCCAAGTCCAGGGCGGACCTGACGCCGCCTATCCCGGCTCCCACAACCAAAACTTTGCCGATTTTTCGATGCATGGAAAACTCCCTCGATGGGTTGTCTACCTTATATATGTATATCCCGCGCTATTTGAGTCCCACCACATCCTGGAACTCCTTTTCCTTGAACTCGGACATGGGCGGTTTTTCCCCTAGGTCCCGGCCGGGCGTATAATCGAACCCCTTCTGAATCCGGGCGGCGACCGTCTTGAAAAGTTCCGCGAGCGGAATGTCGTTCGGGCACGCGTTGGAACACTGGCCGCATCCGACGCAGGAGGCCCCCATGTGGGCCATGCGCGTCATGTGGTAGAAAAGGGTGTCCGCGGGCATTTTCACCGCGCCTTTTCTGGCCGCCCATCCAAGGTACTGCGACGGGTCGTGCTCGAACACGTCGGTGACGAACACGCATTCGCGGCAATAGCAGACCGGACACGCCACCCGGCAATTGTAGCAATTGACGCAGTTGGCCAGATACGCGGACAGCTTTTCGAGATTGTTGACGGCCTCCGAAGTTTCGGCCATCATTTTGTCCTTGGCAACGCTCCGTTCCCCGACCAGCGAGGCTATGGCCTTTCGTCTCTCCGGAGGACTCTCCGCCGCCTGGAAATCCAGTCGCCGAAGCATTTCTTCCCCCTTCGCGCTTGCGCCCTCCAAAAGAACGTATTTCGAAGTATCGACTCCCAAAAGCCCGATCCTGACGTCGGCGCCGTCCGCGACGGGCTGCTCGCAGGTCTTGCAGGCGACGGCGATGTCGAGGCCCTCCATGCTCGTCCCTTTGCCGGAAAGGACCTGCCGCACGTACTTTTCGGTCGATTCCCCGGGAACGTTCTCCTTTTCGGCCAGTTTGAAATAGTCGGTGTTCTTGAACGCCCCGAGACAGTCGATCCCGAAGAGGACGATGTTTTCCATGCGTCCCTGGTTGAGCTTGACCAGCTCGACGAACGCCCGGATTTCGCACGAGCGCAAAACCGCCCCCACGGTTTGCCCGCTGTTTTTCCGCGTGATTTTCGACGCCAGTTTCGCGCCGTTGATCGGAAAGGCGGGGGCCAGCGGGTCGGCGTCGTCCAATCGCTTCGGCTCGGCCACCAGGGCGGGCATCACCATATTCCTCATGGGAAGTCGCATAGGCACCAGGATTGCATCCACGGCCTCCGTTTCCAAGGCCTTTTTCAATAACGACCGTATTGCCTCAAGCCGGTCCTCGTTTTTTATCTCTATTTTTGCCGTCGTAGCCATGAAAACCTCTCAATTAGTTGCTAATTGATAATTTCAGCCGGCCAAAATTAAGGCCATGACCATCTTTTTCTCCTCGTATATCCAAGCCGAAAAGATCCCTTGCTCCACCATGCCGCTTTTTACGCTCGCTCGTCGACCGATAACAGCTAACAGCTAACGGCCAACGGCTCTCTCAAATAACCATTTTCATTTTGGCTTGGCTCGGCCCGATTTTCCTGATCCGCTCGACCAGTTCCCGCATGGTTCCGGCGAACTGAATGCCGTCGCTGGCCCCGATCCAGGTCAATTGAAGCCTCTCCGGCTCGAAACCGAACTGGGGAAGCATGTCCTTCAAGAGTTTTATTCGTCTGCGGGCCTTGTAGTTTCCGTTGATGTAATGGCAGTCCCCCGGATGGCAGCCGCTGACCAGAACGCCGTCGGCGCCCTCCAGCAAAGCCTTGATGACGTACTGTGGATCCACCATGCCCGTACACATGACCCTGATCAACCTGACGTTGACAGGGTAGGCCAACCGCGACGTCCCCGCCAGATCGGCCGCCGTGTACGTACACCAGTTGCAGACAAAAGCGATTATAGTAGGTTCGAAGTCTTCCATGACGCCTCCATTAGCTGTTAGGTATTAGCCGTCAGGTATTAGCCGTTAGGTGTTAGGTGTTAGTTTGACATTGTAAACTTAACGGGTAACATGCCGAATTTATCGACCCGTG
>CAZNTU010000321.1:0-5507 GCA_964575975.1 uncultured Desulfobacteraceae bacterium
CGAATGATTTAAAGAAAGGGGCGGCGGCGGCTTTCATCCCGGAAAAAAGTACGCTGCAGACGTTGAAGGAAGCGGCTTCGCGCTGTCGAGCCTGTCCGCTGTGGGAGCGCGGGACCCGGACGGTGTTCGGAGAAGGGTTGTCGGGTTCGCGGATCGTTTTGGTCGGCGAACAGCCCGGAGATCAAGAGGACAAACAGGGACGGCCTTTCGTGGGACCGGCCGGAAAACTGTTGGACAAGGCTCTGGTCTCTGCGGGCATCGACCGGGGCGACGCGTACGTCACCAACGTGGTGAAGCATTTCAAATGGATACCCAAGGGAAAGTTGCGCCTGCACCAGAAGCCCAACGCCGGAGAAATCGGCGCGTGCCTGCCCTGGCTGGCTGCGGAAATCGAGCTGATCCGACCCCAAATCATAATCGCTTTAGGGGCTACCGCCGCCCAGTCGCTATTCGGCAAGCACGTGCGCGTCACCCGCGACCGGGGCCGCATGCTGGAAAGCGATCTGGCCTCTTTCGCCGCAGCGACCGTCCACCCCTCGTCTATTCTGCGAGCAAGTTCGAAAGACGACCGCACACGGGCTTTCGACGGGCTCGTGGAAGACCTGCGTCTTGTCGCCGAGGCGCTGTCAAAAATGAAGCCTTACATAGCCTTATAAGAAGGAGGTATTCCCATGAGATGGAAAAAATGCGCGCCCGTCGGAAGCGGCCGCGAAAACGAACCGGACGAATCCGTCAGGTGGGGCACGCCTGCGGTGGTTCGGGAACTGGACAGGCTGGCCGATCTGCTCGGGAGCCGGCTCGGCATGAGCCGCCGGGATTTCATCCGGAGCCAAATGGGGCTGGCCGCGTCTTTTATGGCGATCAACTCGGTATTCGGCGCTTTCTTTTCGGTGGATCCGTCCGAAGCCGCCACCCCCGGCGCAGCGGCGGAACGGATCGACAGTCTGGCGGACCAGTTTATTTTCGACGTCCAAGTGCATTACGTAAACGACGATTATCCTTCGCCCGAAGGACTCCTTTCCCTCCGGCGGGCCGCCAGGGGGTGGAAACCCGAACCGGGGAAAGAAGAACCTGTGTTCGAGGATATAAAATTCGAGAACTTCTATCGGGAAATATTCGAGGAAAGCCAGACCAAAGCGGCCGTTCTTAGCAACGCGCCCAACGACGACAAGGAGGGATGGTTCCTGAGCAACGAGCAGGCCCTGGCCACCCGTGATCGGGTGAACGAGCGTACCGGGAAGCGGTCGCTTCTGGCCCACGCCCTGATCACTCCGGGGCAGCCGGGATGGATGGAGGAACTGGATCGGGCACTGGCGCTCAAGCCGGACGCGATAAAGGGGTATACGCTGGGGGACCCGGGCGGCGGCTCCAAATACCCTTGGCGTCTGAACGATGAAAAACTGGTCTATCCGGCGTACGAGAAGATAAAAAACGCCGGCATCAAAAACATCTGCATCCACAAGGGGCTGCTCCCTACGGGCTATGAAAAGTGGATGCCGCCGGAAAAGGTCGGCTACGCCAATGTCGACGACGTGGGACCCGCCGCCAGGGACTGGCCGGATTTGAATTTCGTCATATACCATTCGGGAATCGAAAAGACGATCCCGGACGACGAGGACGTCGCCGAGTTCAATAGGACAGGCCGTATCCCGTGGGTTACCGATCTTGCGGAGATCCCGGACAAATTCGGGGTGCAAAACGTCTACTCCGAACTCGGGGCGGTTTTCGCCGCCACCAGCGCGGCGAACCCCGAGCTGTGCGCGGGTATTATGGGCGCCCTGATCCAGGGCATGGGGGCGGACCATGTCTGTTGGGGCACGGATTCGGTCTGGTTCGGCTCGCCCCAGTGGCAGATCGAGGCTTTGCGGCGGTTCGAAATTCCAGAGCAGACGAGAAGGAAATATGGATATCGACGAATGGGACCTGCGGACGGAAGAATCAAGGAAATGATTCTCGGGAAGAACTCTGCGCGGCTGTACGGGCTCGACGTTTCGGATTACCGGCAGGCGATTTGAAAGGAGGCGTCCAGGGAGGTTTTGCAGATCATGTATCCGCGCGTGAAAGAAAAAACGATCCCGCAGAGTACGCCACGACGGGGAGGATTGAACCTTTAAATACTGTGTAATGCTCATTACGCGCTTTCCGTCCGCTGTTTACTTTATCGCGTATCGAACCGGAGGACCTCGAACGAGAATACGAATTGCAAAAAGTTACCATCGGCAAATCGAAAAAACGAAGACCTTCGGGGAGCGAAATAAAAAGGCGCTTGATCGAAGAGCGTTGAACTTTTCAATTCCGTGAAACGGGGAGGAAAAAATGAAAAAATTAGGTACGGCTATTTTAACGATTTTATTTGGCGGCGCGCTTTTCGTAGGCTCGTCGTTTGCCGCTGAAAACGCAAGATCCGGTGCTATGGGTCAGCAGACCGGAATGCAAACCCAGCAGACGAGTCAGGCCGGCGACATTCACCAAGCCAGCAAACTGGTAGGAAAATCGGTCAAGAACCAGCAGGGCGAAGAACTGGGAGAGCTTTCGGAATTGTTGGTAGACAACCAAGGGCAGGTAAAGTATATTATCTTGCAGAAAGATCAAACTTTGGGCATGGGCGGAGATTTGACTCCTATTCCCTGGCAGGCCGCGAACCCCGAAATGCAAGAAGATTCCTTGGTGGTGAACATCGAGAAACAAAAACTCGATGGAGCGCCCACCGTTGAGGAAAACGAATTGAGCCAAATGACCGAGCAGCAGCTTCAGGAGCAAGTCCGTGGCTATTTCGGCGAAGGCCAGACGCCAGGCGCCGGCCAGCAAGGGCAGCAGAGACAAGGCTCCCAGTACTAGGGAGCGAGCTTGGAAACAAGACAAGAAAATGAAATGAAATGATTGATCGGCTTCGGATCGTTTGATAAAGAAGGCAAAATTTCCAAAGACATGCCTGGAATCAAGAAGGTCCGAAACGCAAGCCAGACCGGGAGACTGCACATTCGCCGTCTCCCGGCGTCGACAAGCGCCTGAATTTCGCCTTATATCGGCGGCTTGGCGGATTTTCCGCCAAGCCGCCTTTTTTGTGCGCCAAGCGCAAAAGTGGAAACGCGCTCCCTTGATGCGTTCTCTTGCGGACGCAGTCAGGTTCGCCGCCTCGTAGCGTCTTTCTGCCTGATACAACGCCTGTCGGCGATCATGCGCCTCCATGAAGGCTCGATTGTTGGAAGGCGCCGACGCGGAGACGGCGGAATCAGTCGCCAAAGCCGACTCCGCAGTCAAAGCCGTTCTGGAAGGGTCCAACCCGAAGGACATGATGGCGGCGGCCGCCATGAATCCGCAGCACCTGATCGTATCGGGTCTGGGGACGATGCCGGCCGACAGCGTCGGCAACCGCTGGACTCGTGGCGATTCTCCCGACTGGAAGGGCAAGTTCGAGTATGTAGACGACCCGAAGCCGGAAGGCGAGGAGCCGAATCTGGACGGCGGCGCCGACAAGCGGTTCTACGGAACTTCAAAGCAGCCGCAGGAAAGTATATCTACCTAAGCTGACGACTCCAAGCAAAAGCTCTTCGAAAGAGGGCGGTGTTCTTTAAAAGGTGCTCCGCCCATAATTTTTCCAGATCAGACCCGAACACCGTTTTATTTCCAAAAAATCGATTCCTCGACGGCCGCGAGAAGGCGGCGGATGTCGGCGGGGCGGACGTCTCCGATGTTTCCCACGCGGAACGTGTCATGGTCGGTCACCTTGCCCGGATAGATAACGAATCCGCGTTCCTTCAGCCTTTCATAGAAGAGTTCGAACTTGTAGGCCGGATGTTCGGGGCTGAAAAACGAGGTGATCACCGGCGACTGGAAATTGTCGGGCAGAAGAGTCTCGAATCCGATTTTTCTCATCCCCTCGACAAGAATTTCGTGGTTTTCCCTGTAGCGGGCATGGCGCTTTTCGACTCCGCCTTCCAGCTCGAGTTCCTCGAGGGCGCGGGCGAAAGCGCGGACGGTATGGGTCGGGGACGTGAATCGCCATTTGCCTTTTTTGCTCTCCATGACGTTCCACTGGTCGAACAGGTCCAGGCTGAGGGATCTGGCCCTGCCCTCGGTTTTTCTCAGGGAATCGACTCGTGCGACGACGAAGCCGAACCCCGGCACTCCCTGGATGCACTTGTTGGCGCTGCTTATAAGATAGTCGGCCCCCATTTCGGCCGCGTCCATGGGAACGCCGCCGAAACTGCTCATGGCGTCCACGATGTATTCCTTGCCGCGCCTCTTAACGATTTCGCCGATTTGATCGACGGGATTGAGCATGCCCGTGGTGGTTTCGCAATGCACCACCGCGACGTGGGTGATTTTCGAATCCGAGAGCAGGGTCCGATCCAGGTCCTCCAGCGAAGGACGTTTCGTTTCGCCGCTGTCGAGTACCCGATGGTCCAAACCTATCTTTTCCGCGATTTTTGCGATTCGGGCGCCGTACGCGCCGTTGCCGAGAACAAGGAGGCGGCCGTCGTCTGGCACGGTGGTGGTTATAGTAGCTTCGACGCAAAACGTGCCGCTGCCCTGCATGAGCACGCTCGTGTAGCCGTCCGAGGAGGTCGCCAGCCGGACCAGTTTGCTTCTGATCTCCTGCACGATCCGGTTGTAGTCGTCGTCCCACGTGCACCAGTCCCCGAGCATCGCGCTTTTGACCGTCTTCGTCGTGCTCAGGGGGCCGGGGGTCAGCAGGATGTAGGGGTTGTCGGGGAGTTGCGATATGTCCAATTTCTTTGCTCCTTGGTGGAAAAGTTTTTAGATGTTAGCTGTTAGCGGTTAGGTTTTAGCTTTTAGGCTTTAGGCGACGGATGCGAGGCATGTCGATCCTCCACTGCCGTCAAGGCCTCCTCGAAGATGCCGAGCGTTTTTTCCAGGTCGTCCTGCTTGATGGTCAAAGGGGGAGAAAGCGGGATGAAGCTTCCCTGCGAAGTCTTGAAGCTCAAGCCTCGCTCGAGGCATTCGTACATGAGCCGGTCCGCTTCTTCCAACGCCCGTTCCTTTGTTTTTCGGTCTCTCACAAGCTCCGCTCCCATAACCAACCCTACCCCGCGAACGTCGCCTATCAGCTTATGCCCGCTTTTCATTTCGTTCAAGCGATCCATGGCGAAACGACCCAGTTTCGAAGCGCGCTCGGGGAGGTTTTCCTCCTCGATGACCGAAATCGTCGCCAGGGCGGCGGCGGACGCGACCGGGTTCTTCTCGTGCGTATAGTGCCCCAATCCCTTGTCCGGTCCCACGTCCAAATCGGAACGGGCGATCATGGCGGCGAACGGCATGACTCCCCCGCCGAGTCCTTTTCCTATGGTCAGGATATCCGGAACGACGTCGAAAGCTTCGCACGCGAACATCCTGCCCGTCCTTCCAAGGCAAACCGCCGTTTCGTCGAGAATCAGCAAGGCCCCGTGACGGTCGCACGATTCCCTGACCGCCTTCCAGTAGCCCGGCGGAGGCAGATTGACGGCCGTGTTGCGAATCGGCTCGGCGATCACCGCGCTTACGTC
>CAZNTU010000322.1:0-5506 GCA_964575975.1 uncultured Desulfobacteraceae bacterium
TTGCGGAAGTTGATCTGGAAGACCACCGACCAAGCCCAGTACGAGAAGGTTAAAAACTGGACCATGAGGGAACTGAAAGAATTCCTCCTGACCGAATCCGAATCCGAAATCAAGGGAATCATGAATGGCCTGACCAGCGAAACCATCGGCTGCGTCCCGAAATTGATGACCAACGACGAGTTGATCGCGCTCGGCCAAAAGATTTTCAACCCCCTGCCGGGCACCAAAATGGGGGCGAAAGGCTATATGGGCGCCCGCATTCAGCCCAACTCGCCCACGGACCATCCCGACGACGTTTTCTGGCAGACGCTCGACGCGTTCTCCTACGCAACCGGAGACATCGTCATCGGAACCAACCCCGTGGACAGCCAGGTCTCCAGTGTCGCCGCCGTCGAAGAAGCGCTCAAGGACGTGGTCGATACGTTCAAAATTAACGATATCATCCCGTGGTGCGTGCTTTCGCACATCGACGTTCAGGCGGAGGTCGCCCAGCAATATCCGGGATCGGTCGAAACGATGTTCCAGAGCCTTGCCGGAACCGACGACTGCAACAAGACGTTCGATGTCACTATCGACAAGATCCTTCATTACGCGAAATCCAAGCAAGGGGAAAGATACGGGCTTTATTTCGAGACGGGCCAGGGATCCGAGTTTACGAACGGCGCCGAAAACGGCGTGGACATGATGGTGCTCGAGTCCCGTAAGTACGGTTTCGGCAGAGCGGTGGCGATGGAGTTGGCGAAAGTGCAACCCGAAGGAGCGTGGCTCCATATCAACGACGTGGCCGGATTCATCGGGCCGGAGGTGTTCAAGACCCGCGAGCAGCTGGTCAGGTGCTGCCTGGAGGATATCGCCATGGGGAAACTGCATGGATTGACCATCGGCCTCGATATCTGCTCCACCCTGCATATGTCGGTCTCCATGGACGACCTGGACTGGTGCCAGGACCGGATCATGCCGGCCAATCCCGCATACCTGATCGCGCTTCCCACCAAGAACGACCCCATGTTGAGCTATCTCTCGACGGCGTTTCAGGACCATGTCCGCATCAGGGAGAAATTCGGGTACAAGGTCAACGGCGAGATGTGGGATTTTTACAAGCGGGTCGGGATCGTGGATGCGAACGACAAATATACCGAGCACTTTGGAGACCCCCTCTGGGTCTATTGGCAGTACTGCCAGGCCAAGGGCGACAAACGGTCGAAAGACGAGATCTATGCCGAAGGCCGGAAAAAAATCCAGGAAGTCGAGGCCAGGGGCGTCGATATCGCAACCGGCCATGGCAAGAATATCTGGGACCTAAACCCTCGACTCGAAGCCAAAGTCAAATCCTTGTACGAGGACGCGAAAATTTCCCTTCGGGCGGAACTCGCCCCCGCTTTTGTAAATACCATTCCCAACGCATTGTCCGTCGGCACCTTGTCCAAGGATCGCGACAACTATATCTCCCAGCCCGCGACAGGCGAGAAGCCGAATCCGAAATCCATTGCGGCCCTTAAGAATCTCAGGGACTCCTGGGGCGCCAATCTTCCAAAGGGCCAGATCGTGATCTCCGACGGCTTGAACGCAAAGGCCATCATGGACGAAGGCCATCTTGCGCCTTATCTGGACGAAATAAGAAAAATGCTTGCGGACGCGAATGTGCCCATGAGCGAAACAAACATCGTGGTCACCGGCGGAAGGGTCCGGGCGGGCTACCGGATCGGCGAACTGCTGTTCGAAAACGCGGAGCCCGATGTGTTTCGAGGGATTCTTCACATCATCGGCGAGCGGCCGGGGACCATGCACCACTCCTATTCGGTCTACATAACCGTAACCAAGGGCAAAACATGGGCCGCGAAGAAAATCGACCACGATATCACGAGGCTCGTGTGCAATATCGCGGATACGGCCCTGGACCCCAGGAAAGCGGCTCGGGAAACTATTACGATTATGAGGGAAATGGTAGGCAAGAAGGTCAACAACAGCCGCCTCCTGGGCAAGGTGTGAAAGAAAACCGCAGACAACGTGGAATAAAGGAATGCACATGCAAATCAGGACACTCGGCGTCGTCGGAGCGGGGCAGAGGGGCGACGGCATCCATGGAAACTCTGAACGACGGGTTCGGGAGTCCCAAGTACCGTCATTGTCCCAACCCTCGAAAATATGTCGAAGCCGGCTGGCTAGGCTGGAAAACCCGCCGGGGTTTCTGTATGTATAAATAGCAAGGAAACCGAGGAGTTTCCATTGACCGGCGCGAGCGTCGCCGGTTCGATTCGTTCACCCAAAAAAGGAGGCTGTATCATGAAATGGATTGCAGGCGTTTTGTTGATGGCGGCACTGATGGTCAATCCGGTTCTGGCGGGAGACCCGAAGGCCGAAAATTTCGAGGTCAAAACCACCGGGGATCTCCTCGCTCTATGCACGGCATCCCCTGAAGACCCGCTTTATTCCAGTGCCGTTCACTTCTGCCACGGGTATTTGGTGGGCGCTTTCCATTATTATACGGCAAGCACGTCGGGTCCCAACGCGACCCGGATCGTTTGCCTGCCCGAAAATCGGCCGTCCAGGAACGAAATCATAAAAAAATTCGTGGAATGGACCAAAGCCCGACCGGAGCACTGGAAAGAACTGCCGGTCGAGACCGAATTCCGCTTTTTAACGGAATTGTGGCCCTGCGACAAATAATCAAGACAGCGTCGGACGAATGCGTTACAAAAAATCGGACGTTTTATTGCATTTGAATCCACATGGAAACAGGTCGCTGATGCCAACGCTATGCGACGTAATCGCGAAAGGGGAAATCGATGAAAAAAATTGCGATCGTGCTTGTTCTGGCAATCGTCACGGGATTTTACGGATGCGCCGGAATGTCGGATACTCAACAGCGTACCTTGAGCGGATCGGCGATGGGCACCGTCGCGGGGACCGCTATCGGCGCGATGTCGGGCAATGCTGCCTGGGGCGCCGCCATCGGAGCGGCGGCCGGCGCCGCCGGAGGGTACCTCTACGACAAGAACGAAAAGGCAAAGGAATCGGCCTATCGGCAGGGATACGAAGAGGGAAAGAAGCAGCGGTGAGGAACTGCGATGCCCTTCCCTTGGATGAATTCGAGCCGTCTTGCTGTTGTGTTTAGCCTCAGCCGTTCTGATTGGCCGGGCGCTTTTGGCTTTGCCGGTTTCCAGCGCCGGCAAAGCCGTTCCCACTATCGACGCCTTTTTTAACCGCGACCAGCGCGGCAGCCTGCGTCAACGGGCTTTCCGTCGTTGACATAGGTACAAGATTCAGCCGATTCGGTCAGGCGATCGTCTTGTTGCTGATCCAAGTGGGCGGCATAGGCATCATGACCCTGTCGACAACCCTGTTGATGATGGTCGGGCAGCGCTTTTCGCTGACCCGTCACGAAGGCGTTTCCCAGCTGTACGCTTCGATGGCGCAAAACAATTTGGAAGTAGCGGGATTGCGACGGGGCGGCCGGATGATCGGTTTCGTTCGCCGGGCCTCGGACGCCGGAGAAGAACACTGCGTTTCATGCCGGTCTTTCTCCAGGTACCAAGTGGTGGAGACCGACGCCCCGCTCTCGCAGGATATCGTCGATCGCAACTGGCCTCAGATAGTCAGGATGGCCCGCAGGGTGGAAGAGACAAATCGTCATAGGTGACCGGTCATTGAAAGCCGATATGTTGCCATAATGCCGAAATATCGTCACGTTTTCGCTCCTTGGAGCCCGATCTTTCCCCCTTCCCGAATCCAACAGCAGCAATCAACCGGGGCGAGGCCGCGATTACACCTTTCGACGGCTTGGCACGCATTTCGCTTGCGAAAAAATGTCGCAATAGACCGCCTTCGGGGTGCCGCCTTCGGGGTCTATGCGAACAGGACGGACCGATCGCCGAGCCGGCTCTGATCATTGGTTTTCAAAGCGCCCTTTCGGAAGAGGTCGAAAAATTCGAATTCCCGGCATGCCGAAAAGCTGCCTGTTACTTACAACCACAAATTGAAAAGGAGCGCTATGAAGAACTTATTCAATCGGATTTTCGCTGTTGTCCTGGTTTGCGCGCTGGCGTCGATCGTCGGATGCTTCGGACATCAACCGCCAACTCACACGACACCGTTTTCCACTCCGCAATTCGACCCGGCGAAATACGACGCGAAAGTGGATGTTTTTGCGGTGCTGTTCGACGGATCGTCTTCCATGTCCTCGGAATATCAGGGAACGGCGAAGTTCGATATCGCTCGCAACGCCGTCCTGGCGTTGAACCGATCGATTCCCGAGCTTGGCTACACCGCCTGCCTGAGAAACTTCGGACCGGACGACGGTTCCAACCGGGAGACGATTCTGGTGTACGGACCGGAGGTTTATTCCACCGGAAAATTCGGGGAAAAAGCGGAAGGTTTGACGGGCCCCGCCGGAAACACTCCCATCGGAAAGGCTGTCGAAGCTTCGCTGAAGGACCTCGAGAGCGTGATGGGCAACAAGAGAACGGCCGTGATCATTTTCTCCGACGGCAAAGATCCTATTCGCGATCCCATGAACGCAGTCCGGAACTTCAAAGTCGCCAACCCGAACGCCTGTTTCTATACGGTTTTGATCGGAGACGACAAGGGCGGCCGGGCGCTTATGGAGGGTATCGCCGAAGTCGGCCAATGCGGCTTCGCGACGACTGCGGACAATCTTTACGGCAATGCCGGCATGGCGGAATTCGTAAAAGCGGTTTTCCTGACCGAAAAGCATGTCTCCGCTCCTCCTCCTCCGCCGAGGACCGGGCCTTGCCCCGACAGCGACAACGACGGCGTTTGCGACGACGCGGACCGTTGCCCCGGAACTCCCGCCGGAGCCACGGTCGATCGGTTCGGATGCTGGGCGCTGGTGGGGGAAGTCCTGTTCGATTTCGACAAATCGGTCCTAAAACCGATAGCCTACCCGCTCTTGGACGAGGTGGCCGATATCCTGAAACGCAACCCCGGTTTGCGCGTGGTCTTCGAAGGCCATACCGACAGCGTCGGCACTGTCGAATACAACCAAAACCTCTCGGAAAGAAGAGCCGGAGCGGTCATGGAATATATGCTGAAAAGCGGCATTCCTTCAGGTCAAATGGAGACGGTCGGCTACGGGGAATCGCTGCCGAGGGCGACGAATTCCACGGAGGAAGGCCGGTCATCGAACCGCCGGGTCGAAATCACCCCTATAAAGTAATCATCCGACAAAATCCGAGCCGGGAATCGTCCCGGCTCGGATTTTGGCATTCCTCCTCCATTCCCATCGACCGCATCTGCGCGCATACCGGTCGGCCCGACAAGATAATCGGCATGCATTTCATGAACCCGGCGCCGATTATGAAACCGGTGGAGGTGATCCGGGGAATCGCGACTTCGGATGAGACGTTCGAGACGACTTGGGAACTTTCCGAAAAATTCGGACCTTGCGGTTGGAAGGCGGTGCAATTCCCCCCTTGAGGGGGGCTAGGGGGCGCAATTCCCCCCTTGAGGGGGGCTAGGGGGCGCAATTCCCCCCTTGAGGGGGGCT
>CAZNTU010000323.1:0-5505 GCA_964575975.1 uncultured Desulfobacteraceae bacterium
ATCAACATCGACAACCCCTTTCATCAGGAAACATTGCGGCGCCACAATATCGCCATACCGTTCGTGGGATCGGACAACCGGGCGGGAGCCGCGATAGTGGGGTCCTATATTCGACGAAAGCTTAACCACGTAGGAAACGTCTTGATTGTCGAAGGCATCCGCGGAGCGGAAAACGCGGAGCTGAGAAAACAAGGATTCGTGAAATCTTTGGAAGACTCCAAAATACGGATAGTTGCGTCGGAGCCCGCCAACTGGCACAAAGACGAGGCGTTTTCCCTGGCAACCGGGCTTCTCGAAAAGTTTCCGGACGTCGATGCAATTCTGTGCGCCAACGACAATATGGCCTTGGGCGTTATCGAAGCTCTTCATTTGACGGAAAGGGCAGGGAAAGTATGGGTCGGGGGCTACGACAACATAGAGGAGGCTCGTCAGGAAATGCGCATGAAACACATTCACGCTACCATCGAACAGCATCCGGAACTCATGGGACGATACGGGGTCGGTCTGGCCGCGGAGACCCTCGGCGGAAAAACAGTCGCCCCCGAAACCGTCACTCCCCTCGACCTGATCACTTGCGAAAGCTTCGGCAAAACCGTTGGACTCTCCGTGGCCGACTCGGAAAACCCTTTTTTCAAATTGTTGGAACGAGGGGCGAAGGAAGCTTCGGATCTGTACGGAATTCATTTGTCGATCAAGGATGCGGCCAACGACGACGCCAAGCAATTGGTGGACATTCGGAAATTCGTCGAAGAAAAATACGACGCCATAATCGTAGTTCCGACCCATGCAATGACTGCGGCGTCCGCGATCGAACTGGCTACGGCCGCGAATATAGAGGTGATCACCGTTGATCGGAAATCCGCAGTCGAAAACGGCGTGATAAGTCATATCGCATCGGACAACGTGGCAGGCGGAAAGCTGGCGGGGCAATTTATCGTGGATCGACTGAATGGCAAGGGGACCGTGCTTGAAATAGAAGGACTTCCGGGCGCCTCTGCCGCCAGGGATCGAAGCGACGGATTTAACGACGCCCTTGGCGCCTATGGAGAAATCGTCGTGAAAAGAAAATTGTTCGGCGATTTCGACAGGGATAAGACCAAAAAGCTTATGATGAACCTGATCGATGAAAAAGAAACGTTCGATGCGATTTTCGCCCATAATGACGAGATGGCTTTGGGGGCGGTAGAGGCTTTCGAGGAAAAGATGGCGAAGGCCCCGGATATCGTGGTCGGTTTCGATGCCGTGGGAGAGGCGTTGCAAGCCATAGCCGACGGTCGCTTGACCGCCACTGTGCGTCAACGGCCCGAAAAACTCGGTCGGTTGGCGGTTCACATGGCGGCTGAGTTTTTCAGAGGGAACACCCCGCCCAAAGAGATATTGATCGACTTGGAAATCGTTTCGAAACAGGCGATTTGATCGGGCATCAACGGAATCTTGCCATTCTGCTGCGGAGCTTGCCATGACCATTTTCAAGAACATTCAATCCATATTTTTCCTGATCGGCGGGCTGTTGCTTTCCCTCTTCGTCGTAGAGTACGCGTTCGTCGCCATATATCTGGACCGAATGGGAGACAGCTCCTCCAAAGCCCAGTCCTATGCGATCGTCAACCAAGAAATCCATGCCTTGGAAAAACAGTTCTGGAAGCTTCGCTATTGGGGAAAGGAAATTTACGCGGAGGGCGATCCGGAAGCCCAGACTCGCTTCCAAGAGGCTGCGGAACAGATTGTTTCCGCCTTGACGGATACCGGTCCCGATCGTCTTCAAAATCCTTTTTCTTATGAAAAGACGAAAATCCTTCGATTGATGGAAGAATATCGGGATTCGTTCGACCGACTGATGCAATTGCAAACCGAACTGCGGCTGAATCGGACCAAGACCAATTCCAATTACGAGGTGCTCGCTTCCATATTCCTGATGGCCGACGATCCAGTCCTTATTAAAACGTTGCACAACCTGAATCGTTTCATGCGCGGATACTTGTTAATCCGGAGAGATTCCGAATACCAGGCTTTCCGAATGGTTTTGGAATTGATGCAAAAGCAGCTTGCCAATTCGGAATCGATGCTGGGTCGGGCGGAGACCTACATCCGGACCTTGGAGGAATCCATGCGATCGGATTACGAATTGTTCGGGAAAGTCAAGGTAATCGACCGGCGTTTCGACGAAATCAGTTCCGATTTGGTGGACCTGTTCCTGTCCATTAGCCAAAGCGCCGAAGAAAAAAGCGTACAGGCCGTTCGAGAGGTCGAGAAACTCCAGGAGGATATGCAGCGGTGGTTTTTGATCGCGAATGGAAGCTTGTTGCTTGTCTTGATCTTTATCATAGCGATGTTGGCATGGACCATCATCATACCATTGAGAAAACTGTCCTTTGTCGTGTCGCGAGTTAAAAACGGCTTTACCGGCTCCCGATTCCCGTCCTCGGGCGGAAACGAGATCGCCGAATTGGGCAATGCCTTCAACGAGATGCTGGATACAGTGGATCTCCACAGATCCCACCTCGAGGATTTGGTGGAAAAAAGGACGCGGGAACTCAACCAGACCTTGGATCAACTTCGGTCGGCCAAGGAGAAGGCCGAATCCGCCAACCGCGCCAAAAGCGAATTCTTGGCCAACATGAGCCACGAAATCAGGACCCCCATGAATGCCATTCTGGGATTTTCCGAACTCTTGGCCGACAAGATCGACGACTACGAACAGAAAAAATATATTTCATCCATCTCCTCCTCTGGAAAGACCCTGCTGAGATTGATCGACGACATACTGGACTTGAGCAGAGTCGAGGCGGGCAAGCTGGAACTCGAATATACCAGCGTTGACATTCGCCGAATCCTGCGCGAGGTGGCCGGAATTTTCAAGCAAAAGGCCTCCGAGAAAAACCTGGCCCTGTTGGTGGATATCAGCCCCGATTTACCCGAATATGCAATGCTCGATGAAATTCGGTTTCGCCAAATCGTCCTGAACCTCGTCAGCAACGCGATCAAATTTACCGAACAAGGCTCGATCTCGTTGCAAGTGTCTGCGCGCAACTTTCGAAACGAAGATATACCGGTCTTCGAACTGGCGCTCTCTGTGGCGGATACGGGGATCGGCATTTCCAAATCCCATATGGAATCCATTTTCGACGCCTTTGATCAGGCCGACGCGAAATCCGCGAAATACGGCGGCGCCGGACTGGGCCTCACCATCACGCGGCGATTGACCGAAATGATGGGCGGCAAGCTTTTGGTCGACAGCGAAAAGGGAAGGGGGTCCGTTTTCAACGCCGTTTTTCCCGGTGTTCGATTAGTCGAAAACAATGCCGAGATGGAACGTGCCGACCTGGCCAGCCCACCCGATTTCGACGAAATCCGCTTTTGCAATGCCCTGATTATGGTCGTCGACGACAAGGAGGACAACCGAAGAGTCGTGACGGGATACTTGCACGGGCAAGGTGTCGCCTTCATCGAAGCAAGCAACGGGCGAGAGGCCGTCGAATTGGCCAGGGCGCGCAAGCCGGACTTGATCTTGATGGACATGAAAATGCCGGCGATGGACGGTTACGAAGCGATCGGAGTTTTGAAAGAGGACCCGGAACTGAGGCACATCCCCGTAATCGCCGTGACCGCTTCCGCTATGAAAACAACGGAATCGGAAATCTTGGCGATATGCGAAGGTTATCTGAGCAAACCCGTTTCCAGAAAAAACATTTACACGCAACTGAGCAGATTTTTGCGTGTGGATCGCCGGGCGACCGAAGGCCTCCATGACGCTTTGCCTGCGTGCGCGATAGATTCGTCTTTCGCGGCGGACGCGCCGTTTCTATTGGAACGTCAACCGGAGAGAATCGAACTCGTTCGGAAAAGGATTGAAAACGAGTTGATGCCCTTCTGGTCCGAACTGCACGAATTCGTACTAATGGACGACATTAAAAGATTCGCCTCGAAAGTTCTCGAAACCGGCAAAGAAAACGGTGTCGGTTGCTTGCGATCGTACGGGGCGCGGTTGCATGAATACGCGCTTTTATACGACGTGGACGGCGTGGAAGATACAATGGCGCGCTTTCCCGGCTTGGTGGAAAAAATCTTGTCCGTTTCGGCGGAAAAACGAGGTGTTGCGGATGAATAAGAACGATGATCGCGAATTGATTTTGATCGTGGACGATTTTGCGAGAAACTTGCAGGTATTGGGAAACATACTGGAGGGACACTATAGAACGGCGGCGGCCAAAAACGCCTGCAAGGCATTGGATTTCATGGAAAAACATCGCCCCGATCTTATCCTGCTCGATATCCTGATGCCGGGAATGGACGGATACCAGCTCTGCGAAAGGCTGAAACAGTCTTCCGACACAAAGGACATACCCGTGATTTTCCTGACGGCGAAAATCGAAACGGACGACGTGGTCAGGGGATTCAAGGCCGGAGCGGTGGATTATGTCTCTAAACCTTTCCAAAAAGAGGAATTGCTTGCGCGGATAGAAACGCACCTTGAATTGAAAAGGACCAGGGAAAAACTTCAAAGAGCCCTTTCCTTGGTGAAACAACTTTCCGGTTTTCTTCCCATTTGCTCCAAATGCAAAAAAATTCGGGACGACCAAGGGGAGTGGCAACATCTCGAAGTCTATATCCGAAACCACTCGGAAGCCGATTTCAGCCACGGTCTTTGCCCCGCATGCGCCGAGAACCTTTACGGAAACGAACCTTGGTTCAACCGGCGCAAAAAATAGTTCGACGGACGCAGGCGGGCTTCGGGATTTCGGCAAGTTCCGCGCGAATCGCGAAAAAAGCCTAAAAAATGTCGGAGCTTGTCGCCCAGGTCGATGCCGGGTAGAATCTTTGAAGTTTCGCCCACTCCTCCTTTAACTTTTCCACTTCATGTCCTTTCAAATACCGGGCGACGCCAAGATAGTAGAGAGCTTCGGACGCGAACTGGCTGTTGGGCATCTTTTTGCGAACTTGTTCGTAGAAAGACGCCGCGTCCTTGAAATTTTCGTTTTTCAAGTAATAATGACCGCACGATAGAGTCAGCAGAGCCGAAAAATCGTGCGGAGGAAACCAACCTTCCACATGGTAGACCATTTTCTCGTCCCCGGTAAGAATATGGATGTTCGGCGTCCAAACAACACCGAATCTTTCCACTAGGCTGGCGGATTTGGCAACATCGACTTGCACCGGCACGAAATATTCGTTCATCATTGTGGCAGTCGATAAATCCGGGTACGTCACGGCACCCATTTTGGCGCAGCCGCCTCACCCGTCCTTGAAAAAATCCAACAGAAGCGGCTTTCCTTCATTCAATGCGCGCTCCAGCCCTTTCTCGTATTCCCGTTCCCATTGAACGGAACCTTCCCTGGTGTTCATTGCCTCGTCTCCTTTTTTTGTCCTATAGTGATTTTTGATGGCCCTGAATTTCGTTTTCGTATCGGACCAAATGTTTTTGCTCATTCAAACACCTTGATTCCGGACCTCGCGCCGATTGTCGCGTCTATTCGGACTTTTTCTGCCGGTCCAGTTTATCCGGCG
>CAZNTU010000324.1:0-5423 GCA_964575975.1 uncultured Desulfobacteraceae bacterium
CACACGCGTCTCGCCTCGGTGGAAGAGGAGAACTTTTTCGGCAAGACCGCGCCCCAGGAGCCGAGCCCGGAACGGATGACCAAGACGTTTTTCAATCACCCCAAGACCGGAGTGAAGATAATGGACTGGGAGGTCGGCGCGTCGGGCTACGCGGCCGTATGGGCGACGGAAAATACGCGCGAGGCGATATTCGACGCCATGAAGCGTCGCGAGACGTATGCCACCACCGGACCCCGCATGGCCGTTCGGTTTTTCGGCGGATGGGAATTCGAGCCGGAAGACGCCCACAACCGTTTGCCCGCCACCATCGGCTACACCAAGGGAGTTCCCATGGGCGGCGATTTGAAAAATGCCCCGGATGGCAAATCGCCCGCGTTCATTGCCGCCGCGCTGAAAGACCCCATAGGTGCGAACCTCGACCGCATTCAGATCATAAAGGGCTGGGTGGACAAGGACGGCAAGACGCAGGAGCGAATCTACGACGTGGCGGTTTCAGGCGGGCGCGCGATCAAAGCGGACGGACGATGCAAAACGCCAGTCGGCAACACGGTGGATGTGAAAAACGCGACGTGGACCAACAACATCGGCTCGCCGGAACTGATCGCCGTCTGGAAAGACCCGGAGTTCGATCCGGATCAACGTGCATTCTACTATGCCCGTGTCCTGGAGATACCAACTCCGCGCTGGACCGCCTATGACGGGAAGCGATTCGGCACAGAGCCCCTTGAAGGTACTACAATGACGCTCCAGGAGCGGGCTTATACGTCGCCCATATGGTATACGCCCGGGAATGACGGGAAACGGAAATGAATTGGAAGACTTGGCTTATAGCGGGTGTCCTTCTGGCCATGTCGATTGTCGCCCGCCCACCGGTTGGGGCTTCCGAAAAAGTATCGAATTCCGCGGAACTGGCAAAAAAAAAACGCAGAATCCGATCGCGGATCTGATTAGTCTTCCGATACAGTTCAATTACGACTCGGACATCGGACCAAAGGACGAAGGGGAAAAGATCGTCGTCAATATCCAGCCGGTGATACCTCTTTCGATCGGTCCGAACTGGAATATGATCTCCCGCACGATCATACCGCTTATCGACCAGGAAGATATCCTGCCGGGCGACGCGGCCGACCAATCGGGAATCGGGGACATCCTGCAGAGCCTGTTCTTCTCGCCGAAAGCTCCCACGGCAAGGGGGTGGATCTGGGGCGCGGGTCCCGTGATCCTTTTTCCAACGGCGAGCGATGAGGCACTGGGAGGAGAAAAATGGGGTTTAGGTCCCACGGCGGTGGCGCTGAAACAGGAACACGGCTTCACATATGGCGCTCTGGTCAACCATGTCTGGTCGATCGCGGGCGACGACGACCGTTCGGATATCAGCTCCACCTTTATCCAACCGTTTTTCTCCTATACCACGAAAGCATTGACGTCTTTTACGCTTAACACGGAGTCGACCTACGACTGGGAGGAGGAGCAATGGTCAGTGCCGCTAAACCTTTTGGTAAGCCAACTGCTCAGAATCGGACCGCAACCGGTCAGCCTGCAAGCGGGAGCGCGCTATTGGGCGGAGTCTCCGGACAACGGCCCGGAAGGATGGGGTGTGCGGATTGCCTTCACAGCTCTTTTTCCCCGGTAAAAATTTTGGCGTTGGCTCGGACCGACGCCCCCCTTATGGGCATCGACCTGGCAACGCCGGTGGTCGAGGCGATCGGATCCGAAGCGAAATCCCGTTTCACGGGGCATGTCGAAAAGGTCTCCATCGAAGTCGAAGAAGTTAAATAAACCACTTCAATGGATGGAAAAAGGAATGCCCGGTCTATCAAAATGGCGGGATTAAGATACGCTTTCGAAATGGAGGAAACAGAAATGAAATGGAACGAAGATGGAATAAATTTCCGTATGGAAAAAACAACAATTCACGAAAAAAACGAAAGGAGATCGAAGATGAAACCTACCATGAGAATTTTGATTGCCATGACCGTTGCCGTTGTTTTCGGAGCAATGACAGGATGCGCGACGCAAAAGAAAGCGCAGGAGTACTCGGGTTTTCTGAAGACTTATCCCGCTTTCGAACAGGGAGAGGAAGGCGTGGACAAGCGGTACCTGAAACCGGGGGTCGATTTCAAGAAATACGATAAAATAATGATGGACGAGGTCGTTTTCTTCTTCGCCCCCGGCGCGGACTACCAGGGAATAAAACCCAGCGAGATCAACGAATTGACAGGGGAATTCCACGAAATTTTCGTAAAGGAACTGGGAAATCTGCTGACGGACTCCCCCGGACCGAACGTGGTCAGGATGCGGCTTGCCGTAACGGATATGGAGCCTAGCAACCCGGTAAGCGGCACGATGACCACTGTCGTGCCCGTCGGCTTGGCCGTCAGTCTTGTTAAAAAAGGGGCCACGGGCGAATACCTGGGCATCGGAAGCGCCTCGATGGAAGCCGAGTTTCTCGATTCGACGACAAACGAGCGAATCGCCGCGGTCGTCGATAAAGCGCCGGGAGGAAAACTCGACGTGAGCAAGTATTCCCCCGCGAAATCGGCTTTCGAACTATGGGCGAAACGGTTGCACGCTTTTATGAACAAAACAGAAATATCGAAATAGCAGGCCTTTTGCCGTAGCATGCGAATTTTTGAAAAGACGGACTGGAAGGCGTCGGAGACGGCTTGGGCCGGACGATCGCCGTCGCGGAAGACTCCGGCGGGTTGGTTTTGACTCCGTCAGGAGACGGCGTGGCCTTTAGGGGGTGAGAATGATACGTTGCAGTATCAGAATGCTTATACCTTTGGAAAAGGAAGGCGAGGCGGTGGAAATCTTAAGCTCCATAGCCGAACGGATTCGATTCGAAACGGGTTGCCTGAGTTGCCGGGTTTACCGTGGAATCGAAGAGGAGCCTGCAATATTGTTCGAACAATTCTGGGGAAACGAGGATTACGCGCTAAACCATCTGCGTTCGGACATCTATCGCAATATTCTGCTTGTCGTCGAGATGTCCAAGGAACATCCCGAAGTCCGGTTCGACCTCATATCTCAATCGAGCGGGTTCGAAACCATAGAGAAGGCGCGGAACCAAAGCCAGGTAAACAAACAAATCGAAAAGCTGTTCTGATTATCGTTTGATATAAACTTAGACTTCTTAACAGAGGGGATAATGAAACTGACTTCCATGATCGCCAGTATAGTTATTGTATTTATATTGTCGATTCCGAAAGCCTTTTGCGCCGGTCCGGCGTTTTCCGGCATTGCGGCGACAGCCGACACTGCGGAAACGGTCGCCAACAACCCTGCCGGAATGATGCGGTTGGAGAAGCCTAGTATCTACGGAAATCCATTGATCATCTATACGGAAAGCGAAACCGAAACGACCTCCAGCGGAACGGGACGAAAGCAGAAAATCGAGAACGATTCCGTAATGGCTCTTCCGGGGCTTTACTATGCGTATCCGATAAACGATCGGTGGGCGATCGGAATCGGTCCGAACGCGGCGACGGGACTTGGCGCAACCTACGACGACGAGTGGGCCGGCCGGTATCTGCTGAAGGAATGGTCGTTGACCTTCGCCGGACTGGCCCCGTCGGCCGCTTTTCGTATAAACGAAAAGATTTCGATAGGGGCCTCCGTGCCGGTAATGTACTCGAATTACACATTGGAGAAGGCGGTCTACAACCTCGATCCGGAAGCGGGCGACGGAGATTTCGAACTGGACGCCGACGGTTTCGGCGTAGGCGTGAATCTGGGAATCCTCTACGAAGCCACCCCGCATACCCGGTTCGGTTTGGTCTACCGTTCCAAGGTTTCGGTGACCGAGGAAGGGGAACCTGATATTTCGGGCCTCACGGAGGAGCGAAGGGAATTGTTGAATCGGTTCGGCGTCCTCGACCAGGACATCTCAGTCGATACGAGCACTCCACAGGTCGTGTTGGCAGGGGTTTTCCACGATTTCCAAAACGGCTGGTCCTTTTCCCTCGACGGCACGTGGGTGGACTTTTCCGACTGGGGCCTTGAAAACGTCGAGATCGGGGACACGGAAATCAATACCCCCGATACCGACTACGAGGATATATGGGGGGCCACCCTGGGCGTCAACTGCGAGCTTACTTCGGTTTGGACCGCGCGCAGCGGCCTTTTCTATCTCTCCTCGGCCCTCGACGACGAGGACCGGACCCTTTTTTCGCGGTTCGACGAGATGTGGGGAGTCGGACTCGGCCTGGAACATAAATTCGGAAATCAGCGCAGTGTCGCTTTCGACGTGACGTACATCCAGTTCGGCGACGGCGAGTTTTCCGTAGAGGACGTTCCTCTCGCCGGCGACATAGAAGGCGAATACACGACCAATTATGGACTTGTGTTTGGCATATCGACCGTTTGGTAGATTATGTCGTTATACTAACAATGAATGGAGGAGGCAAAGATCGTTGACTACGCCTCCGTGTACCGAGGGGGTGCGTTGGCTTGACCTGAAGAACGCCGCGACGGTTTCCAAGGAGCAGGCGAAAGAGTTCCATAACGCGATGCACCACGACAACAACCGTCCGGTCCAATCGGTCAATGCCCGGCCGGTCCTGAAATAGGAAGTCGTTTTGGTCGAAAGACAAGTAGGACGAGGAAGATCATGAAAACAAAAAATTCATTCGTTTTGGTCGTATTGTTTTCAATGGCGTATTTGCTGGCCAGTTGCGGAACGATACCGATTCGCAACCCCTTGCCCGAGGAATTCGGGAACGCGGCCGAGATTCCCGACATTCCGAGGGCGAGGTTCTGGGGCGACGAAACCCCGGCTTTTTTCGCCGGATTGATCGGACAGCCCCGGGAAAAGCTGAAGCGGGAGTTTCCCGGAATCTTCGGCGTGGAACACAACTATCTGGCCCTTTCGGGCGGAGGGGCGAACGGCGCGTTCGGGGCCGGCCTGCTCGTCGGCTGGACGGCCGCCGGAGACCGTCCCGAGTTCACCATGGTCACCGGCATCAGCACCGGAGCCCTGATGGCGACGTTCGCGTTCCTGGGAAAGGAGTACGACGACGAACTGAAGGAGATGTACACCTCCTACTCCACCAAGGACCTCGTGAGGAGACGCAACATCCTGGCGGCCCTGACCGGGGTCTCGGCCGCCGACACCTCTCCCTTGAAGAAGATGCTCGCCAAGTACCTCGACAAGAAGGTCATGGAGGAGGTCGCCGCCGAATTCAAAAAAGGAAGGCGTCTGTTCATCGGCACGACGAACCTGGACGCCAAGAGGCCGGTCATATGGAACATCGGCCTCATCGCCTCCAGCGGAAAGCCCGGAGCGCTTGAGCTTATCCACGAGGTCATCGTGGCATCCGCCTCCATACCGGCGGCTTTCCCGCCCGTGCTCGTGCAAGTGGAAGCAGGGGGAAAGCGGTACGACGAACTGCACGTGGACGGAGGGACCGCCTCCCAGGTGT
>CAZNTU010000325.1:0-5361 GCA_964575975.1 uncultured Desulfobacteraceae bacterium
AGGGACCTAAGAGACATCCTGCAGTATTGGACTCCGGGAATATATCCGGAAAGTTACGGCTATGTGGACGGAATTATTAAAATCAGGGGTTTCACGGAGGACAGCAATCAGGTCAAGATGCTGATCGACGGAATACCGCAATTCAAGGAAACCCATGGAGCACGCTTCGATGTGATTCCCATCGAGCAGATCGAAAGGATAGAAGTGATTCGCGGACCGAGTTCGGTGCTTTACGGTTCCGGCGCGATGGGGGGCGTTATCAACATAATAACGAAAAAACAAGCGACAGGTCCGGCCGCGTCCTTGAAAACGACGGTCGGCCCCGACAATACCAGAAAGTATAGCGCGACGGGAAGCATTCGACGAAACGATACCTCGTACAGTCTTTTCGCGTCCAGGGACGAATCCGACGGCTGGAGAGAACAAACGGCGTACGAAATAGACAATCTCCGGTTCACGTTAGACACGGTTGTCGATTCATCCTCGTCGTTGACTCTCAATGCGTCATACCATGAAACCGACAACGAATATGGCGGCACCCTTACGGAAGAAGACTTCGAACAAAACCCTCATACTTCGTACAATCCCGATTGGCATGGGGCAAGCGAGGAGAGGTGGGGAGTATACGCGATCTATCAAACGGATTTGACAAGCGAAATCGAGCTGTTGGCAAAAGGAAGCTTCGACAAAAAGGATTCAAGAATGTCTCCAAGAAAGGACTTGAAAACGTCGTCGAATCGTTTCACTCCGTAAGATACGCTAAAATTCTCGCCGGCTGGTGCGACGAAATACCGAAGTATGCGTCGTTGGAACTCGACATCGTGCCGATGAAAAATCCGCTTGCGCTTAAAGCCGGCGAAAGACTCCCGTTGAAAGTCTACTATAAAGGAAATCCTCTTTCCGGGGCTAAAATCTACGGGGAAGGATACAGCTCGCAGAAATTGAAGACCGACAAGGACGGGATCGTCGAAGTTCTTTTGAACGATTCCAAACACCACAGGATTGGCGTATTGCACAAAATCCAACTTGAAAACGACCCCGACTCGGATTATCTGGTTCGTACGGCGAACATCAACTTCGAAACCGAATAGCCCGAAAATCGCCGATCTTTCAATTTGACGAAACCATCGGGCACTACTCCAAAGGACAGAGGAAAGCCTTGGAACCCCCGACCATCGAAAGGATAAAAACCGATGAAAAAAACCGTGTTATTCACTGTCGCGTTTATGGCGCTTTTCTTGCTCTGCCTCGGAAAAGCATCGGCCCATTACTTGACTGTCAACGTCGACAACTACTTTCCCGGCGTGGGGGAGGAAGCTGTAATCTCTCTCGGCATGGGTCATAAATTTCCGGAAACCGAATCCGTCGCCGTCGATAAAATGGAACGAATGTACGTCGTGGCTCCTGACGGAAACGAAATCCCGTTGGAAATGAAAGCCGTCGGAGACAAAAAGCTTGTCGCCCCGATCAGGTTCAAGTTCGAAAAGCCTGGCACTTATACCATTGTGGCTTTAAAAAAGAAGAGCTTCGTCACGAAGACGACGGAGGGCTACAAGTACCAACCGAAGAACGAACTGGAAAACGCAGTCAAATCCTATTGGTCCGAGGGAAACGCCAAGGCCGTGATAGTGGCGGGCGAGCCGTCCGGAGAATCGTACAAGCACAGGATCAAGGGCGACTATCAGATCGTTTTGGAAAACGATCCGGGCAACGTTTCCAAAGGCGAAATCATGAACGTCGGGACCGTCATGGACTGCAAGCCGCACAGCACTCAAATTCTTTCGACCTACGCCGGCTTCTCCGACCTGGACGAAACGTACGCCTACGCCACGCGAAGCCGCAACGGCTCGGCCGAAATCAAAATTCTGGAAAAAGGCCCCTGGCTGATCAAGATACACGATTCCTTTCCATATCCCGACCCCGAAAAGGCCGACGAAAACTCGTTCACAAGCTCCATGACGTTCGGTGTAAAATAATATTCCTCCCGGGGAGATTCGTCTTTCCTCAAAGGACAATTCGTTGATCGACAAAATCGCTAAATTCTTTTCCTCCAGGGCCTTCGCCATGCCGGAGACGGCCCTGGTTCCTCTTTTTTCCCTGCGGCCGCCGTCCCGGCGTCCGAAGACGACGGCCGCATCGTCGTCACGGCCGAGGATATCGTCGAAATGCGGGCGGCGCACATGGCCGACGTGCTGAACCAAATGCCGGGACTGAAAGCCTCGACCCGACAATGATTGATCGAATCTTTTCATTCCGGGCCATCATTATTCTGTTATATTCTGCTTAATTGCCGCCGTTGCTTCGGTGTCAGAATGATTTTCGCCAGCCTGTTTTATCAGCTCCTCACCGGCTGCTTTATACACTTTCTCCGCAACGCCGAAAAGGAACACGGCTTCATCCTTTTTGGGAAATCCTGAAGGAAGGATCCCGAAGTTGCCGGGATATCTTGTATCAATATAGACATCATCGGTGAAGTCAAGCTCGTCAGCGGTTACAGGGAGCGCAATACCAGTATTTTCCGTAATCAGCGAATAAAGCCTGTTTACACCGTGAATCTTCGGAACATTCTGATCATATTCTTCAAGAACCGCTTTCAGACATTTTTCAATACACTGCTGCGAATGAAATAGAACAGCATTGGCAAGATATTCATCATCCGCAAGTTTTCTTGCCGCCTCGAGATCTCTTGCGGCAAATTCCAGCCATGCTTTTGTCCGTTCTTTCATATAAGCCGGATACCTTCTTTGTCGATCTGTCTGATAAATGAACTGCCGGAATTTTTCAGTATTGTCCATTCATCTCTGGTATACACTAGCAAATCCACGGGAACCGTTTTTCTCAGCTCACGCAGATGAACCGAAACGGCTTTTTTGTTTCGGAGTATCTCCTTATAACTGCTGCTTACGCCTTCTTTGTCAAGAACGACAAGCAGATCCAGATCACTTTCATCGTGGGCTTTGCCGTACGCATATGAACCGAACACTAAAACCCTGTAAAGTTTCTGATGTTTGAGAAGATTAACGATCTCCCCTCTGATTTTTTTAAAATCAATCATTTTTTTAACATGCGGACTGCCGTTAAGCGTTTTATCCGTAAAATAAGATAGGAACTCGCTTTTTGTCAACGAAAATACAACGGACGCGTCAAGGGGTTCGAAATCATCCCCCCCCCCCTCGATATTCTGGGACGGCCCGCGTGGACGTGACCATCCGCGTCTTCGGCATCACCCGGGACAACTTCCCCCATCGCGTGGAGCTGGTTGACGAAGCGGTCCAAGCGGTGGCGGCCCTGGACGAACCCAAGGAGACGAATTTCGTGCGCAAGCACACCCTGGCGAAGATCGCGGCGGCAGGGGAGAATCCGAACGACCGGGAGGCGTTCCGCAACGCCACCCTGCGGGTGTTCGCCTCCAAACCGGGCGCCTACCAGCCGGGCGTCAACCTGGCCGTCTACGCCTCGGCCTGGAAAGAGGAAAAGGATCTTTCCGACATCTTCGTCTACTGGAACGGATACGCCTGGGGTGATGAAAATCCTTCCTCCGCCCGGATTTTTTTACCTCCGAAAATTGTTCCGATCTTGTAGGACTATAGGTTTTAGGTGGGGTGTTGAAAATCGTCCCAAAACGTGAGCGAATTGTCATCCCGTTTTTGTTCCGTTTTTTTGGCGGCTTTCGTAATTCTCGTAAAAATCTTTTGAAATCCGCGACGGCCGACGCGCGGTTCGGTGCGACTCCGCCAACATCGGTCGTCGAACATCGGTTTGATGTTGTTTTCGGTGATCGAAATCTCCCCGAACGACTCGAAGATCAAATTCATCGCCTCGGCGTATCCGCCTGCTTCCTCCACGAAAACGGCTTGACAAACGATTTGGTTTTCAATATGAATCTTCGGTCAAATCGGGCGGTTGAAACCGCCGTTTTTCCATCTTCGCCTTCGGGCGAGGAAATTCGATTTTAAAATCCCATTCGTTTCGTCCTTCCGGGAGAAACGAAAAAGACAGAAAAAACAAGCCACGAAGGTTTTGGTTTTCCGAAAAGGAAAATTCCTTCGTGGCTTTTTTTTGGTAAACGAGGCTGACGGTCTCCCGCCAAAGAGTCTCCGTCGGCCTTCGGGGCAAAGCCTGTCGGGCGAGGGGCGTTCCGTTGCCGCCGCTGCGCCCTCTCGGCGTCGATTTTTCGTGTTCGGCGCCCGAATTTCCAGGCTTTTAAAATTCCACTGGAACAAGACTATCGAACAGAGGAGGACTGGAGAGGTTATGGAACTTGGAACAAGAGCGTGGTCGGGGTCTGGGTCGGGTAAACTGAAACCGTGTTTCGCGACCGTTTTCGCGTTGCTGCTCGCGCTGGCCTTGCCGGTCGGCGCACGGGCGCAGGAGGACGAATCCCGAAACGGGGAAGAGAGCGTGAACAAGCTGGACGAAGTCGTGGTCACGGCGACCAGGACCGAAAGGTCCTTGGAAACCCTGCCCGAGAGCGTCAGCGTCGTCACGAGGGAGGAAATCGAGAAGTCGGCCGCTTTTCGCGCGGACGATCTTCTTCGCGAAATGCCGGGGGTCTACGTGAGATCGTACCAGGGAATTCTGAGTTCGAGCACGACGAACGACATCGGCATAAGGGGGTTGACGGGCGAGGACAGGGTTCTGGTCTTGAAGGACGGCATTCCGATCAACGATCCGTACGGAGGCGCGGTCGAGTGGAACGAGGCTGGAATAGAAGACATAGAGCGAATCGAGGTCGTGCGCGGCCCCGGTTCCGCCCTTTACGGGTCGAACGCCATGGGCGGAGTCGTCAACATCGTGACCCGAAAGCCGGGCGGGGATTTCTCGGCGTCCGCCAAGGCTGGCTACGGCGGGATGAACACCCGGCTCGCGTCGGCCAGGAGTAGCGCGGGCGTCGGAAGGTTCGGCTACTACGTATCCGGCTCGTACCTGGAAAGCGACGGCTATTGCGACATTCCCAAGGAGAAGAAAATGCCCTACCACGCGAACAAGGAGGTGGAGAGATACAATTACCAAGGCAAGTTGAGTTTCGACATCGACGACACTTCCTATTCCACTTTCACCTTTTCCCACTACGAGCAGGAGGACACGGGAAGATATAAAATCCCCGGCTACGAGGTGACGAACGACAACGACAGGTACGGCGTCGACTACCGCAAGGAGGGAGACGGGTGGAACGTCTTCGCGAACATCTACAGAAAGGACGACGACAGCGCCTACACCTCCCCCTACTACGACAGCGCGGCGAAGACCTACAACGCGATAAGCTTCGTAAGCGCTCTTACGGTAGGAATGCCTGTTACCAGGCACCCCCCGTACAGACCCGGACGTGCGGTTTTCTCTCATCTTATGTGCTATAGCACA
>CAZNTU010000326.1:0-5347 GCA_964575975.1 uncultured Desulfobacteraceae bacterium
CGTAAAATCGGCGGAAAGGATGGAAAAAGACGGTTTCCAAGTTCCAGAAAAAATCCGGAAAATGATTGGGGAGGGAAACGAATCGTTTTACAGGTTGGAAGACGGAAAGAGATTCTATTACGATTTCTTCTCCGGAAACTACAAGAAGGTGGGCACAAGCGACGGCGCAGTTTCGCTCGCGTCTCTGAAAGCGGCCAAGGGCGAGGTGGACGGTTGCGAGTCGGCGTCCCTGGTGGATCTGGGACACGGAGTTTTGTGCGTCGAATTTCATACGAAGATGAACACGCTCGACGAAGAAATTATCGAGTTTATGGACAAGGCGCTGGACCACGTCGAAAAAAACGGCGTCGGGCTTGTGATCGGAAATCAGACCGAAAAAATTCCGGGCGTGTTTTCCGCCGGGGGCGACCTTTATTATATCGGATCGCTGGCAAGGGAGAGAAATTTCGCCGAAATCGATCGGTTTTTGCGACATGCCCAAGAGGTCATGCAAAAATCGAAATACGCCTCTTTTCCAGTCGTCGCTGCCCCTTACGGTCTGACGCTCGGAGGAGGGTGCGAGATTTGCATAGGGGCTGCGGACCGTATCGTAGCCCATGCGGAGCTTTACATGGGGCTGGTCGAAATCGGAGTCGGTCTGCTTCCCGCCGGAGGCGGATGCATGAACCTATGGAAGAAATACATCCGGCGAATACCCGACAACGTGAAGGGATTGGATTTGGCCAAGTTTTTCGATCCGGTTTTCCAGACCATTGCCTTGGCGAAAGTGTCCTCGTCGGCGGCCCACGCTCGATCCTTGGGTTTTCTCGGTCCCGACGACCGGATTGTTTTCAACAGGGATCGTCTGATCGGAGAGGCCAAAAAGGAAGTTTTGCGCATGGCCGACGACGGATACGCGTCTCCGGTCAAACAACCCCTCCTGGTATTCGGCGACGCCGCACAGGGAGTGGTCGCCATGGAATTGAACAACATGCTTGCGGGAGGGTGGGCGAGCGAATACGACGTGTTTCTGGCGAAAAGGATCGGGTATGTCATCGCGGGAGGCGACATCAAGGTCGATTCGCACATTGACGAGGAGGTCGTT
Organism: uncultured Desulfobacteraceae bacterium; assembly: GCA_964575975.1. GTDB lineage: Bacteria > Desulfobacterota > Desulfobacteria > Desulfobacterales > SKZT01. The sequence continues at coordinate 1,085 of CAZNTU010000326.1, forward strand.
TTGAAGCTGGAGCGCGAGGCGTTCGTGGATTTTTGGAAGGAGCCTAAGACTCGCGCCAGGGTCGAGCACATGCTCAAGACCGGGAAGCCGCTCAGAAATTGAAATTGGCAAATTTTTTATAAGGAGCTGATTATGAGAGACGCGTATATTGTGGCATCCGTACGAACGCCGGGGTGTAAAATGGGAAAGGGCGCTTTCAAGGACACTCGTCCGGAAGATCTTCTGTCGTTCATTGTAAACGCATCAATGGGAAGGGCCCCGAACCTCGAGAAAAGCGATGTTGACGACATCGTGACCGGCTGCTGTTTCCCGGAGGCGGAGCAGGGGTTGAACATCGGAAGAATCGTGGGGCAAATGGCGGGTTTCCCGATGGAAACCACCGGGGCGACCGTAAACCGGTTTTGTTCCTCTGGGCTGGAGGCCATTTGCCAGGCGGCGCTAAGGGTGATGGCCGGGTGGTCCGAAGTCGCTATAGGATGCGGAGTCGAATCCATGTCGATCGTGCCGATGGGCGGGAACATGCCCAGGCCTCACCCGGAATACGCGCGGTCTCGTCCTGAGTTGTACATGGCCATGGGAATCACGGCGGAGAACGTGGCGAAAAAATATAAAATCTCCCGCGAATCCCAGGACGAATTCGCGTACCATTCCCACAGAAAAGCGGCCGAGGCCCGTTCGAAAAACCTTTACGACGAACTTGTCCCCACCCCCGCCACTCGGTACGCGAAGGCCGAGAACGGCACGTCCAGGAAAGAATCGTTTATTCAAGCCTTCGACGACGGCATTCGCGAAGATACGACCGTCGAAGCATTGTCGAAACTCAGGCCCGTTTTTTCTCCCGGGGGCACGGTGACCGCCGGCAATTCCTCCCAGACTACCGACGGGGCCGCCGCCTCCATTATAACGAGCGCGAATGTGGTCGAAAGGCTTGAATTGCTTCCTTTGGCGAAATTGAAATGCTATGCGACGGTTGGTTGCGACCCTCGGGAGATGGGGGTCGGTCCGAAGTTCGCGATTCCGAAACTGTTGAAACTGGCCGGGCTCGAGATAAAGGACATCGGGGTTTTCGAAATTAACGAGGCTTTCGCCTGTCAGGCTTTGTATTGCGTCAAGGAACTCGGCATCGATATGGAAAAGGTTAACATCCACGGGGGGGCGATCGCCTTGGGACATCCGCTCGGATGCACCGGGGCCAAACTATGCGCCACCCTCTTGGCCAATATGCGACGTACGGGGTCCAGGTTCGGCGTGGAATCGATGTGCATCGGCGGAGGCATGGGGGCTGCGGCTTTGTTCGAGCTTTGCGAGTGAACCGGCGGCATAATAAAACGGTAGTTAAAAAGGTGAAAAATCCTGCTTGAGCAAATTTTGGATCGGAAGAAACAAAGGATGGGTTAGCTCTGACCATTTGAACCAGTGCCAAGCCTCGCATTTTTCGGGTTCGAGGACTTCCGGTTCGCCATGTTTCCAGTCGGCGATCACGTAAAGCGTTATGTAATGTTTTCCCTCGCTTCGAAAATAATCGTTTGTGTAAGGGCCCGTTCTCAGATTTTGGATAACAAGCCCGGTTTCTTCCGACACTTCTCTCAGGGCGCACTGGAAAACCGTTTCCGCAAACTCGAGATGACCGCCAGGAAATTGCCATGATCCGGCTCCATGGGAATTTTTTCTCCTGCCCAGAAGCACCTTGCCGTTTTTGATCACAATAACTCCAACTCCCACCCGCGGCCTTTCCAGCGTCGTTCCGCCTCCTGTCATTGGGATCAACTTAGCCTCTCTTCGCCGCAATATACGAACAACCCGCCTCCTTTTGCGAGGGAGGCGAGTGTCATGTTCAGTTCGGACGCCAGGGAAACGGCCAAGGCAGTGGGTCTGGACATGGCGAATACGATCGGAATTCTTGCTCGCGCCGCTTTTTGGACCAGTTCGTAGCTTATTCTCGAAGAAAGGACCAATAAAGTCGCCCGGTTCAGTTTTTCCTCCAGGAACAGTTTCCCGGCCGCTTTGTCGAGAGCGTTATGGCGTCCTACGTCTTCCGCGACAGAAAGGAGCGCGAAGCTTTCGTCGAAAATCGCCGCCGCATGAGCAGCCCGCGTTTTCGCCCTCAAGGGCTGCCACTGATCGAGCTTTTCAAGCCGCTCCATCCCCTTCTTCAAATCGATCTTCGTTTTTTTGTCGACTGGTCGAAGTTCCTGGCGTAATTCGTCGACAATCTGCTTGCCGCAAATGCCGCAACTGCTCTGGCTTATATATTCGCGCCTGTCCAAATGGCTGGCGATCGCTTTTTGCCTTTCGAGCGTCAGCGTCACGGCGATCACATTGGAGCCAGGACCGTCGCAAAGCGCCAAGGAGACGATATCCGAGGGCTTGTCGACGATGCCCTCCGAAAGGCAGAAGCCCGCCGCGTGCGCCCGCTCCTCTCCGGGGGTCCTCATGACGACCGAATAGGGGGCGCCCTGAACCCGAATCGAAAGAGGTTCTTCCGAAATCAAGGCTTGTCCGGTCCGCTCAGTTTTTCCGTCGCGCCAACGAATGATTTCCAGATTGACCGCGTTTTCCAAAAGTTCCTCCTTTTTCGGCCGAAGGTGTTTTTTTAAGACCGGTTTTTTTCGAATATACGCCATACTACATATAGTGGGTTTCGGACGTCAACCGCAATATATTCCGATTGTACATAAATTATATATAATTGATTGATATTTTTCTTGACATTGATCGAAATTCAAGCGAAAAAAAATCAAGTGGGATTTTCTTCCGGGAAATGTATCAACCATTTTTTCCCGCCTTGTAAAGTTTTTTGACACATTTTTTGGCCATAATAAATAGGGATAGGTTCCTCAGATGAGCGGAAATCGTTTGAAGAAGGTTCGCGAGTCGTTGTTGATCAGCAAAGCCGAACTTTCCCGTAGAGCCAATATTTCGCCAATCACCATAGCGCGTATCGAAAAAGGAATGCCCTGCAGGATGGAAACTCAACGAAAAATATTGCTGGCTTTGGGTTTCAACTTGAAAGACAAAAACAAAATATTCGGGGATTGAATTTCACATGTTGTTTTCCAAGAAAAACCATTTGGTCGGTCTGGATATTGGTTCGAGGACGATCAAGGCGGCCGAGGTGACGGGGATGAAGAAGGGCGGAAATCTGTTCCTGAAAAAATTCGGCATGATCGAGATTCCCCATGGAGCGATCGAGGAGGGGGGGATTAGAAATCCGGAGGAGGTCAGCGACGCCATCAAAAGATTGTTCAAGGCCTACAATATCAAGGAACAGAATGTATGCGTCTCCATAGGCGGCTATTCGGTGATTGTCAAAAAGATCAACGTGCAATCCATGACGGAAGAGCAGCTTCAGGAGACGATACAGTTCGAGGCGGAACAGTACATTCCGTTCGATATAAGCGATGTAAACCTTGATTTTCAGATTCTCGGCGAAAAAGAGAACAGCAGTCAGATGAGCGTGCTTCTGGTTGCCGCCAAAAAAGAGATGGTAGACAGTTACTTGAATTTGGTTCAAATGGCGGGGTTGAACCCTTGCATCATCGATGTCGATTCGTTTGCGCTCCAAAACATCTTCGAACTCAATTACAAACCGGAAAGCGACAACGTGGCTCTGATAGACATCGGTTCCAGCAAGACGGCCTTGAATATTCTGAAGGGGACCGATTCCGTTTTCATGAGGGATGTTTCCCTTGGATGCGGCCAGGTAAACCAGAAGATTGCGAGTTTGATCGACTGCACACTGGAGGAGGCGGAGCAAATCAAATTTTCAAAGGACTCGGACCGGTTGTCGCCCGACGACCTTGTGGAAATCACCACTTCGGTTGTCGCCGATTGGTGTACCGAAATCCAAAGGGCCCTCGACTTTTTTTATTCGACATATCCGGACGACCATATCAAAACCATTTATCTCGGCGGAGGGGGGGGGAATATTAAGGAGTTTCGGCAGCTTCTCGCGACCGAGACATCGGTCAAGGTCGAAACGATCAATCCTTTCAAGGCTATTGCCACGGACGATAGAATCGATGCGGCGTTTTTGAAGCAAGTTGCGCCCCAAGCGGCAATCTGCATGGGGTTGGCCATAAGAAGGGTGGATGACAAATGATACGCGTCAATCTGCTGCCCTTCAGGGCGGCAAGGAAAAAAGATAACGTCAAGAGGCAGGTGTCGATATATTTATTCGCGATGGCTTTGTGCATAGGAGCCTTGATACTTGTCAACGTGAATTTGGGGAATAAATCCGACCAGTTGAAAAAGCGCATAACC
>CAZNTU010000327.1:0-5319 GCA_964575975.1 uncultured Desulfobacteraceae bacterium
AGGGATTGTTGCTCCAATTCACAGTATTGGCGGCATTTATGCCGATGCTCGCCGACACAGGCGGCAACACGGGAAGCCAAGCCGCCACGTTGGTGGTGAGAGCCTTGGCCCTCAAAGAGGTCGCGCCAAAAGACATACTTCGCATTCTCGCCAAGGAATTCAGGGTCGCGCTGTTGCTTGCGATCCTTCTGGGAGTGATCGCCTTTGCAAGGGTCCTCCTTTTCGGCGGCGGATCGAGCATGCCGGAACAATATTCGTTGATTCGAGTTGGTATCGCGATTTCCATCGCTTTGGGGTTGCAAGTAGTTACCTCGACCATTGTCGGAGCCCTTCTCCCTCTGGTTGCGGCCAAGTTGAAACTGGACCCTGCGGTTGTTGCCAGTCCGGCCTTGACCACTATCGTGGACATCACAGGTCTGCTGATTTATTTCTCCATAGCCAAGATGCTTTTGAAAATTTGAGGGAACCTTGAAAAAAAGCGTGGTTTCGAAAAAAAGGGACGCCATACGGAATACGTTTCGCGTCTTCACCTTTCCATTGCGGCATTGCGTATTGCGGTGAAAACTTCGCGGGGCGCCATGCCGTTTTGCTCGGCGATTTGTTTGATGGTTAAATCCGGCGTCGCTGCAATGTCTTCGCTTGCCAAAACCTCGAGTACTTCGGTTGTGTCCAGTCCGTATTGCCGACAGACTTCCGACAGGCGGCGCTTCCCGAATCCCTTACCCTGCTCGGCGGGAAAAACGTTTCCGCCACTGGGTTCCCCTTCCAGTTTCATCAGCATGTACAATTGCTGCGGAGAGGTGTTGTTCTTCTTGGCGATATCGAGCAGGACCTGTTGTTCGTTTTCGACTTGGATGCCCGCGTTTCGCAAAAGCATCAAGCTCTTCGCAAGATCCAACCCCATCTTGGCGGAAAAGTTTTTCAGACTGGAAAGCTCCGCGCGACCATAAGGCGGTTCGCCGTAATCGCGGGCCGCCTCCGTTTTGATGTAATCGCCGAAAGTCGATACCCAGCGAAAGGGCGCGATTTCCGCGTAAGTGCCGATAATGCAGACAACGACGAGAATCAACGCAATATTGAATTCACGGGTAAATATCCTGACTTGTCTGGTTTTGTTTTTCAAATAGGCGACAATGGGTTTCCAGTTGCAATAGGCATGCAGAAAGATCGCAAAGAGGAACAATATGCCGATCGTCACATGCTGATTGACCCACTCCGTCTTGGTCAACCCCAAGAACCGCCAGTCCGCCCAATAGGCAATGCGGCCGTGGGGCGAGGTGTATAGAACGACACTGCTCGGAAACAACAATATAAATGTAAGCAATGCCGTTAGCGATGCGATTTTTCTCATAAATCCTCCAGATGGACTTGTCTTTTAGGCCCCGGAACGAAATAAACATGCCGCCGCCTTTGCCGTCGGTATATCGCGCGCAACGGCGACAACTTTGTTTTGTTCCGAGTACTTAATAAGGTAATAAGGTTGGGGGTAAAAGGGATGCCGCGTGGTAGAGTAGGGAGAGGATAAACGATGTTTAGGCCACTGGCTTCCGTAGTATCGGCTCTTTCGAGCGGCGTGGCAAAGAGCCCGCAGGCCATGCATACGCTTATCTCTCTCCCCCTCCTCAAACCGGACGTGAAGTTTTCCCTCATCCGGCTTTCCCTTGGAATTCACCTACAGAGCACACGCGGGGGGGCCTGAGAATTGGGGCACAGAGGGTGATCAGGCCCAAGCGTTTCAGATGTCTGTAGTACGTCGTGCCCGCCGGTGGCTTGAAAGGTCTCTGGCTTTTGCGCCGAAGGTGGCCGCAGAGTCTTTGCAGGACGAAGAAATCGATTTCCCCATAGGCCTGCTTGACGTAGCCGAACGAGAAATATCCGGCCCAGCCCTCGAGCTGGCGATTCACCTCCCCGATCAGACAAGTGGCCGGGATATGGCGGCGATTCCCGCCGATCAGCATCCTCAGCTTTTCCTTTCTCGCGGCGATGGACTTCGAGGAGGGAAACACGTTCAGATATCTGCGATTCCGACCGAAGCGGTCCTTGTCGTACCTGAACGTGTATCCGAGAAAATCAAAGCCCGCCCCCTTCTCCTTCAGATCGACCACTTTGGTCTTTCCCGCGTTGAGTTCGAGACCAAGCCACTCCTCGAGTTTGTCCGCGACAAAGGCTTCGATCCGAGACCCGATATGGCGGGCGATAATCACAAAGTCGTCGGCATAGCGCACGAGCCTTGCGTTAGCCCATTTGAACGGGCCGGAGTCGAAGTGGAAGACCTTGTCGAACCAGTGAAGATAAATGTTTGCCAGCAGCGGGGAGACGACGCCCCTTGCGCAAAAGGCAATTTCGAGTTCGAACAGGTAATCAGGCATGTTCGTCCAAAAAAGCCTTGACAATATGACATAAAGGGTTTTATGCATATGACATACTATGAAATCGACTCAAGCCGAACGTGCTCAACGGATAAATTCAGCGCTGTCGCTGTTGAAAGAACAAGGCGCCGCCTCGAAGGCGGCGGAGGCAATGGCGGAAAAGTACGGCGTTTCGAAGCGCCAGGCCTACCGCTATGTGCAACAGGCGATGAGAATCGGGGAGGAGGTTCCCGTGCCCGACCGAAAGATCGCGTTTACGGTAAAACTGTCCCGGAGCCTTGTAGGCGCGCTTCGGGAATACGCGGAACGGTCGGGGAAGAGTTTGAGCGAAATCGTCACCCAGACGTTGGAGGATTTTCTCCAAAATGGACGGGGTCAGCGTTCGAAAAAGGAAGATCGACAGGACCGTCGAGCTTGAATACGTCCATGACAGACTTGCGGACAAAAAGACGGTTCAAGCCTACCGGATTCTAGTCCCCGACAAATTCCGGACCAAAACCATGGACCGGCAAGGCAAAGGAGAGGCAGCATGGGAATTGCGGGGATATACGCGAGAGTGTCGTCGGATCGACAGAAGGAAGATCGCACCATTGACAGCCAGGTCGAAGCCCTGCTCGTCCAGGCCCGAAACAACGGCTACGCCGTTCCGGGCGACTGGATTTTCAAGGACGAGGGCTACAGCGGTTCCACTCTGGCGCGGCCGGGTCTGGAACGGTTGAGGGATCTTGCCTCGGAAGGTCAAATCGATACGCTGCTGATATATTCGCCCGATCGTTTGAGCCGCAAGTACGCCTATCAGGTTTTGCTTGTCGAGGAATTTTCCCGAAACGGCGTGGAAGTGGTTTTCGTCAAGTCGCCCAAGGCGACCACGCCGGAAGAGGAACTTTTGCTGCAGTTCCAGGGCATGATAGCCGAGTACGAACGCGCGCAGATTGCGGAGCGGTCCCGGCGGGGCAAGAGACATCGGGCGAAAAACGGTTCCGCAAGCGTCCTTTCCGGAGCGCCGTACGGCTACGAATACGTGAAAAAGAGCGAAGGCGTCGCGGCGTACTACCGGGTGATGGAACGGGAGGCGGAAGTCGTGCGCCGGGTGTACGCTCTGTTTGTCGAGGACGGCTCGAGCATAGCGGACATAGTAAGATGGCTGAACGAAAACGGCGTGCCGACCAGAAAGGGTATTTCCAAATGGGAGCGCAGCACCGTGTGGGCGATGCTTCGCAACCCGGCGTACAAGGGAACGGCTTGCTACGGCAAGACGAAAACGGCGGAAAGGAGCAAGATCACTCGTCGCGTGAGGCTGAAAGGCGGTTTTTCGCCGCGATGCGGCTGCGTCGAAAATCGTCCCAGGGAAGAATGGATCGAGATCCCCGTTCCGGCGATAGTGAGTACGGAGGACTTTCTTCGCTCGGAGGAAAGGCTGGAGGAAAACAAGCGTTTTTCCAAAAGGCGAACCAAGGAGCCGTCGCTGCTGCAAGGCATGGTCGCCTGCGGAAAATGCGGATACGCCTACTACAGGACCTCGACGCGGACGAGCAAAAGTAAAATATACTACTACCGATGCCTGGGCTCCGACAACTGGCGCTACGAAAAAGGGGCGGTGTGCGACAGCGGTCCGATTCGCCAGGACCGGCTGGATGCGATGGTATGGGACCGGGTCGTCGAATTGCTCGAGAATCCGGAATTGATCCGCGGCGAGCTTCGACGGCGGTTGAGGTCGATCCGGGAATCCGGCCCCGCAAGGCAAAAAGCGGACGGGTTGAAAAGGGAGATATCCCGCGTAAGAAAAAGCGTCGACAAGCTGCTGGACGCGTACCAGGAAGGCTTGGTGCGGTTGGACGAACTGCGAAGCCGGATGCCGGAGCTGAGAAAAAGGGAAAAGTCGCTGAACGAGCAGCTTGCCGTCGTCGAGAACGAGTTGACCGGCCGCTCCGCGTTGCTGAAACTCGCCGACGGCATGGAGGACTTCTTGAGGAAATTGCGGAGCGCGGCCGACTCCGCGGACGTCGTCGAGCGACAGAAGGTGCTTCGGCTTCTTGTGAAGGAAGTTCTGATCGACGACGAGAACATTCGCATCAGGCACTCGATTCCCTTGCGGAGGTCGAACACCCAAATAGGCTCGATGGGGAACTCCAGTTTGCCAAGTTACCTTTTGCGCAAGGGGCGTCACGACTCCGCCTTGCGGCGTCCCCTTCTTGTTTCTCCCGATCTTGGGTTTGCCGTCGTCGCCGACGTCCACCACCGGGGCCTCCAGCCACATTCGTATCAGCTTCAGGACGGATCTGTCGGTCACTCGCATGCGCACGCAGGCAATAAGCCTGTCGTGCGGTATGCTGTCGAAATAGCCTTTCAGGTCCGCGTCGAACACCTCCGTTCTTCCTTCGCAGATTCCCCGGCGAATGGCTTCCAGCGCTTGATGCGCCGATTTGTCGGGACGGAATCCATAGGAACACTCCAGAAAATCCGCCTCGAATATCGGTTCCAGAATCAGCAGGGCGGCCATCTGTACCACCCGGTCCCCGATCGTCGGTATCCCCAGCGGCCTTTTCCGCCCGTCGGGTTTTGGCACGTAGACGCGCTTTACGGCGCAGGGAGCGTACGTCTTGTTCTTCAGACTCTCGTGTATTTCGCGGACGAGGGCCTCGACGCCCCCCTCCCTTTTCTCGATCGTCTTGAAACCGACGCCGTCCACGCCCGGAGCGCCTTTGTTTCGGCGCACGAGCAAATACGCGCTTTTCAGAACATCCTCCCGAAATATCCGATCGTACAGAGAATAGAATCGGTATTTGGGTTCCCGCTTCGCCTTGAGGTAGAGCTTCTGTCTCAAGAGGGAGAGTTTCCTCGGAAGCTTTCCGTTCTTGCATCCCGCGGCATGCCACGGGTACTCGAAGTCGAAAAGGTCCAGTTGTTCCGTAGTGGGTTTGTTAACCAAGCGGCACTCCTCCTTTCTTAC
>CAZNTU010000328.1:0-5312 GCA_964575975.1 uncultured Desulfobacteraceae bacterium
GATTCCTGCGAACAGCGGCAGGAATAGGTACACATATAGGTGGGCTTCGGCAGAACGTTGAGGCCGGCGAACACTCCGAGGCCGGGTTCCCGGTCGTATTTTTCCATGTGGCTCAGTCTTTTGTTTCCGATCAGTTTGAGCAGCAGCACCGAAAGACACGCCTGGACGGAGCCTATGTCGCTCGATTCGGGAAGGTCGCATTCCTTGAGGATATCGAGAATTCCCGATTCCAGTATGTAGGGGATGAAAAAGAACACGCCGACCGACGGGCAGTCCACGCTGAAAGGCTCGAGAGTCGACTGAGAAAATCGGTGTTTAAACAATCCCAAGTCATGAAGCCCCTATCCCTGATACCTAACAAAGCCGGAAAAATATCAAGGAGGAAAAACCCATCCCGCATACCGGATAATTTTCATTGCCACACTTCTTGCCCACACATTTTTCGGAATGAAATCGACTGGATGGTATCCATGATTACAAAAAGGTAATTCCGTCGGAACCTCCGAATTCCGAAAAAATTGCATTATCGGTTTTGATTTTAAGAGACCGCGTCTATTGCCGGCCCCAACCCGCCATAAAATAAAAAAACTCCAAAAGCCCTACACAGCAGTTGTTTCAAACCTCTTGCGGGTTCATGAATACCGCGTTTTTTACAACCTCTCCTCCCAATCGAAATATTCAAGGCATGCATTTTGCCACTGTGTCGCATTTATGCAAGGTTCGGCGCGGGAAACGAACCGTTCGTCTTGCATGTGTCGGTCACGCGTTCGCAGGTCCCTGTAGGACAAGAATCCTGTAGGATCGAAGATGAACGAAAACGTCAACCCCAAACATGAAAGGACTTGATGAAGGAATAAACAGGCGAAAAACGGACGATTGCCCGAAAAGGCAAACCATTCCGAAAGGTCTGGGACGCAAAGCCACTGGCCTAAATCTCTTATTGCATTCGATATGGTCGCAGGGCTGCCGGGCGAGCATTGGACCTCTTTTCGCGGAGGCTTTCTTCGCTTGGTGGCTGCTCCAACCTTATCCGGCACGCACTACATCTTTATGTGCGACATCTACAAATAGCACGGAGGTACGTAATGTTATCCAAACGGAATCGTTTAGTTTTGCTATTTCTAGTTTTTCTATCCATCCCCTTTGCTGTACACGAAGTCTCGGCATCCGAAGCGGGGATTGCTCTGAATCCATCTTCCGACGAACGATTTGTCGAGTATATGCTTTGTTTCGGGGTAACCGATAATTCCTACGAAAGAATCGATCCGGGTTCCGATACTGAATATCGTTGTGCGAATTTACAACCCCGAGAAACCTGCTGTTTTGATTTCAAGCCCTATGGTAGTTTGACAAACGAGGGCTGCCATTCCACCAACATTCTGGTTTACACGATGCCGACTGGCCTGTATGAGGCTGGATCTCGCACGGTCACCGCCAATGCCAATTAACAGGAGGTGTTTTATGTTTGACGAAGTAGGGTGTCTATCGAAAAAGAACATTGATTTCAGACCGTATGGATCGACTGCGGTTTTTCACTTCGGTATTTTTGTTTTGACCGCCATCGCAATCGCCTTGTTCAACATCAATGCCTACGCGGCCAGGGTGGAAGTCACTTTTCAACCAAGCCCGGATTCAAGAACCATAGGGCACTATCTCTACTATAGCAAGTCCGAAAATTTAAGTAAAACAGATTATTTTGAAAAGATAGATTTGGCAAATGAAACTCGTGCCGAAATAGGAAACCTTCAGAATGGAGCTACTTATTATTTCGCGGCGAGTGCTTATGCGGAAGGCGGCGATGAGAGCGCGTTCTGTAAAATGGTTCCCTTGCTGATTCCAGAAGAAGGAAGCGGGTCGGTTTCCGACGCCTATCTCGACGGCAGCGCAAGCCAACCGCCCGCCCAGAAGGACCTCTCCTCGGAAGGGACCGCCGACTGGACCCATTGGGGTCTCGCGGACAAGCACAGTTTCAACGGGAAGCAGGAAGGCGGCCAGATCGGTGATTTCACGCCCCTGACCGACCAGTACGGAAGATTCGGCGACGCGCGGACCGCCTTTTCGTGGAACGGCGGCGCTCCAACCGCAAACGCGGCCGGTACGACGAGCGGGCTGTATTTCCCCGGCGTCGGCAACGGCTACGAGCTGAGCGTGCAGGCGGACGCCTCGCCCAGACTGCTTCGTCTCTACCTGGGCGGCTGGAATTCCCGGGCCAGGCTCGAGGTGTCCTTGAGCGACGGCAGCGCCCCTCCGTACGTGGTCCATTTTGAAAACTCCGCGGGAATATACGACCGGGTGGTGACGCTTGACTACGCGGCCGCCTCGGACGGGCAGGCGCTCCTGATCCGCTACCAGATGGAACCCGATTTTCCCGACGGCAACATCACCCTGATCGCCGCGACTTTGCAGGCCGACGCGGCTCCCGGGGTAGACGCGGTAGCCACGCCAGCGATCTATCCCTCCGCAGGAACTTACACCGGGGCCGTCGAAGTCTCCATCGAAGCGGAGACGGCGGGCGCCGATATTTACTACACCACGGACGGCAGCGAACCCACTGCGGCATCGCCGCAGTACGCGGGTCCGTTTACGCTTGCCGAAAGCGCAACGGTAAAGGCCCGGGGCTTTCTGGAAGGATACGCCCCCAGCCAGACGGCGAGCAGCGCTTTCGTGGTCGCGCCGTCTCCTCCGTCATCCTCCGACGCCTATCTCGACGGCAGCGCAAGCCAGCCGCCCGCCCAGAAGGACCTCTCCTCGGAAGGGACCGCCGACTGGACCCATTGGGGTCTCGCGGACAAGCACAGTTTCAACGGGAAGCAGGAAGGCGGCCAGATCGGTGATTTCACGCCCCTGACCGACCAGTACGGAAGATTCGGCGACGCGCGGACCGCCTTTTCGTGGAACGGCGGCGCTCCAACCGCAAACGCGGCCGGTACGACGAGCGGGCTGTATTTCCCCGGCGTCGGCAACGGCTACGAGCTGAGCGTGCAGGCGGACGCCTCGCCCAGACTGCTTCGTCTCTACCTGGGCGGCTGGAATTCCCGGGCCAGGCTCGAGGTGTCCTTGAGCGACGGCAGCGCCCCTCCGTACGTGGTCCATTTTGAAAACTCCGCGGGAATATACGACCGGGTGGTGACGCTTGACTACGCGGCCGCCTCGGACGGGCAGGCGCTCCTGATCCGCTACCAGATGGAACCCGATTTTCCCGACGGCAACATCACCCTGATCGCCGCGACTTTGCAGGCTACCGCAACTATGGAGGATTTCGAGAGCTATTCGACCGGAGAAGACCCCTCCGATTGGTTAGACACTCTGGCAAACAACAGTATGATGGAAGACGACAACCTTTTTAAGGTTTTTACTGTCGCAAAAAATAATGTTCTGGGCACGAACTCAACCGAGAGCGACATTCATTCTCATCATACAAGGTTTTACATCGAGAATTTGTCTTCGTTTGAATATTCCGGCCGAATGATGTTGACGTCTCCCGATGGAGGAATAGGCGTGACCTTTTTAAGTCATTACCCCTTTACGGATACCTACTATCGCCTAGGAAACGACAACCATTCGTCATTTCACATTGAATCTCATCCTAAGGAAACATTACAGGTCTTCGGCACTACAGATACCGGTATAGTTCCAAGTGCCAATCTGTGGTATCGATTCCGCATCCTGGTTCGAGAAACAGGCGTACAAACTGAAATTCTGGCTAAAGTCTGGCCGGAAAACACTTCGGAACCACCTCAATGGCAAATCGATGCCTATGACGACACTTCAAACAGGCTTGTTTCCGGAACATTCGGTGTATGGAGCGACGGTATCGGTAAAAAATACTGGGATGACTTGATATTCATCGCAGATTGATTGATACTGTCATATCTTTTTGCGACTGCATTAGATGTGCGGTTGAATTAACGTAATTTAAACGTTCTAAACAACTAACCCCCTTCCTTTAAAAAAAGAAAGGGGGTTAGTAAAACGAAAAATACGTATTTCATAGGATTTCCTGAAAAATGGCCTTATTCTTTCCTCTTCGAAACTTTCTATAGAAGCATGGGATTTTTTATTTTGGCATGCTTGCCTGTTTCAATCGATATTGAACCAATATGATACCGAAACACAAACCAATTAAATTGGCAATTAAGCCGATGATCGAAGATCCACGGTCAGGTAAAAAGTACTGCAGGATTTCAAACATTAATGAAAGAACTAATCCAATTATCAAAATAATGAAAACAATGTATAACCTCGATTCAACATGCGATGTTAAGAATCGATGCAAATAGATGCCAAGAGGAATAAAAATAAATATATGAAATAAATTACTCCATCGTAAAAACATATTCGGGTAATTTAAATGATCGATATTCAAAATTCTTGTAACTGGTAGTCTGTTGGGAATATGAAGATCCAGGTTGATACCTCCCGTTCCAGTGTCTTTTATCAAGTCGATATTCTTTTCATTGAACCGGTAACAGACGAGCGGACAGGTCTGAGATCCGGCTTCCTCCGTTTTTGAACATTCTGGAACGGGGATACCATAGCCGAATTTTTTTTTTACCTCTTCGCTGTCCAGAGCTTGATCATAAATAGCCGCATAGTAAATCATTCCTATCCATGGCCGTTCTCCATTGACCTCGTTGCCTGCAACCAATTTACAAGCGGAATCCCAATTGGAGAAGGTTCCTTTCGGTACATCATCACAGGTAAAGTTTTTTCCATTGATGAAGATGCACTGTCTTTCAAAATCGTATGTTACGACAATATGGATTTTATCCAGGGTTTCGAAAATATGTGGAACAACCATGTGGGGAAAGACTCCATTTAGATCAGTCTGTTCCGTTCGCAAACGGAAGACCAGATTGTCTTTCGACTGGCCCAGGGTGAAGTTGCGATGGTGGTTGTCAATGGAGTAGGAGATGATCCTGCCTGGACCACTTTGCATCAAATCGCTCGTCTTGATCCACACCTCGATTGTCAAGCCAGTTCCGTTTACGAGCTTTTCATATAGTTCGAAGGTGTTCTCTTTGGATATGATTTGTCCTTTTTCCTTGAAGTGAATTCCATTTTCAAATTCCAACCATCTGGCATGGTTGATTAGAAAATCAAAATCAAAGGGGTAAAGCATTGTTGTTATCAGTAATGCGGAATAAAAAATCGGGAAAATACGGTTTTTCATTGTCGCTTGCCACCCTTTACTTCCAATCCTCTGTTTTAAGATCCTGGAAAATAAAGTATTTTTTTTATTGCTCAGGATCTTTATACCGTTTTGATTTAACCAGGTTGTAGTCTCGTACGCGGCAGCAATCGAGCCGCCG
>CAZNTU010000329.1:0-5261 GCA_964575975.1 uncultured Desulfobacteraceae bacterium
GATCGTTTCCTCCTGCTCGGGAGAATCCACCTTCTGGCCGTCGAAATCCCTCACATAGAAGACATCCACGACCTGGTCGATTTTGGTGGCGATCTTGGCCACCCATATATCCAGCTTGCAGGCGAAAAGGGCGTCCGTCACGCAGTGCAGCAGTCCCGGAAAATCGTCGGTGAAGACCTCCAGGATAGTAAAAAAACTGGAACTTTCGTTGTCCACCACCACTCGCGTTTCCCTTCCGGACCTGGAGATCGCAGGCGTTCGATACATCGCGAGCTTTTCCTTCAACGCCTCCTTCAAATCCAATTTTCCGGAAAGAGCGTCCGTCAGATGTTCGGCTGCCCGGGCCCATCTTTCTTTTTCGAACACCTGATCCGGCGGCGGCTGGACTTTGAAAATGTCCAACGCGATATTGTTGCGCCAGGTGAATACCTGGACGTCCAAAATGTTAATCCCGTTCAATGTGAACACCCCGGCGATCTTGGAAACAAGCCCCGGAGCGTCCTTGGCGCATATGGTCACGGTGCGGGTGTCGGAATCGACCGAACGCTCGACGTCCCAGACGAACGGCTTGTCTTCCCGCCTTTGAAACAGCTTGATATGATGGTACATCTCCTCGGACGGCGCCCAAAGGAGATATCTGGGGGACATGAAGTTGAACAGCCTTTCCAGGTCTTTTTTTTCTTGGGCCGTCTTGGCCAGCGCCTCGACCATTCCGCGCTTCTTCTCCACGACCTCCATGGCTTCCGCGGATGCCAGCTCCCCTTTCACAAGGATGTTGAGAACTTTCAGGAACAGGCTTCTGAAAAGAATGCCGGTCCAGTTGTTCCAGGCCTTGGGACCCGTGGCGATGGAATCGCCCACCGTGAGCAGGTAGAGCATTTTGAGCTTTTCGGGGTCGCCGATTTTTCTGGCGAGGTTGATCGAAGTCTCTTCGTCGTTGATGTCCCGACGCATGGCGGTCTTGGCCAGAAGAAGATGCTCCTTCACCAGGAATCCGACCATGTCTATGATTTTTTGGGAGTAGCCCTTGCTCGCCAGGATTTCCTTCGCCATCTTCTCGCCACGCTCCGAATGGCCGTGTTCGGGCACGCTTTTTCCGATGTCGTGGAGCAGCGCCGCCCACAAGACCGGCTTGCGATCCTTGAGATCCTTGTAGATTTCCCCGCACAGGGGATGCCCGCTCTGATCCTCGGAGGTGCCGAAATTCTTGATCGTCTGGACCGTCCGAAGCATATGCTTGTCCACCGGGTACAAGTGGTAGTTGTCGTATTGAATCCGGTTCAGCACGTCCCCGAACTCCGGAATGTACCTGGGAAGAAAGCCGGTATAAAGCATGTCGTCGAAAACCTTGAACTGCGGAGAATGGATTTCCAGAATCCTCTCGAAGGATTTGAGGGCGGTCTTCGATTTCAGGAAATTGCCGTCGATCAACCGGACGAAATCCTTGACAAGACGGCGGGCCTCGATGCTCAACGGAATCTGCAGACGCGCGCTTTCCTCGAAAATTCTGACAAGAAGCTCGGGCGATCCGAGGATGTCCTCGGGCGACTTGAAATACAACATGCCGCGCTTGATCTCGATGCCGTCGTACTTCATGTTCTTCATGGTTCGTATTTTGCCGCTCTTCTTGGTGGAGACCTCCAGTTCGTAAAGAAAGTTCATGTGAAGGCGCTTTAGAAACTCCATATGTCCGTGAAGGTCCCCCAAAAACTGGTTCACCGGCTGGAGTCCGTTCTTTTCCACGTACTCCATCGACTCCGCAACGCGAATCTGGTACTCGAAATGAAGCTGGTCGCACTTTCTTCCGGTAATGCGGTGCATCCGGTTTCTGACGTTCCACATGAACTTAAGGGACTCGGAAAGGGAAAAAAATTCGTCGTGGGAAAGAAATCCGAGGATTTCAAGATCCCTTCGCCTTTTGATGCGCCGCTTTATTTTGGCGATCCAAAGCAGCGTATGGTAGTCCCGGAGCCCTCCCCTGCCCTCTTTCATGTTCGGTTCCAGCAAAAAGGCCGAATCCCCGAAACGCTTGTGGCGGTCTTTGTTTTTTTCCACGAGCCATGAAGTGATCTTGTCTCCTTGCCTTTTCAAGACCTTTTCCCTGACTTGGTTGATCAGTTCCATATACAAAGGCGAAATGCCGCATATGAAACGGGCGTCCAGCAGGGGCGTCAGGATTTCGTATTCTTCGGCGGACATGCGGACGCAATCGCCGATGGACCGGGTGCTGTGGCTGATTTCCATCCCCTGGTCCCACAGAGGATAGACGACCTCGCGCACCAGGTCCTCGGCCTCGTCGGGCACCTGGTCCTTGAAGAGCAGAAGAAGGTCGATGTCCGAATGGATGCATTGCTCCTCGCGGCCGTATCCTCCCAGGGCGATCATGGCGTAGGGGTTCTTGCTGATGCCGATTCGAGGGCCGACGATGCTGTGCTCGAACGTTTCCCGGAAATAGTCGTCAAGGACCTGGGTGTGCGACGAGAGAAAATCTTCCTCGTGTCCCTCGAGAAAATCCTCCACCAGTCGCCGCCGTTTTTGCGCCAACGTCTGGGAGGCCATCGCGAGTTGTTGTTCCCTTGCCTTTTGCACTTTTTCCGTCACCTCTTGGTCCGTCCGAAATAGTCGGCCCGTTTGATCGTTCGATTTTTCGCGCATGTTCCAATTCTTTCTCCAAATGCATGAGCAACAGTCGTGCCATTCGGCACGTTGTTTTCGTATAATCAATGAAAACGGTAGCTTACGGAAGCTTTCCGGTTTCGGCCGTCAGCCGCTTCCCGCTCTTTGCGAGACATTTTTGTAACTCCCAAAAATTTTCGGCGACAAAAATGTTCCCGTCGGCGGGGAAACAAGGCGTTTTCCGGCCAATAGGCGGCAGCCCCTGTCAATGGACCGAAACGTACATTTTTGTCGCTTGTTTCGGGGGAGTCAACCATATGGTTTTACGACAATTTTGTATTTCGGGAAAGCGGAAAAAATGTAGGGATCGGACCACTTGTCTCCAGACGATCCGAAGGGTGGAAATGGGTCGAAATTGCGGCGAGGCGACCGCTGATTATCGATTATTCGTTCGCCGTCGACTTGGCGCCACGGGAACAAAAGCCGGCGGCATTTTCATCCCCCGCCCCGCGGCAAACGCCCGAACCACTTGCTCCGCAGTTTTCGCGACAAGCTTTCTCCCGTTCTTCATGGCATCATCGAGCGTGGAGGGTCCCGAAACAATGCAGAAGACAGCGTCGATTCCGCGGGCGTGCAAATCTCCCAAATCGTCTCCCACGGAACCCGCTATGGCGAAGCACGGGACGCCGAGTTCCTTGGCGGCCGCTCCGACTCCCGCCGGGGCCTTGTCGAAGGCCGTCTGGCGATCGATCCGGCCTTCGCCGGTGAGGACAAGGTCGGCGTCCTTGATCTTGTCCTTGAATTTGATCAACGAAAACACAAGGTCGATTCCCTTTTTCAATTCGGCCCCCAGGAAGGCGTGCAGTCCGGCGCCCAATCCTCCGGCCGCGCCCGCGCCGGAAAGCGAACGGACATCGAAACCCAAGTCCCGTTCTATGACATCCGCGAGATTCGCCAGCCCCGCGTCCAGTTCCTCGACTTGTTCCGGAGTCGCTCCTTTTTGAGGGGCGTAGATGCGCGCGGCTCCCCTCGGGCCGGTCAAGGGATTGTCCACGTCGCAGACCGCCTCGATCCGGACGTTTCTTACCCTTGGGTCGAGACAGGACAGGTCGATTTTTCCAATGCCGGCGAGGGAGGCTCCGATTCCCTTCAGTTCGTTGCCGTCCTTGTCCAGAAAGCGGACGCCCAAGGCTTGGGCCATGCCGATTCCGCCGTCGTTGGTGGCGCTTCCCCCGATGCCGACCGCAATGCGCTTGGCGCCAAGATCCAGGCAAGCTTTGATCAATTCCCCCGTGCCGAAGGTCGTAGTCGACGCGGGATCGCGCATGCTTTGTGAAAGAAGGGCCAATCCGCTGGCCAGAGCCATTTCCACGGTCGCGAGTTCCTTTCCCGGAACGTAGCAGAACTTGGCCTCGACAGGTTCGTAACGTGGACCTGTCACCATAAGCTTGCGCTCTTCTCCTCCCAAGGCCTCCGCCGCCACTTCCACCATGCCGTCCCCTCCGTCGGCCACCGGGACAAGCGCTATCTCCGCATCCGGAAGCACCTTTTCAATGCCTTCCTTCATCGCCTCCGCCGCCTCGCGGGCGGTCAAGGAGCCTTTGAAAGCGTTCGGAGCGGCGACGATCTTCATACGGGCCTCCTTTCTGTCATTTTTCAGAACTCGCCGTCGAGGATGTTTCGGAAATTTGTCCGGATGAGATACGCGCAGCTCTGGCTCAGTTTTTGGGTCAGTTGCTTTTGCTCCTTTTTTTCCAAGGCGGCGAAGGATTCTTCGTGGTCTTTACGGAAATCCTTCAGGACGTCCTCCGCGAAGAGTTGGATCAGCTTGCCGAAATCCTTGTCCTTCACGGGGCCGAACTTGGACAGGACGTTTCTCAGCCGGTTTTCGGTGGTCAGTGAATCCAGTTCCGACAGAAGCGTCGAAGCTCCCTCGGAGAGCTTGTCGGGGAGTTTGCTCGGGCGGTTTCGCTTCATGGCCTTTTCCGCCCATTTTTCGTTTTTGTTCTTCAGGATTACGCGGGTTCTGTCCGATAGAAACCGGGGCTGGACGGCCTTGATCACCACTCCTTCGCAGACGTTTTCCTCTATGGGCGGAAGGTCCACCCACTCGGAAATACGGGACTGGAAACGGTTGGGATATTTCAGGCACTCATCGAACGTGCCGGAGAAAACGGTTTTCGCGTACAGAAAACCGGTCTTTTCCATGATTTCCTCGAAGGTATCGACATCGGCCAGCTCGTAGTCCAAAGCAATGTCGATGGCGTAAAACTCGTTGGAAGGACTGTAGAATATCCCCTTTTGGACCTTCGTGGCGCTCTTGTCCTTCTCCACGTCCGGGTGCGGGTAGGTTCCGCCGATCAGTTCTCCGTAGATCGTCAAAACCTCGAAGGAAAACCCTTTTTCCTTCAAAAGCTTCCAGGCGCGCTTCACTCTGTCCTCGTTCCTCTCCTCGACCTGCTTGTAGTTGTAGAAATCGTCTTCGATGAACCCGCCACGCTTGGCCGACTTCAATTCCTTCCCGTCGTACCAGAAGGAGAGATTGGCCCCGTGGGCCTTTTCTTGTACGACGAACCTTCCCTCGGTCGCCTTTTCGGCGACGAAAAAGTCCAAGGTCTTTTTCCGGTCGCTGTTGTCGATGTCCT